>NZ_JAMYNS010000008.1:0-339413 GCF_040319125.1 Mesorhizobium sp. M0938 | reverse complement strand
CGACAAGCTGGCTGAGAACTATCTTGCCGCTCTCAAACTCGTCGCAATCCGCATCTGGCTACGCGGTAATGAGTCTACGTCCTAGGCTCACACTGAAGCGTAGGCGCTCATTTTCGGACGCCGAAGAAGCGTCAACGTTCTCGCTCTCTGCCATAGTAAAATCCCCCTAATTTCAATTCATTGCACAATCGTATTGGTTTGCGAAGATAGGAATGCTGGAATTGATGCCATCGTCGTTGTCAGCCTCAATATTGGCGCCGACCCATTTGCTGGGCTAGAATGGCAGCAGCCTTGCCGACACTTCAGCTACTAATGTCGTTCACTCACCCCACAGCAACACACTCAATCTCAATACCAAACTCCATCGGCGATGACGCCACCGGCACAAAACTCCGCGCCGGCGGATTGACGTTGAAGTACTTGGCATAGACGCGGTTGATGGCGTTGTAGAAGCCGGAATTGGCGGCGTAGATGCGCACCATCACCACATTGTCGAGCGAGGTACCCGCCGCTTCCAGGCAATGTTTCAGCGCCTTCAGCGACGCCTCCGTCTGCACCTCGATGTCGCCCTTGACCAGCTTGCCCGTCGAGATATCTAGCGGCGGTGTGCCGGACACGAAAACCAGCCCCGCCCCTTTGGTCACCAGCGACAGCGGCACGCCTAGCGCGCGCACAGCCGCCGACAACACCGGCACTTCGATGACTTCCTTGTTCATGACAAACTCCCTGTGTTTGCAGCGAGTTTATCTGCCGGCCTCGGGAAGGCCAGTGCCGACGATTGGTTTGGTTAGAGAAAACCGATGAACCGTCCGGCGAATAGCACCGACATCCACAGCATCAGCGAAAGCCCCGCCAGCATGGCCGCGCTCCCGCCGGCCGGCTCGTCCCCACCCCTTGCCCGGCAAAACCGCATAAACGCTACGAAATTGACCCCAGCAAGCACGATAAGCCCCATCTTGGCGAGGAAAATCGGCATCGCCGCATATTCGCTCGCCCTGACCGAAAAGAGCAGCGCCCCGGTAAAAAGCGCTCCAGCGAACGCGCTCAACGCCATGCGGCGCAGCAGCGCGACGAACGCCGTCTGCGGCAGCGCGCGGAAGGCGCCCAAGATCCTGAGGTCCATGAGCCCAACGCTGGTCAGCAGCGCGCCGATCGACATTATGTGCAGCGCGTTGACAATGGGGTAGGCGACGAAGGAGGCCTTCAGCCCCCTGACGAGAGCGAGTTGCTCGATGCCGGCCAGCAGCCCTTCCATTCAGGCCGGCGGCACGCGGTCGGGATAGACGTCATAGGTCTTGCCGTTGACGATGATGCGGGACGCCTTCATCCATTTCTCGGTCTCGTCGCGCGAGCGGTGGCCGATCGCGGTCACCTCGTCGCCGACCTTGGCGACCTCCTCCGTGAGGCCGGCGGCGATGGTGCGCGACGGCGGCGCCAAGTCCACCCGCCAGGCCTCGCCCTCGGCGTCGACATCCAGCGTGGCGTGCGGATTGCCTATGTAGATCGCCGTGATCCTGCCCCGGAGTTCGAAGAACCCGTCCTCAGTCCACGACCAGCCGTGATGAGCGTAAGCCGCGGTGCCGGCGGCAAGCATCGCCGCCGCTGCCAGCGTGACGCTCCGGATCCCGTTGAACTGCATCGCTCGTCTCCTCGGTTCATCCCGCCATTCGAGAGTAGGTCGCGGCGCGGCAACGTCAAATCACATCGGTGCGACGGGCAGTCGGCCACAATGATCGGCCGCCGAAGTCGACGCCCTGTGGAATGGACGGTCCGGTCTTGCTTATGACGTATATGCACGCCATGTTCGGCCCGCCGCTCTTCTTGTCCATCGGATGAAGATCGGAGACTTAACACCTGAACGAGGCAAACCATGAGCAATATGAGAGACCGTCAGGAAGGCTTCGAAAAGAAGTTTGCGATGGACGAGGAAACGAAGTTCAAGGCCATGGCGCGCCGCAACAAGCTGCTCGGCCTGTGGGCCGCCGAAAAGCTCGGCAAATCAGGCGAGGACGCCGACGCCTATGCGAAAGAGGTGGTGCGCGCGGATTTCGAAGAGGCAGGCGACGACGATGTGTTCCGTAAGGTACGCGCCGATTTCGACGCGGCGGGCGTCGCCCAGTCGGATCATCAGATTCGCAGCGCCATGGCCGAACTGTTGGTGACTGCGGTCGAGCAGATCAAAACGAGCTGAACACCGCTCAGTCTGAACCGCCCCGCTCTGGCTCCAGCCTAGCTGTGGGCGGCGGCCAGAGTCTTCAGGTGCTTTTCGTGCATCCGCAGCGTCGGTAGCGTCTTCTTGGCGAATTCCTTCAGCGCCGGGTCTTCGCCCGACTGGGCATAGGTGGAAAACAGCGCCAGCGCCTGCTTGTGTGCCTCGGTCTGCAGGAGGATGTATTTCGCCTGGAATTCATCGCCGTCGAGATTCTTGAGCTGGTCCAGCATCGCCTGGTCTTTCGGCAACAAAGCGGGGCCGCTCGGAGTCACTGAGGCCGTCGTCTGGCTGTGTTCGAGCGCTGCCTTGAAATCCTCACCAGCCTTGGTGTGATCCCTGACCATCAGCGCGGCGAATTCCCTGACATCGGCGGCGACGTTCTTTTTTTCCGCCAGCCTGCTGCTTTCAATCTCGAACCGGTTGGCACTGGCGGCCGTTTTGGAGAAGGTCTCGGTGTCGACCTTGGTTTCGCCGACAGCAGGAAGATCGGCCGGCGTGGCGGACTGGGCGAAGGCCGCCGGCGCAGCGGCAAGCAAAGCAAGCATGGCAATAGCGAGATGCGGTCTCATCGAAAATCTCCGGGTTGTGTGTCCTCGGAGAGTCCAACGCGACACAAGCGGCGAAGTTGCGCACGGGACAGGAATGAAGTGTCAGCACTCCTGTCCCACCCCGCTCGGCGGCGAAAATGTGCCTGGCTGCCAAGGTCAGTGGCAGGACGCGCCGGCATACTGCAGCTGCTCGTCCCAGTTCGGCCGGCCTTCCGGCGTGAAATCCATCAGGTTCCACAAGGGCTCGCAGGTGCCGACAGCGCGCGGATCCTGGCCGGGCTCGGACGGCGTGAAGCCAAGTTCGGAGCTCCAGAAATGGCGGATGCCGTCGGCATCGCGATGGAACACCGATAGCATCGGCAACTGCGCGCCGTCGTCGGCCTCGGCATGGTAGTCGCGCTTGAAGCTGTTGCCGGCCGAGGAGACCAGCCGCATGTTCGTCCAGCCGCGGTCGCGGCCGAGCGTGATCAGGTTTTCAAGCGCGGTCTTGCCCACCACGGCGAAATTGAAGCCGGCGGCCTCGAGATGGGCAATGGCGCCGTCGAACTGGTCGAGCAGCGCCGTGCAGGACGGGCATGGCTGGTCCGGCCGCGCGAGCTTGGCCGTGCCGCCGCTCGTCGCCACGTCGCGCGTCTCTTGCGGATGGCGCGGAAACATCATCGAGTAGACGATCAGCGTGTCCTTGCCGGGTGAAAACAGCTCCGACAGTGTTATGCGGGCCGGCTTACCATCGGCGCCAAGCCCGTCGAACACATAATCCTCAGGCACCAGCCCGCCCTTGGGCAGCGCGCGGCGGGCGACGGCCACATCCTCCATGGCGCGGCGCAGCTCGATCTCCTTCTGCAAGAGGGTTTCGCGGGCGGTGCGGTATTCCTGGGATTCGTTGGGAAAGCTGATCATCGTCATCTCCATCTGTGGGGATTTTGACGACGCGCGCCAAGGTTCCGGCAACGCGCCTTGCCTCTCAAGGACGCATGACGACGGACGGTTCCGACATTTTGCGCAGACGGGCGGCAGACGCCCCCTCACCCGGATTGCTAACCGAATTGCGAAGGGCAATTCGGGGCAATCCGACCTCTCCCCGAGGGGAGAGGAGGTCGGCAGCGCCGGCGCCAGCCTCTTCTCCCCGGCGGGGAGAAGGTGGCCGCGAAGCGGCCGGATGAGGGGGCAGCCGCGACGGGAGCGGAACAAACGAAGCTACTGCGCCGCCGGCACCGGGCAGCTCGTGTCGCCTTCCTGGCAATTGAGGTAGCCCTCGAAATCCTTCAGCCGGTCGTTGGTGAGGCTCTCCCGGCAGCCGGCGACCACCATCGGATACATGCTGCCGGCCATATCGGGCGGGCCGCCCTGGAAAGCGCATTCGGAATCGCGGAAGGCGACCCAGGCGCGCTGCGCACCGACCAGCAGCTTCTTTGATGCCGCATCGTCCTTCAGCCGGCCCTCGATCTGCCTGTAGGCGTGGTTGAGCTTCTTGTCGGCTTCGGTGAACGACTTGCCGGCGCATTCGTTCATGGTCGCCTGGTCCTGCGCGTTGGCGCAATCGTCGGCACGCGCCGCGTTGGCAAGCAGCGGAACGGCGAGGAGCAAGGTGGCGAGGCCGGTTTTGGCCAGACCCGTTTTGGAATGCAAAAGCCGCATTGTGTTTCTCCGATTTCGAAAGCCCGCTGTAACAAAGCCTAACCGTGCGACGAATACAGGCAAGATGCAGCCTGTCGCCATGGTGGACAGTTCCTTTCAGGCCGGCTCCGACGGCTGCGAAGCAATAGCGTTGCGGAACGGGATGCATTTCACCGCATTTTTCGTTCAGGAGGATAGGTCCACATCGGGGAAAAACCATGCGCGAAGCCGACAATGACGAAATCGACCTGCGCTGTCCGCAGATCGTCGCCGACAATGCCGCGACGGGCCTCAGGCTGCGCGGCATATTTGGCCGTGGCGGCACCGAGGTCGGGGTTGCGCAGGCGACCGAGCTCAAGAACCGCGATACGCTTTCGCCCTCCACCATCCAGCGCATGGTCAGCTATTTCGCCCGCCATGAGATCGACAAGAAGGACCGCAACTTCGGCAGTGAAGAAAACCCGTCGGCCGACTACATCGCCTGGCTTTTATGGGGCGGCGACGAAGGCCGGGCCTGGGCGCTCGAGCTCAAGCAGAAGATCGGCAACGCGCCTGACTGAGCGATAACAAAGCAGCTTGGAACGGAAAGGTTCGCGGGCGGTGCTTGGTAGCGTACGAGGAGGCGGATCCCGAACCCGCCTCGGGACCCGCCGTGGAGTGCGGCTGACACATGCCGGTGCAGCCCCCTCCGACACCCTCCGCTCGGTACCCCGACCGAACGGCGTGGCAGGGTCTTAGCACTTGCCGTCGGCGACCTATGTGAAGCAGTTCACAAACGATGCACTTTCCCCTGCGTAAGGGCAGCCGACCGGAGCCGGGGTAGAGCATCGGACCCAAAAGTGCGAAGCGGTTTTGGGAAATCCGATACTCAAACAAAGAGATAGAGCGGTGGTACGATTCGACTTGAGAGTCCGCCGCTCACATCTAGCCCGCCCAGTCGACTTCGAACATCCCCAGCCGCTCGTAGAGCCTGACGGCGGCGGCATTCTCAACCGTGTTGGTTTTGAGATCGACATGCGCAGCGCCCCGTGCGTGAAAGGCGGAGAAGACGTGCCACATCAGCGCTTCGGCGATGCCTCGGCCGCGCGCCTCGGGATGGACGGCAAGGTCTTTGACGAACGCCCGCGTCCAGCACAGCGCAGCACCCGCCAGTCGGCCTTTGCTGTCGATGACCAGGAAACACAAAGCAGGGTCGAATTCCGCGTCGCTTGAAATGCGTGGCCACCATTCGTCGAACGGCCCATCGGCGCCATCGTCGAACACGGTGGTCAGCAGCGCATGCAAAGCGAGCGCGTCGGTGGTCTCGAAGCCGCGCATGATGAAGCCTTCCGGCCAGCGCGGCGGAGCAAGCGTGTCATCGAGGATCTTGCGCAGCCTCACGTCGTTCGGCGCCGGCGGGCGCGGCTCGGGCATGGCGTCTATGCCTGTTGCGCAAAAGTGCGCAGCGGTTTTGCGATAACGGCATGCATCAAAACAGGAACCTAAAAGCCCTTTGCATCAACCCGTCCAAACGCGACGCGCTTTTAGGCGTCGGGCTGCAGGCGGCGCCGACCGCGGTCGCGGCCAAGGCCGGTTTCTTCCAGCATGCCCTTGCGCTTGGCGTCGTAATAATAGCCGCTCTGGTAGAGCCGGTCGGCGCGCTTGGCGTTGCCGCCGGACACCAGCCAGGCGCCGCGCAGATATTTTACTGCATATTTCAGATTGGTTTCGGCGTCGAACAACCCGCTCGCCGGCCCGTCATAGCCCATGCCGCGCGCCGTCGCGTGCTTGATCTGCATCAGCCCCCAATGGCCCCGATTGTAGGCCTTGGGATTGAAGGTGCTCTCGCGATTGACGACGCGGCGCACCAGATCGACCGGCACCTCATAGAAGGCGGCGTATTTCTCGATCAGCCGCTCGATCTCGCCGCGCGGCCCCGTCGAGTACTCCTTGGCAGGGCTGGTCGAAAGCAGGGCGGACGGATTCTCAGGCACGACATAGGTGGCTTGCTGAACCCCGGGCATCGTCTTGCCTGCCGCGCCAGTGACCGGCATGGCCACAGCAGCCGTCGCATAGACAGGTGCTGCGCTGGTGGGCGCGGCATCGGCCGTCATGGCTGCAGTTGCGGCCAGCGGGGTCGGGCCGGCAAAGGCGGCTGGCTGGGCAGGCGTTGCAGCGGAATCGAAAGGCAGCGCCGCCGTCTGGACAGGCGCGACGCCGGATGATTCCGGCAGCACTGAAACCGTGTCGGGCAGCACCAGCGTAAAGCCGGCATCGCTACCGGCTGCGGTCGCGGTTTCAGTCAGGGAAGGCACCGGCTTCGTCTGCGAAGTCGAGGTACAGCCGCTGAGGCCAGCCGCAGCGAGCATCACGCCGATCGCGGGAAAGATGATTTTTGCTGGCAAGCCGCGCTCGGGTCCGGTTCGTCTGTTAAGAAAATCCTTACACCAGCGCCTTTCCCCCGGCAATCCGCAGCCTGCCGGCTTCGAATACAGGGCAATCGGGTGAAGGAAAAAGTCCTGTTCACTGCTCCGCGCGATCGGTGGAAACCATTTTCGCGAAGCGAAAATGGCAAGGCCGACCGGCCGTCGCGCCTTTTGGCGCGTGAAGCCAAGGTCGCGGATGCGACCGCCGGCGTTTGAGGCAGCAAGAAAAGAATGGTTTTCGGGTGGCAACCGCCACCTGGAAATGCGATATCTCGTTCTCGATATGTACTGGATTCCCGTCCGTTATCGGAAAGGAGCACATCATGGAAAGCACCTCTCAAGCCACCGCCGGCCACGCGGTCTTCGAAACCGTGATCGGCTTCATGGGCATCGCCTGGAGCGGAGCCGGATTGACGAGGCTCTGCCTGCCCCAGCGCAACCGCGACGCGGTGGAACGCCGGCTCTTGCACCATGCCGGCAGCGCCGCTTCGAGCCCCCAACCGCAGTGGGTCATCGAGCTGATCGCGGCGATAAAGGCCTATGCGTCAGGCGAAGACACCGATTTCTCCGATGTGCCGGTCGATCTCACCGGCGTCGACGATTTCCGCCTCGCCATCTACGACGCGGCGCGAAAGCTCGCCTTCGGCGAGACCACCACCTATGGCGAGCTGGCCAAGCGCGCCGGCCATGCCGGGCTGGCGCGGGAAACTGGTGCTGCGCTCGGCGCCAACCCGGTGCCACTGGTCATCCCTTGCCACCGCATTCTTGCCGCCGGCGGCAAGATCGGCGGTTTTTCCGCACCGGGCGGCTCGACCACCAAGGAAAAGATGCTGGCGATGGAAGGCGTGCGCGTCGGCCCGCCGCCTCCGGCGCAGGTCTCATTCGGCTTCTGAGACCAGGCGTAGCTAGTCGGGGAGAATACGCCGGCGGAAGCGCCGGTCTGTGTCCACCCGCTTGCATTTGTAGACGATGCAGGATTTCGTATCGGCGCTTGGCACTGAAGCGCGTGCCCTGACCTCGCCCATGTTGCAGAAGCGCTGGCTCCGCACATAGCGGTCGTAGAGCGGCAGCCCTGGCGTGCGCGCCGACTGGTAACGCAGGATGACGGCACCTTCCCTCGCGATCGTCGCCCGCACCCTGCCGCAGCTCATGCGGCTCGGGTCATAGCGCGAGATCGCTTGAGCCTCGGCGGCCACCAGCATCAGGCAGGCGGCAAGCAGAACAGTTTTCATGGTCCTCTCCCAAAACAGGACCGGACGCTCGAAGGCGGCACGGTCCTTCCCCGCAATGTGCGCGATAAAGATGCGACCCTCCGCAACGCGCGACGTTACAAGGCTTTCACGCGATTGGGGCGGCCGTTGGGCAGCGCCGCATCAGCGCCTTTTTTCGCGCAGTCTTGTTTTTTGCGCAGAAGCGGACTATATCAGGTCCATTGATATTTCGGCCGATCGATCCGGGCCTCGCGATATTCGCGTTTGCTGACGTCTATCTCCAAAATCTCGATACAAACCGGCTGGACTTCGGTTCGGTCAAGCTAAGGCAAACGTATAAGGACTATCGAAATGGCAACAGGTACGGTCAAGTGGTTTAATTCCACCAAGGGTTTCGGCTTCATCCAGCCTGACAGCGGCGGCGCGGACGTTTTCGTGCACATCTCCGCAGTCGAGCGCGCTGGGCTGTCGACCCTGGTCGAAGGCCAGAAGATCAACTTCGAGATCGAGCAGGACCGCCGCACTGGCAAGTCGTCCGCTGGGTCTCTGAGCAAGGCAGCCTGATTTTGCGAATGGCGCGCGCCGGGCGATAGCTCGGGGCGCGCGGCAAGTCACGGATGTACTGACGGTCGCGCGAGAAGCGCACCGGAGCGGAAGATCCCGACAAGCCGAGCAGCAGATTGCTGACGGCCCGGACCGAACGCTCCCGATCAGGCTACCAAGCATGGGAAGGCGGGATTTTGTCCCGCCTTTTTGCTGTCCGGATTTCCAATGAAACAAGCTACCTTGGCCTTATTGTACCAATCATGGTATTTTTAGCCCATGAGCAAGCTCGAACAGATCGAAAAATCCGTTGCCGAATTGAGCCCCGAGGAGCTGAAGGCGTTTGCTGCCTGGTTCGAGGGGCTGCAGGCGGATATGTGGGATCGGCAGATCGAAGCCGACGCCAAGGCTGGCAGGTTGGATAGACTTGCCGAGCAGGCACTGGCTGATCATCGCGCCGGCCGGACCCGGCCTCTGTGAATCATGTCGCCGCTCCCTCATTCTGGGAGGCTTACAGCAAATTACCTGCGTCGATCAGATCCAAAGCAGATAGGCGTTTCGACAAACTGCGCTCTGATCCTTTCCATCCATCGCTGCATTTCAAACAAGTTGGACGCTACTGGTCGGCGCGGGTTGACCAGAACTATCGCGCCGTTGCTGTGCGCGCCCATGAAGACATGGTCTGGTTTTGGATCGGCACTCACTCCGAATATGATCGCCTGCTGAAATAGCCGTGAGGACAGAGCTATCCCAGCCATTCGATCGGCACGTGCCCCTTATCCGCCTCGACCCGTTTCAGCCAGGCCGCCACCGCCGGATAGGCGTCGAGTTGAAAGCCGCCCATCTCGGCCGTATGGGTATAGGCGTAGAGCGCGATGTCGGCGACGCTCAATGCATCACCGGCAAAGAACGCGCTCCCCGCCAGATGCTTGTTCATCACGCCGAGCGCCTTGTTGCCGCGCTCCAGCGTCACCGCCAGCCGCTCCGGCGTCGCGTCCTTGGCCCGTTCGGGAAAAGTCAGCAGCGCCTTGCGCACCGCGATATAGGGTTCGTGGCTGTACTGCTCGAAAAACAGCCATTGATAGGCCAATGCCCGCTCGTATTTATCGGCAGGCAGGAACTGCGTGCCTTCGGCGAGGTAGAGCAGGATGGCGTTGGATTCGGCAAGCAGCCTGCCGTCGTCGAGCTCGAGCAGCGGCACCATGGCGTTCGGGTTCTTGGCGACATAGTCGGGCTTGCGGGTGTCGCCGGTATGCGAACTCACCTCGACATTGGTGAAGGCCATGCCGAGCTTGGCCATCAGCAGACGCGGCTTGTAACAATTACCGCTGTCGATCATTCCATAGAGTATGGTCATTTTTGCTCCCATCGCTCGTGCAACGACAGCCCAGGCTCTATCCCGGCAGCAACGGCTTCATCCAGTGATTTGTTTTGGCGCAACCATCAGCGCCGCTGATAGATCAGCCAAACAGCGGCACGACGTTGTTGGTCCTGCCAAGCAGTCTGTCGATCGATTGCGGCTCCTCGTCGAAAACCGTGCCGGCCAGCGCCGGCCGGCCAAGGTAAAAACCTTGCATCAGATCGACGCCGCCGTCCAGCGCGACACGCAGATGCGTGGATTGCTCGATGCCTTCGACCAGCACCTTGGCGCCGCGGTCGTGCAGCGCGGAAACCAGCGGCCGGAAAAATCGTTCGGCGGCGGCATGGCGACAGAATTCCGCAAACCAGGTGCCGTCGATCTTGACGATGTCCGGCTGGACAAGGGCGACCCGCTCCTCCGTCGAATGCCCGGTGCCGAAATCGTCGATGGCGATGCGGACGCCGTCACGCCGCATCTCGCGCACCAGGCTGACGAGCACCTTGTCGTCAGCCGCCTGCTCGGTGATCTCGCAGACCAGCATGCCGGGGTGCAGGTCGAATTCGGCGAGATGCCGGGTCATCAGCCTGATTTCGGCCAGCGCCCGCCCGGGGTCATCATTGATCAGCGGATTGTAGTTGAAGAACAGGTCGAGCCCGTCGACGCCGATGTTGCGGAAGTTCCGGAGATGCAGCACCCGGCACATCGTCTCGACGAACAGGCGATCCGGCAGAGGCACGCCCTCGAAAAACGCGGGTGGCGCGACTGACCTGCCGGCGCGGTGCGGCTCAATCAGGCCTTCGACTGCAACGGCCGTCAAAAACCTGCCGCGCGGCGCAAAAATCGGCTGATAGGCACTCCTCAGCCGGAACGCGCCATAGACGCCATATTCGATCCCGACCTCGTCGGCGAAGATCGCCTCGCCGACATTGCGCCGCCTGTCGTGCCGCTCGGTCATGGCGCGACCTTGCGGCCGAAAGCCCGTTTCGGCCGCAGCGAAGCCGGTACGGTCGCAGGCGCACCGCCGGCATTGGGCACTGCCGCGGGCGTCTGCCTGTCCTTACCGAAGACGTGGAAGCTGGTCGGCGCGAGCTCCGGGCGCGCCAGCGCGAATCCCTGCACCATCGAGGCTCCCGATTTTTCGGCCAGTTCAAGTTGCCAGCCCTCCTCGATGCCCTCGAACACCGTGCGGATGCCTTGTTCTTCGAAGCTTGCCACCATGGCGGTCAGCAGCGCGAAACCGGCGCCGGACTCCATCAGTTGCACGATCCA
Source organism: Mesorhizobium sp. M0938 (assembly GCF_040319125.1). Classification (NCBI taxonomy): domain Bacteria; kingdom Pseudomonadati; phylum Pseudomonadota; class Alphaproteobacteria; order Hyphomicrobiales; family Phyllobacteriaceae; genus Mesorhizobium; species Mesorhizobium sp. M0938. Next base: position 328,248 of record NZ_JAMYNS010000008.1, on the reverse strand, counting down.
GCGAGCGTCGAACTTGACGATATCAGGCCTGAGCGCCTTGATGCGGTTGATGTCGGACTCGTCGGCGCCATAGTCGTCCACGGCGATGCGGAATCCATTGGCCCTGAGCGCCTCGACGAAATTATAGAGCGTTTCCTGCGACGCCGATTTCTGCTCGGTCACCTCGCAGACGACGCGGCTCGCATCGATTTCAGCCTCATGCAGCACCAGCCGCATGTCGCGTAGCGCCTTGTCGGCGATGCTGCGGTCGGTGAACACCGACGGATTGAAATTGATGAAGATGAATGCCTCTTGCGACAGGCAGGCGCCGGCGTTCAAAAGGTGCAGAGTCCTTGTCAGCGCCTCGATGTGCAGGCGGTCGATCGTCGGACAGGTGTCGAAAAAGCTCATCGGCGACTGCGGCTCGCCGTCGCGGAACGGCCGGATCAGCCCCTCGAATGCGGTGGCCGATAATTTGCCGTTGCTGAAGGCAAAGATCGGCTGGAAAGCGCTCCGCAGCGTATAGGCGCCCCAGACACCGCTGGCGGTGCCGTCATCATGACGGATGATGTGGGCATGCCCGATGCTGCGCGACACGGTTCCTCGCTTTGCGAGACTGGCGGAATGGATCGTGATCCAGCCACCCGGGTTTTTACCGCCGGTAAGTGAATTTATTGTTGCCGGATTTGCCGGGGATTTGAGATCTGGCTCATCCGACAGTGCTTGCGCTCGGCGGGATGATGCGACATGAGAGACGCCGCGGTCGGACGGACCGCCTGCATCCCCAAGGAGACAACATCGTCATGGCCTTTCTTGCCGACGTCCTTTCCCGCGTAAAGCCTTCCGCGACCATCGCGGTGACGCAGAAAGCGCGGGAGTTGAAAAACGCCGGCCGCGACGTGATCGGGTTGGGTGCCGGCGAACCGGACTTCGACACGCCCGACAACATCAAGAATGCTGCGATCGAGGCCATTCGCCGCGGCGAAACGAAATATCCGCCGGTTTCCGGCATCGTGCCGCTGCGCGAGGCGATCGCGAAGAAATTCAAGCGCGAGAACAATCTCGACTACCGGCCGGAGCAGACCATCGTCGGCACCGGCGGCAAGCAGATCCTGTTCAACGCCTTCATGGCGACGCTGAACCCCGGCGACGAGGTGATCATCCCGAGGCCGTACTGGGTCAGCTATCCCGAGATGGTGGCGATCTGCGGCGGCACCTCGGCTTTTGCCGACACCTCCATCGACAACGGTTTCAAGCTGACGGCGGCGGCGCTGGAAAAGGCGATCACGCCGCGCACCAAATGGCTGTTGATGAACTCCCCGTCGAACCCGTCGGGCGCCGCCTATACCGAGGCTGAATTGCGCGAACTGGCCGACGTGCTGTTGAAGCATCCGCATGTCTGGGTGTTGACCGACGACATGTATGAGCACCTGATCTATGGCGACTTCGTCTTCAGGACCATCGCCGAGGTCGAGCCGAAGCTTTATGAGCGCACGCTGACCATGAACGGCGTGTCGAAGGCCTATGCCATGACCGGCTGGCGCATCGGCTATGCGGCCGGACCGGTCGCGCTGATCAAGGCGATGGACATGATCCAGGGCCAGCAGACATCAGGCGCCTGCACCATCGCGCAGTGGGCGTCGGTCGAGGCGCTGAACGGTCCGCAGGATTTCATTGCGAAAAACAAGGCGATCTTCCAGGCGCGGCGCGATCTCGTCGTGTCGATGCTCAACCAGGCGCGCGGCATCACATGCCCATCGCCCGAAGGCGCCTTCTATGTCTATCCGTCCTGCGCCAAGCTGATCGGCAAGAAGACCAAAGCCGGCAAGGTGATCGATAGCGACGAAGCCTTTTGCTCGGAACTGCTCGAGGCCGAGGGGGTGGCGGTGGTGTTCGGTTCGGCCTTCGGCCTCGGCCCGAACTTCCGCATCTCCTACGCCACGTCGGAGAAGTTGCTAGAGGAAGCCTGCACGCGCATCCAGCGCTTCACCGCCTCGCTGATCTAAGGCGACCATCAAAATCGAAAATGAAACCCGGCCGCGAGCCGGGTTTCATTGGGCTTAAAAAGCCTCAGCCGCCATACTGCTCGTCCGTCACCTTTTCCAGCCAGTCGGCGTGGACGCCGTCGAGCGCCTCCTGCATGGCGATGTGCGCCATCGCCGATTTCGGGGCGGCTCCGTGCCAGTGTTTTTCATCAGGCGCAAACGAGATGACGTCGCCGGCCCTGATCGCCTGTATCGGGCCGTCCCAGCTTTGAGCGAGGCCCGCGCCCGATACCACGTAGAGTGTCTGGCCTAGCGGGTGTGTATGCCAGTGTGTACGCGCGCCCGGCTCGAAACTGACCAGCACGGCGCGCAGCCGCGCCGGCGATTCCTTCTCGATGATCGGCGTCTGCAACACACGGCCGGTAAAGTACTTTTCCGGCGCAATAATGGTCGGTGCGCTGCCACAGGCAATGATCTTCATCGTTGCGAATCCTCAAGCTGATGGTGGATCGGTCGGCGGCGACCGTTCCTTTTGTTGCTAGAAACGGGCACTTTCGTCCGATAGCCACCATGCTGCAACCGCTTTCGCGGCTGTTCGGCGACGGCTCTGTCGCGGGATTTGATGGGACGCCTATGCCCGGATCCGACGGCTTCGCCGATCACGGCGCAGGCGCGGCCAGAACAGGCCGGTGCGTGCGCGGTACGCTCCATAGGCACCGGCCAGCGCAGTGCGCGAAAACTTCCTCTCTTCGTCCAGCGCAGCGATCGTATAGATGACGACGATCCCGGCGACAGGCACCACCGCCCAGATCGACCAGGTCGCGATCCCCCATCCGATCCAGAAGATGATGTAGGACGCATAGAACGGATGGCGGATATAGAAGTAAGGGCCGTCGGTCACCAAACTGTCGGGATTGTCGGCGTCGAACGCAAAGCGCAGCCGTGCCTTGCGGGAAATGGCGATCGCCCACCAGAACAGAACGGAGCTTGCCAGTTCGATGGCGAGCCCGCCGATCTTCGCCGCCACCGGCTGCCGTTCGATCCACAGGATTGCGAGAAAGAACAACGCCACGCCGATCACGACAGCCGAAACGATCATGGCGCCAGGCGGCATGGTCGGCGACTGGAAATGAGCGCGCATGGACCAGGCATATTGACCGAGCGTCGCGATGCTGGTGATCGAGACAAGAAGATCGAGCGCGCCTTCCATCACTAATGGTCCCCTTAGATTAGCTCTCGTGGATTCGTCATTGTACCCGATTGCCGCTGATAAATCCTTTCTTAACCACAAACCTAAACAACATGGTGACCTTGAGATGCGACGTTGGCCGTCAGCCAATCCGAGGGTCTAATCCAGCATGGTCGTTTCCCACCGCACGATCCGCACCCAGCATGCGGAGTTGCGCCTCAGCCAGTCGTCGGGCTCTGGCATCCCCATCGTGCTGATCCATGGCTCGGGCAGTTCGCGGGCGGTATTCGCTCGGCAGTTCGACAGCTCCCTGGCGGCTGCCCACAGGTTGATCGCCTTCGATCTTCCCGGCCACGGTGAATCGTCCGACGCCGATGACCCGGCAACCGCCTATACGATAGCTCGCCTAGCTCAATCGGCGGCTCAACTCCTCGACCGCCTGGGAATCGATCGCGCCGTCGTTTTCGGCTGGTCGCTCGGCGGGCACGTTGCAATCGAGCTCGCGAGTTTTCACCAGGCGGTCGCCGGGCTGATGCTGACCGGCGCGCCGCCGGTGTCGAAAGGACCGTTCGGCATGCTGCGTGGCTTTCATGCCAGCTGGGACATGCTGCTCGCGTCCAAGAAAGCTTACTCGGAGCGCGATGCCGAGCGCTTCGAAGCCCTATGCTTCGGCGACACCGCCGATCCATCCTTCCGCCAGGCCATCCTGCGCACGGACGGCCGGCTGCGCTCCGCGGTGACGCGGGGCATGATAACCGGCAAGGGTGCCGATCAGAAGCAGGTTGTCGAGCAGGCTGCATTTCCGCTAGCGATCGTGAACGGCGAGAATGACCCGTTTGTCCGGCTCACATATTTTGAAACGCTCGCCTACGGCTCGTTATGGGAGCATTGCCACGTCATCCCCAATACCGGGCACGCTCCATTCTGGGAGCGTCCGGACCTGTTCAATCCGCTGCTGGCGCGCTTTGCCGAAACGGTAGCCGAGCAAAGCAGGGACGAAGCCACGCTGGCACCACGCCGAACCCGGGCCGGCTGAAACCTGTCGGCGGGCTGGTGTTCACCCTGCGTCCGTAGCGGCAACATCCGCGATGTCTGGCGAACCTCAAATCAGGGCAATCGGGTGAAGGAAAAAAATCCTGTTTCCTGCCCTGCATCGGCGATGGAAACCATTTCGCGAAGCGAAAATGGCAAGGCCGACCGGCCGTCGCGCCCTTTGGCGCGTGAAGCCAAGGTCGCGGATGCGACCGCCGGCGTTTGAGGCAGCAAGAAAGAAGGTCAATCGGCCCCACCCGACTGACCCGAACCTCAAATCCCTTGCCCTCCCGGCTAACCCGTGGGACGATGCTTTTGGGTAGGTGGCAAACTGAAAAAGCCCCGCCCGCGACGGTCGACAGGCCGGCCGCCGCTCCCAGGGAAACGCCTGAGTGGAGGTCAGTCATGGGAACTCGCGCCGGAGGACGACGTACGGGACCGAAATGCATTGCCATAGTCGGTCCCTTTGCAAGCGGTAAAACGACACTTCTCGAAGCCATATTAGCCCGTACCGGCGCCATTCCCCGCCAGAATCCCGTATCGTCGGGAAACACCGTTTCCGATCATTCGCCTGAGGCGCGCGCCCACGCCATGAGCGTCGAGGCGACCTTTGCCACCACCGAATTCATGGGCGAGCAGCTCACCTTTGTCGACTGTCCCGGCTCCATCGAATTCTCCTTCGAGGCAGAGCCGGTGCTCGCCGCCTGCGACATCGCCGTCGTCGTCGCCGAAGCCGACGAGAAGAAGATTCCTGCCCTGCAGCTGATCATGCGCAAGCTCGACGATCTCGGCATGCCGCGCATCATGTTCCTCAACAAGGTCGACAAGGCCATATCAGCCGTGCGCGACACGCTGAAGATGCTGCAGCCGGCAAGCTCGGCGCCGTTGCTGCTTCGCCAGGTTCCGCTGCGCAAGAACGGCGTCGTCATCGGCTCGATCGATCTCGCTCTGGAGCGCGCCTACATCTATCGCGAATATGCCGAAAGCGAGATCGCCGAGATTCCAGGTGACGACAAGGCGCGCGAGCTGGAGGCGCGCTTTTCGATGCTGGAGACGCTCGCCGATCATGACGACCAGTTGATGGAACAGCTCCTCGAAGAGATCGAGCCGCCGAAGGACGCGATCTTCGACGACCTCGCCGCTGACCTCCGTGACGGCGCAGTGACGCCGGTGCTGATCGGCACCGCCGAGAAGGGCAACGGCGTGCTGCGCCTGTTGAAGACGATCCGCCACGACGCGCCCGACATCGAGGCGACCCGCAAGCGCCTTGGTGCACCCGATGGCAAGGGGACCGTCGTCCAAGTGATGAAGACAATTCACACCGCGCATGGCGGCAAACTGTCGGTCTCGCGCATCCTGACCGGCCAGCTTGCCGACGCCTCCGAGCTCTTCCTTTCGAATGGCGCCACGGCAAAAGTCTCCGGCATCTACAGAATGCTCGGCAAGGACCAGACAAAGCTCACCTCGACTACGGCCGGCGACACGGTCGCCCTCGGTAAGCTGGACGACGTCACGACCGGCCAGACGCTGAGCTCGGTCAAGGGCGGCATCAAGCCGCTGGTCACACTGGCGCCGCCGCAACCGGTCTTCGCCTTCGCGCTGCGCCCGAAGGAACGCAAGGACGAGGTGAAGATGTCGGCGGCCATCCAGCGCCTTGCCGAAGAAGATCCTTCGCTCAGCCTGCGCCACAATCAGGATTCGGCCGAAACTGTACTGTCGGGCCATGGTGAGATGCATCTGCGCGTCGTGCGCGAGCGGCTGGAAGGTAAGAACCAGATCCCGGTCGAGGGCCATCCGCCGGCCGTGCCTTATCGCGAGACGATCCGCAAAACGGCGCAGCAGCGTGGCCGCCACAAGAAGCAGTCGGGCGGCCATGGCCAGTTTGGCGACGTGGTGATCGAGATCAAACCGCTGCCGCGCGGCTCCGGCTTCCAGTTCACCGACACCATCACCGGCGGCGCCGTGCCGAAGACCTATATCCAGTCGGTCGAGACCGGCGTACGTGATTATCTGAAATCCGGCCCGCTCGGCTTTCCGGTGGTCGATGTCGCCGTCAACCTCTCCGACGGCTCGTACCACGCCGTCGATTCGTCGGACATGGCCTTCCAGATGGCGGCGAAGCTGGCGATGAAGGAAGGCATGGCGGCCTGCTCGCCAGTGCTGCTCGAACCGGTCATGAAGGTCGAGATCGTCACGCCGTCCGACGCGACGTCGAGGATCATCGCCCTGATCCCGCAACGGCGCGGCCAGATCCTCGGCTACGATGCGCGGCCCGGCTGGCCTGGATGGGATGTCGTCGAGGCAACCATGCCGCAGGCCGAAATCGGCGACCTGATCATCGAACTGCGTTCAGCCACCGCCGGCGTGGCCAGCTATCGTGCCGCCTTCGACCATATGGCCGAACTCACCGGCCGCCTGGCCGACGAGGCGTTGAGCGCCAACGGCAAGGCCGCCTGACACTGGACTTGGCGAACACAAGGAAACGGCGCCCGGAATGATCCGGACGCCGCTCTCTTGCGGACCGTCTTCGTGGGAGGCGAAACGGCAGGTCCGCCGCACATGCCGCCAGCGCCTGACGGCTTCAGCGGAAGAATGGTTCGGACGCGGTAGCCGCCTGAGCCCGGATCGTCCGAGTGATGCCCCCATCTCCCGCACGAACCACACCGCGTCCTATGATCTGCCTAGTCGATGCGGAGCGCTTGCGATATGTTACCTGAGGTTACATGTCACTGTTACGTGACAATTCGGTTGGCTTTCCCTCGGCGCCGGCAGGTTTCAGGCAACAAAAAAGCCGGATCAATGAAGATCCGGCTGAGTTTGATTGGAAGTGCCTGTTAGGGCTAACCTCCAGAGGGGAACACTCTAGGGCGCTAATGGGAGGAGAACGCGCCCAGGAGATGATCTATATATGTGCTCATCATGCCCAAGAAACAAGCATCTATTTTGCAACACACACATGCAAAATGACACAGGCTGTGGTCTAACCCATTCCTTGGACTCATAGGACCAGCAAAATCGTTGAAATGCAGGGTTTCGCGAGCCGGGAATCACAGCGGAAAAGGCGAATCAACATTAATTCTCGGTGAAAACACTGAAAACGCCGAATGACGTGGAATCGGGCAGTTCGCGTTCATTTCTGTGGCAATCTGGCAGGGAGCCACCGGTGCGGAGAGTTTCGGCGATCGCCGGCAGCGCATTGTTCTTCATCGCAGCACCCGGCATGGTCGCGGGATTGCTGCCCTGGTTGCTGACCAATCGCTATCGTCTGCCGTGGTCGACCCTGCCCGGCTTGGTACCGGTCGGCTGGGTCCTGATTGTCGTCGCCACGACCTTGCTGCTTCATGCCTTCGCCCGTTTTGCCCTCCAAGGGCTGGGCACGCCCGCGCCGGTCGCGCCGACCGAACGACTGGTCGTCGGCGGCGTTTACCGCCATGTCCGAAATCCGATGTACCTAGCCGTGCTGTCGATCATCCTTGGCCAGGCGCTGCTGTTTTCGAGCTGGGCGCTCGTTGCCTACGCCGTCAATGCGGCCGCCGCCATGGTCTCATTCGTGAAGTTCCATGAGGAACCGACGCTTGCCCGCCGCTATGGCGCCGACTACGAGGCCTACCGCCGCGCCGTTCCCGGCTGGCTGCCCCGCCTGACGCCATGGCGTGAGTGAGCCCGGAAACGGAACCGCTTTATTTCAAAGTATGTTGAGATTCAGGTCAGGCCGAGCCGAGAATGGGGGATTCCGAGAACCGGAACGGAGCGGACATTTGGGTCCGTGACCACCGGCCTACGCCGGCCGTAGCCTTGACTGCCGCGAACGCCCATGAGTGCTTCGGCCGGCGAAGACCGGAAGCGCAGGAAGCCCTCCTTCGCAGGCCGGCATCACCTGAATATCGACATGCCCTTAGAACGACCAGCTTCGCGCCTTGGCAATGATGAAATCGCGAAAGACATGCAGTTTCGCCTGGTTCTTCATGGCATCGGGATAGGCGAAATAGGTGTCGAAGGACGGCACTTCGGTCTCCGGCAGCAACTGCACCAGCCCTGAGTCCTTGCTGACCACATAGTCGGGCAACATGGCGATGCCGGCGCCACCCTGTACCGCGCGCTTGATCGACAGTATGTCGTTGATCTGCAGCGTCGGCACTCTTTGCCCGCCTTCGAAATCACCGACTGTTTCAAGCCAGTTCAATTCCGACAGATGCGCCGGCACCGGCACGCCGAAGGTGACGATGCGGTGGGCCTTCAACTCGGCGATCGACGCCGGCTTGCCATACTTGTTGACGTAAGAAGGCGCCGCATAGAGATGGAAATGCACGGTGAACAGGCGACGCTGGATAAGATCGGGCTGCTGCGGCTGGCGCAGCCGGATAGCGCAGTCCGCCCGGCGCATGGTGAGGTCGAGTTCCTCGTTCGCCAGGATCAGCTGCAGGCTGATCTCGGGATAAAGCTCGATGAATTCCTGCACGCGCTCGGTCAGCCAGCCGGCGCCGAGCCCCACCGTGGTCGTCACCCTGAGCACGCCGGAGGGCCGGTCCTTGGCCTCGGTCAGCCGCGACTTGATCGTCTCCAGCTTCATCAGCACGTCATGCGCCGTGCGGAACAGCATCTCACCCTGCTCGGTCAGCACCAGGCCGCGGGCATGGCGATTGAACAGCGGCACGCCGACGTCGTGTTCGAGCGCGCTGACCTGACGCGAAATCGCCGATTGCGACAGATGCAGTGTCTCGGCGGCATGGGTGAACGACCCAGCCTCCGCCGCAGCGTGAAACACGCGTAGCTTGTCCCAGTCCAACGCCATGATGCCCCCGTTCTGTTTTTTGGCGTCTGCCTGTTTTTAGCGCCTGAATGAGAAATCAGGCTTTTGCGCGGCTTTCTCCGCTTTCTTACTCCGCCGCTTCGCGGTGAACTTCGATCCCGGCGAGGTACTTTTCCGCCTCGAGCGCAGCCATGCAGCCGAGTCCCGCCGCCGTCACCGCCTGGCGGTAGATGTCGTCGGTCACATCGCCGGCAGCGAACACGCCCGGCACGTCGGTGCAGGTTGAATCCGGCGCCGTCCACAGATAGCCGTTCGGTTTCTGCTTCAGCTTGCCGGCGAACAGCTCGACCGCCGGCGCATGGCCGATCGCCACGAACACGCCGTCAACCGTCAGATGCATCTCCTGGCCGGTCACCAGATTGCGCAGCTTCAGCCCTTCCACCGAGGGCGGCAGCGGCATCTTGCCGGACTGGCCGGTGATCTCGTCGACGACGGTGTCCCAGATGATGCGGACATTGTCCTTCTTGAACAGCCGCTCGCTCAGGATGCGCTCGGCGCGGAAGTCGCTGCGCCGGTGGATGACCGTCACGCTCTTTGCCAGGTTGGAAAGGTAGAGCGCCTCCTCCACCGCCGAATTGCCGCCGCCGATCACCGCGACATCCTTGCCGCGATAGAAGAAGCCGTCGCAGGTGGCGCAGGCCGATACGCCGAAGCCCATGAAGGTCTGTTCGCTCGGGATGCCCAGCCATTTCGCCTGCGCGCCTGTGGCTATGATCAACGCGTCGGCGGTATAGGTAGTGCCGGAATCACCCTTGGCGCGGAACGGACGCACATTGAGGTCCACCTCGGTGATGATATCGTTGATGATGTCGGTGCCGACATGCTCGGCCTGTTTCAGCATTTGTTCCATCAGCCACGGACCCTGGATCGGATCGGCGAAACCCGGATAGTTTTCGACATCGGTGGTGATCATCAATTGGCCGCCCTGCTGCAGGCCGGCGACCAGCATCGGCTTCAGCATGGCCCGGGCGGCGTAGATTGCCGCCGTATAGCCGGCAGGACCGGAGCCTATGATGAGAACGGGCGCGTGCTTGGTGGTCATAGCAGGGCTTTCACAACAACCGGACGCGAATGAAGCGTCCGGCACAGGGAGATCGATATCGGCCTTAATCTAGGTGTTGCAGGCGACGCCAGCAAGACGACCTGGCCTTCGTCCCCGGAAAGCTTCGGCACAAACAGACGATCCATGAACATCTTGCGCGGTAACTGTCCGAAAATCACTAGGCGAAGGGATGGAATGGACGACGAAGTCGTTTAATTACAGAATCGCGAAAGATTCTTGCGTGAAGCGCCGAAGGTATCCATGCCGCTCAAAGCCGACCTCGATGCCATCGACTGGAAGATCCTGCGCGAGCTTCAGCAAGACGGGCGCATGACCAATGTCGAGCTGTCCGGCCGTGTCGGCATTTCGGCGCCGCCATGTCTGCGCCGCGTCAGGCGGCTGGAAGAGACCGGCATCATCCGAGGCTACCGCGCCCTGCTCAATGCGCCGGCTCTCGGCCTGGACGTCGTCGCCTTCTGCCTTATCGGCCTGCACCACCAGGCGGACGCCGAGCTGAAAACCTTCGCCGAACGCACACGCGGTTGGCCGATCGTGCGCGACGCCTGGATGGTGTCGGGCGAATCCGACTTCCTGCTGCATTGCGTGGCAAGCGACCTCGGCGCCTTCCAGACATTCGTCATCGAGGAGCTGGCCTCGGCGCCGAACGTCGACACGGTGCGGACGGCATTGACCATCCGCCGGGTCAAGGACGAGGGCCTGGTGGCTTTCTCGGCTTGATCTGGATGGCAGGGCACGCCGGACGCGATTTATCCTGACCTGGATAGATCAAGGGCAGAGCGCCTCGATCGCCCTCAGCAGCCCGCTCAAGTCGCTACGGTTGCGCAGCGGTAGAACCGGAAAACCTCGCTCGCCGGAGGCCTCGCCGTCGACCAGCCAGCCCCGCGAAAGACCCGCGCGCCGCCCCGCCTCCATATCAGCCGGCTTGTCGCCAACGATGAGCGAGCGCTTGAGATCGAGCCGTAAACGCTTCACTGCCTCAAGCAGCATGCCCGGATTGGGCTTGCGCATCGGGTGGTCAGCGATGCCCAGCAGCCCCTCACCCGCCTCGTGATAGGCGCAGGCAAGCACCATGTCCACGAACGAACCTCGATCGCGCAGCAGATCCAAAACGCGACCGTTCACATTGGCGAAAACGTTCCAGTCAAAATACCCGCGCGCGATGCCGGACTGGTTGGTCACTACGACGACCGGAATTCCGGCCTCGTTGGCGGCAGCGATCGCTGGCGCGATATCTTTGCGCAGAACGATCTGAGCCGGATCGCTGGGGTAGTCGGTATCGACATTTATGGTGCCGTCACGATCGAGAAACAGCGCCGGCATCCGTTCAGGAAAAACCCTGTCGCCGATCCGCTCCACCCAAAGACCCGGCTCAACCAGCGAGTGCGGCGTTACCGCTTTGTCAGCCATCGCAGAGGCGCGCTTCGACTATTTCGCACAGATGATGATAGAGGCACAGATGCCCCTGCTGGATGATCGGCGTGAAGGTCGAGGGCACGTTGAGCAGGATGTCGGAGAGCGGCTTGAGCTTGCCGCCGGTCTCGCCGGTCAGGCTGATCACCGTCATGTCCATCCTGCGCGCCTGTTCGGCGGCGGCAAGGATGCTGGGCGAGTTGCCGCTGGTCGAGATGGCGAGCAGCACGGCACCCGCCGCGCCATGTGCCTCGACCTGGCGCGAAAACACCGTGTCGAAGCCGTAATCATTGCCCCAGGCGGTCAGCACCGCCGCATTGGCCGGCAGCGCGATGACGTTGTAGGCCTTGCGTTCCCTAAGGAAGCGGCCGACCAGTTCGCCGGCGATATGGATGGCGTCGCTGGCCGAGCCGCCATTGCCGCAGATCAGCAGCGCCTTCCCTTGCGAAAGTGCGGCGACGATGGCGGTAACCGCCCGCTCCATCTCGCCGGTGAGGTCGCGCTCGACCATCGCGGTGATCGCGGCCGCCGAGCGGACCAGGTAATCGTTCAGTTCGGACATGAAAACCTCAGCTTGTACTGCCGGCGCGCAACTTGCCGATGGTGCCGGTCGTGCTTTTGCCGGCGACGAGATCGACCAGCACGACGCGGCCGCCCGCCTTCTGCACCACTTCGGCGCCGACCACCTGATCGATCGTGTAGTCGGCGCCCTTGACCAGTATGTCGGGCTTAAGCGCCTCGATCAGCGCCAGCGGCGTGTCTTCCTCGAAGACGACGACGGCATCGACCGAGGCTAGCGCGGCCAGCACGCAGGCCCGGTCATGCTCGTCGTTGACCGGGCGCCCCGGCCCTTTCAGCCGGCGCACCGAGGCATCGCTGTTGAGCCCGAGAACCAGCCGGTCGCATTGGCTGCGCGCCGCATGCAAAAGGCTGACATGGCCGGCATGAAGGATATCGAAGCAGCCATTGGTGAAGCCGACGCTCAGGCCTTCGTCCTTCCACGTCGCCACCAGCCGTGCGGCGGCAACGGCATCGAGGATTGCGTCCTTGTGGGCAATCGGTCCGTGCGAGCGAAACAGCGCGCCGCTGAGTTCCTCAACCGTCAGCCGCGCGGTCCCGCGCTTTCCCACCACCACGCCACCCGCCGCGTTGGCGATGGCGGCGGCCATGCTACGGTCGGCGCCGGCGGCGAGAGCCAGCGCAAACGTCGCGATGACGGTGTCACCGGCGCCTGAAACATCGAACACTTCTCGCGCCTGCGTGGCGATGTGGCGGGCATCGTCCGCGCCGACGACGCTCATGCCTTTTTCGCTGCGCGTCGCGACGACGAAATCGAAGCCATGCGCCGAGATCAGCTCACGTGCCGCGGCCACGATCTCGTCATCGGCAAATACCGCGCGTCCGACCGCCTCGCCAAGTTCCTTGCGGTTGGGCGTGATCGCCGTCGCCCCGGCATAGCACGCATAGTCGCGGCCCTTGGGATCGACCAGCACCGGCTTTCCTGCTTCACGGCACATCGAGATCAACTCGCCGGCGACGCCGTCGAGCAACATGCCCTTGCCGTAGTCGGACAGGATAACGATGTCGGCTTGCGCGAGCGCGGCGCGGAAATGCCGGATCAGCGTCGCCCGCTCCGCGTCGCCCAGCGGCTTGATTTCCTCTTCATCGAAGCGCAGTACCTGCTGGTTGAGCGCGCTGAAGCGGCTTTTCGACGAGGTCATGCGGTTCGCGTCCTGTGCGAGGCCGCCAGTGCCGACACCAAGCTCGGCGAGCATCCGCATGATATTGTCGCCGGCATGATCGTCGCCGATCACCGAGACCGGAAGCGCCGCAGCGCCGAGCGACACAATGTTGGAGACGACATTGCCGGCGCCCCCTATCGCCAACGTTTCACCACGCCCGCGCAGCACCGGAATAGGCGCTTCAGGCGAAATCCGCTCGATGATGCCGTTGACGAAACGGTCAAGGATGAAGTCGCCGACCACCAGCACGGTGACGCCGCTGAACCGCGAAATGGCGCGGTGAAGGGGTTCGGGAGAAGGCAAATATTGCTCGCTCATGTTATCCGCGACGTGCGATGGGAGCCAGTCCCGGCCGTGAAAGCGCTGGACTGGCGGGGCTGGTCGTTCATGGCGAAGCCGATATACCGCAATTCGGCCCAAGGCAACGGCAGGCGCCTAGCGGATCACAGCCAACGGCGGCCGACGGATCAGCTTTTCTGCAAAGCGACATGAACGCCCAATCCGACGAGCACCGCACCGCCGGCACGCCGCATGAGGCGCTGCGCGTGGCTCGAGCGCCGCAGCCTCGTGATCAGCACACCTGCCAGCACCACGCACATGACATCCGCCGAGGAGAACATCAGGTTGACGATCGTCCCGAGAACGAGGAACTGGAGCCAGACGGGAAACGTCGCCGACGCGTCGATGAATTGCGGCAGGAACGCCATGAAGAAGATTGCCGTCTTGGGATTGAGCACCTCGACGGTGATGCTCTCGAAAAAGGCGCGGCGGGCAGATTTCGGAACAACGCCCGGGATTACCGCATCGTCTTGCGCCCTGGCGCGGAACAGCGATACGCCCAGCCAGATCAGATAGAGTGCGCCGGCCAGCTTGACCGCCACGTAGAGCGTCGGCACGGCATGGAAAAGCACGGACAGTCCGGCAGCGGCGGCGATGACATGCACATAACCGCCGAGATGAATACCCAGCGCCGCCGTCAGGCCGGACCAGCGGCCGCGAGCCATGGTTTGCGCAGCAGCGTAAAGCATCGCCGGGCCGGGGATATAAGCGAAGATCGCCGTGGTGGCAAAAAAGGCGATAAGCAGTTCGGTCGACGGCATTGCCTTGCTCCTGTCGCGCTTTGCCGGTGGATCGCCGACTGAAGCGATTGCTTTGCGGCGGCACTGTGACGCTTCAACACCGGCCTTGGTACAATGGATTGGTCGTGAGGTAGCTCGCTTCCCGATTCACGCGAGATCGGTCAAAAACTCCGTCAAGCGCTGCGCCGTTTCTACCGGAAACTGATCGACGAAGAAATGGCCTCCTGGAAGCGATGCTTCGGTCACATTGGAACAGCGCTTGCGCCACTCCGACGGGATATCGAACAGGGACGCCATTGTGCCGGACGAGCCATAAAACACGAGCGTTGGGCAAGCGACCTTCAGGTCGAGATCGGCTGCATCGTGCTGGAGATCGATGCTCGCAGCCGCCCGGTAGTCGGAACTCGAGCCATGGACCATGCCGGGATCACGCCACGCACGCCGATACTCCGTCATCATCTCGGGGTCGAAATCCGAGATTTTGGTCGCACCCCAGCCAACAAGGCAGGTTTCATAGAAGAAGTCGGGATCGTTGCCGATAAGGCGTTCGGGGAAGGGTTCGGGCTGCGAAAGAAAATACCAATGCCAATAGGCGCCGGCGACCTTCCGGTTGGTGTCCATGAACATCGCGTAGGTGGGCACGATATCCATGACGGTGAGCGACAGCACAGCGTCGGGATGATCGAGTGCCATCCGGTGTCCGGTGCGCCCACCCCGATCGTGACCAACCATGTGAAAGCGATTGAAGCCAAGATGGCGCATCACACCGACTTGGTCGGCAGCGAAAGCGCGGAAGGCGTAATTCGAACAATCGGCCACGCATTTCGGCTTCGCCGAATCGCCGTAACCGCGCAGGTCGGCGCAGACAACCGTGAAGCGGGTTGCAAGTTGCGGAGCAACCCGTGCCCACATGGCCCGGCTCTGCGGAAATCCGTGCAGCAGGAGCAGCGGTGGTCCGGAACCACCCACGTCGCAAGCGATATCTATACCCTCGACCGAAACAATCTTGTGCTCGAAGCCTTCAAACATGCCGGTCTGTTCCAGTTGCATTGAAGATATGCGAAAGCTTGACCGTCGATGGTGCTGCTGCTGTTCGGGTTTGATGGAACCGGTGCAATGCTTTCCAACGAAAAGACGAACGATTAAACGACCGTTACGCAGACCTTATTTCGAAAACAGTCCGGTCGATCCATCCCTACGTTCGTCGTACCGGTCTCGATAATCCCGCGTATGTCGCTGTCGAACTTGAACCGAGTTCAACATGGGCCGTTGGCAAAGCTGCGGCGTCCAGCCAGCCCAGGCCGCCAGCGGCCTTTATCGACAGGCCCGCCAGCCTCCCCTATAAGGGCCGGAATCGGCAAGCAACCGCAGGTCAGGGCGTACTGATATGATCATCGTCACGGGCGGCGCCGGCATGATCGGCTCCAACATCATCGCCGCGCTCAATGCAGACGGGGTTAGCGACATCCTCGTCGTCGACGACCTGACCGATGGCCACAAGATCGCCAATCTCGCCGATCTCCAGATCGCCGATTATCTCGACAAGGACGATTTCCTGACGCGGATGGAGGTCGGGGACCTCGGTCGCATCGAGGCCGTCTTCCACCAGGGCGCCTGCTCGACCACCACCGAGTGGAACGGCAGGTTCATGATGGAGGTGAACTACGCTTATTCGAAGCGGCTGCTGCATGCTTGCCTGGCACTGCGCGTGCCCTTCCTCTATGCCTCCTCGGCTTCGGTCTATGGCGGCGGCGCCGAGTTTCGCGAGGAGCCGGAATGCGAACGTCCGCTCAACGTCTATGCCTATTCAAAGAAGCTGTTCGACGACTATGTCCGCCGCACCGTCTTCAGCACAGACCATTCGCCTGTCGCGGGCCTGCGCTATTTCAACGTTTATGGACCGCGCGAAGCGCATAAGGGCGCCATGGCCTCGGTCGCGTTCCACCTGTTCAACCAGGTCGAGCAGGGCCAGAACCCGAAGCTGTTCGGCGCCTATGACGGTTTCGGACCCGGGGAGCAGAGCCGCGACTTCATCCATGTCGGCGATGTCGCCGACGTCAATCTGTGGCTATGGAAGCGGGGTTCAAGCGGCATCTTCAACTGCGGCACGGGCCGTGCCCAGCCGTTCCGCGCCATTGCCGAAACGGTGATTGGCGCGCTGGGCAAAGGCGAGATCGAGTTCATCGACTTCCCCGATCATCTCAAGGGCAGCTACCAGAGTTTTACCCAAGCTGATATGTCCCGGTTGCGCGCCGCCGGTTACAATGGTCAGTTTCGCACAGTGGAAACCGGCGTCAGAGACTATGTCGAATGGCTGAAAGCCCAACGATCCTCGTGATCGGCCCACGCTGGGTGGGCGACATGGTGATGGCGCAGTGCCTGTTCTCGGCGCTGAGAGAACTTCACCCCAACGCCGCGATCGACGTGCTGGCCCCGGCATGGGCGGCGCCACTGGTCAAACGCATGCCCGAGATACGTCAGCAGATCGATCTGCCGCTGAAATCCGGCGCACTGGAATTCCGCATCCGAAGGCGCTTCGGCCGCCTGCTGCGCGGCCACTACGACATCGCCTATGTCATGCCCGGCAGCTGGAAGTCGGCGCTGGTGCCGTTCTTTGCCCGCATTCCGCGCCGTGTCGGCCATCTCAAGGAAATGCGCTACCGGCTGCTGACGGATATCGTTCCCTTGCCCGACGATATGAAACGGCGCACGGCGCAGGCCTATTTCGGTCTCGCGCAGGGAGGTACGTTCCGCGCTCCCAAGCTCGCCGTCGACACGAAAAACCAGGCCGAATTGCTGAGCCGTTTCGGGCTGAAGGCAAAAGAGTTCGTCGCGCTGATGCCGGGCGCCGAGTTCGGCCCGGCCAAACGCTGGCCGAGCGAACGCTATGCCGGCCTTGCCCGCGAGATGATAGCGAAAGGCTTTAGGGTCGCGCTGTTCGGATCGAAGAACGACGCCGAGGTGACGGCGGAAATCGCCACGCTTGCACCAGGCGTTGTCGACCTCGCCGGCCAGACGCGGCTAGAGGACGCCATCGACCTGATCGCCGCGGCCAGGCTTGCGGTGTCGAACGACAGCGGGCTGATGCATGTCGCCGCCGCGGTCGGCACGCCGATCGTTGCCGTCTACGGGTCGACCTCGCCGCAGAATACGCCGCCGCTGGCCGAGCAGCGCGAACTTGTCTGGCTCGGCCTGTCTTGTTCGCCCTGCCACCGGAAAATCTGCCCGCTCGGCCATCTCAATTGCCTGAAAACGCTCGAGGTGGCACAGGTCGCGGCGGCAGCGGAACGGCTGCTGGAAATGCCGGCCGCCGCATGAGGGTGCTCATCGTCAAGACATCCTCGATGGGCGACGTCATTCACACCTTTCCGGCCGTCGAGGATGCACGCCGCAGCCGGCCGGATGTGTCGTTCGACTGGTGTGTGGAAGAGGCTTTTGCCGGCATCGTGGCCCTACATCCGGCGATCGCAACCATCCACACTGTGGCGATCCGGCGCTGGCGCACGCGCCCGCTCGTCCCCAGCACATGGCGCGAAGCGGCAAGATTGCGCCGCGCCTTGCGGGATTGCCGTTACGATCTCGTCATCGATGCGCAAGGATTGCTGAAATCGGCCCTGGTGGCGAAACTGGCTGCGGCGCCGATCGCCGGCTTCGACCGATCGAGCGCCCGCGAACCTTCGGCGACTTTATTCTACGACCGCCGCTACGCGGTGCCGCGCGATCTGCACGCCATCGAACGCACAAGGCGGCTGTTCGGGCTGGCGCTTGGCTATGAGCCGGATTTTTCAAGACTCGAGTCCGGCATCGTGCCGTCGGCCGGCAGTTCGGATTTTGCCGGCGAAAAACCGGCCTTCCTGCTGCACGGCACCAGCCGCGAGGACAAGAAATGGCCGGCCGGCGACTGGGTCGAAACTGCCCGGCTTCTCGTAGAAAGAGGAATGACGCCGGTCACCACCTGGTCTAACGACAGGGAAAAGGCGGTTGCCGAAGCGATCGCCGAGGCCGTTCCGCAGGCCGTTCTAGTGCCGAAATCACCGCTTGCCGAGGTTGCCGCGATCATCGGCCGCTCGGTGCTGGTCATCGGCGCCGACACCGGCCTCACCCACCTCGCCAGTGCATTCGGTCTGCCGACCGTCGCCGTGTTTCTGGCGACAGAACCCGGTCTGACCGGGCCGCGCGGACCGTTCTCGTCAACGCTACTGGCCCCGCCCGGCAGTCGCGTCGTGCCTGCGGACGTGCTGGCAGAGGCCGAGAGGCTGCTGGCACTCAAATCGCAGGCCGCGACATAGGACCTTTTTCAGAATTATCAAAAGGTCCTAAATGAACTGCACCTGGACGATCTCATAGCCCCGCGCACCGCCCGGCGCATTGACCTCGATCGCATCGCCGACTTCCTTGCCGATCAGCGCCCGCGCGATCGGTGAGGAGATCGAGATGCGGCCGGACTTCACGTCCGCTTCCTGGTCGCCGACAATCTGGTAGGTCTTCTTCTCTTCCGTGTCCTCGTCGACCAGCACCACGGTGGCGCCGAACTTGACCTTTTCGCCGCTGAGCTTGGTAACGTCGATCACCTCGGCGCGTGCGATGAAGTCCTCAAGCTCGTTGACGCGGCCTTCATTGAGGCTCTGCGCCTCTTTCGCCGCGTGATACTCGGCATTTTCCGAAAGATCGCCATGCGAGCGCGCTTCTGAGATTGCTTCGATGATGCGCGGCCGCTCTTCCTGCTGGCGCCAGCGCAGTTCTTCCTTCAATGAAGCGAACCCCTCGCCTGTCATCGGGACCTTGTTCATGATGCCTGACCTTTCCTGCCGCCGCCCCCGCATTCCGGGAGCGACCTTGTCGATGGGTACAAAAAGAAAACGGTCCGGCAGCCTCGGGCTAACGGAACCGTCTCACCGCAATTTCCCTAGATATAGCAATCTTGGCGCGTTTTTCACGCCCAAAAAAGGGGGTTTCTGAAAATTCATCGACCGTTTGTGGAAATGCCGCCACGCCGGCAACAAAAACCGGCTGCGATTGCTCACAGCCGGTTGAGGAGGATTGGGATCCGAATCAGCTCCTCATGAAATGGTCGATCTGCTCCGACAGCATGCCGTATTCACGAGACCCCTTGCCGGCGCGCTTCTCGATCTCGCGGAGCTGTTCCTGGGCTCCGGCGAGATCGCCGATCTGCAGATGAGCCTCGCCCAGATATTCACGGACCAGCGTATAGTTCGGGTCGATGCGCAGCGCTTCCTCGTAATAGCCGAGCCCGACGGTGACGCGTCCGGAATGGCGATGCGAGTAGCCGAGATAGTTGAGGATGCGTGGGTCTTTCTTGTCGGCAGCCAGGCTGAGCACGGCGATCGCCTCGTCATAACGTCCGGCCATCGCCAGCGCGTGGCCGGCTTCATAGATGTTGTCGTCGTCCAGCATGCCTTGCTTGGGCGCCACGCACTTCTTCAGCTTCTTGTCCCAGACCGTGCCTTTCTTGCACTGGGTGGTGGTCTGGTCGCTCCCGCCTCCACCTTCACCGGCCGAAAACGCCGTAACCGCAAACAGCGGCAGGGCGGCAACCGCCAGAACGTGGATCAGCAATCGTCTGCGCATCGAAGCCTCCTTGAAGCATGACAATGCAGGACTAACGCCGGGCAAAAGCCTTTTCATCCCGGAAAAGTCATAGCCGCTGAAAGCTTTTTTAAACGATCCGTGCCGGTCGGAAAATTGAAGCGTCGAACATGACGTGACGAGCGCTGCAAATTCGCTATCATCCGGAAGACGGCAAACGGAGTATCCGGAGACGGCCAGTGCAGCGGCGCCTTGAAAAGGAATGGGAACTTTCGATCGGTCCCGACACGGTGCGCCTGTTCATCCTCAAGGCGAAGGCGCTGAGCGCCGCCGTCAACGAAGACTATGCCGATGGCGCCGAGCACGAGGTAGAACTGGATGGCGAAGCGCATGACAACCACCATCATGACGGTCTGGCGGAGGAAAGTTCCGAAGATCTCACCGAAGAGGAACTGCGCGAACTGATCAACGACCTCAATGTCGACGAGGCGGCCGAGCTCGTAGCACTGGCCTGGGTCGGCCGCGGCGATTATGACGCCTCGGAATGGGCCGACGCGCTGGCGGCCGCGCGCGAGCGCGCCAACAAGCGCACGGCGAAATATCTGCTCGGCATGCCGCTGCTGGCTGACTGGCTGGAGGAAGGACTGGAAGCGATCGGTGCGTAACACCGCGGTCACCTATCGTGATCGGCCAACCCCTCATTCAGGGCAACTTCCGCATTCGCCCGCCGTTAAGATCGAATGGCGGCGTTCCCCCTTCCCGGATTGATCAGATTGGCGCTGCCTTTGGCAGCGGCGATACTGTTCGCAGGAGCGGCGCTGGCCCAAGCTCCGGAATTGCCTGAAACCGTGCCTGTCCCGGAGCTCAATCAATCACAATCGGCCCAGCAAGCCCCACCTGCCGACGTGCCGGTTCCCGAGCCGCGCCCTGCGGATGCGCCAAAGCCTGATCAGCCCGCGACCGACAAACTGAACCAGCAGAAATCGGACCGGCATAAGGAAGCCCGGCCGGAGCCGCCGGCAATCGCTCCAACGCCGGGCGAAAAGCCCGCCGAGGCGGAACCGCCGCCCACCGTCCCGAAACCGCCGGAGAAGCCGGCGCAAGCGCAGGAAAAAGAAATCCCTCCCGACCCGCGCTCGGCCTCTGTGCCGCAGGAAAAAATGCCGGAGGAAGAACTTGCCTGCCGCGGGCGGCTGAAGTCGATGGGCGTCGACTTCGAGGACCGCAAGGCCGAGCACGATGCGGCGCTCGGCTGCTCGATCCCCTATCCGATCGCGCTGAAGACGCTGGGTAAGTCTTTGGATATCAGCCCCGAAACCGAGCTGAACTGCGGGATGGCCGAGGCCGCCGCGCGGTTCGCCGCCGATATCATCCAGCCGGCGGCCAAGGCCGAATTCGGCGCCGAGCTAAAGTCGATCGGCCAGGCATCCGCCTTTGTCTGCCGACACCGCAATGGCGGCGGGAAACTGTCGGAGCACGCCTTCGGCAACGCGCTCGACATCGCCAGCTTCACCTTGTCCAACGGAAGAAGGATCGATGTCGGCCCTGTGCCGCCGGAAAAGGACGCGAAATTCCTGAACGCGGTGCGCAAGGCAGCCTGCGGACCGTTCAAGACAGTGCTCGGCCCGGGCAGCGATGCGGATCATTCGCTGCATCTCCATCTCGATCTTGCACCGCGCCGCAACGGCGGCACCTTCTGCCAGTGACATGATGCCGAACCGACATGCAGCGCCGCAATTTGGCCGCAGCGGTAAACGCGGCCGCTGATTTTTCCTTTACTCTTGGCGGCTAAGCTCTGTCTCATCTAGGGACAGGGAACCTGCCAATGGCCGGGATATTTCGCGCAGCGTTTGTCGCCGTGCGGCAAACCAGACGCGCGCGCATGGTTGCCGGCGCGCTTGCCATCGCAGCGATCTCGGCCTGCACTACAGGCAGCGTGCTTTCGCTGGAACCGGCGGTCGATGTCGGCAGCCAGACATCAGCCGTTCCGAAATACGCAGGCATGCAGAGCCTCGTTCCATCCAACCCATACATGACCGCCGCCTATCCGCGGATGGACGAGCCGATGGCGCCGCCCGAACAGATGCCGGCCAGCGAGATCGACTGCCGCAAGGAGTTGAAACGCCTCGGCGCCGTCTACACCGACCTTGCGCCGATCCGGGAAGGCCAGTGCGGCATCGACTATCCGGTCAAGGTCTCGGCTATCGGCAGCATCCAGATGAAGCCGGCCGCGACGCTGACCTGCGATATGGCCGCCACCTTCGCCGGCTGGACCAGGAATGAACTGGTCCCGTCCGCCCGCTGGCGTTATTTCTCCGGCGTCAAAACCATTCGCCAGGGCTCGAGCTATTCCTGCCGCAGGATCGCCGGCGAAGGCGTGCTGTCGGAGCACGGCAAAGGCAACGCCCTCGACATCATGAGCATCGAGCTCAGCAATGGCAACGACATCGACGTGCGCAAGCCCGGCCTGTTCGCCTTCCGCACGCGCGGCTTCCTCAACACGGTGCGCGCCGACGGCTGTCAGTATTTCACCACCGTGCTCGGCCCCGGCTACAATTACGACCACCGCAACCATTTCCATTTCGACATCAAGAACCGCAAGAACGGCTACCGCGCCTGCCGCTAGATCAGACGCGCAGGGTGGCGCCTGTGGAAGCGGCGATTTGCTGTGCTACCAAATCCTGGATGCGCCACAGATTCCTGTCCCTGATGCCGCTTTCTTCGAGCTTGCTGACGGTCCGAAACAGATACTGCGCCGATGAGCCCCAATGCCCGGCGGCGCGCGCCAGCGTCTGCGCTACCTCATCAAGCGGCAAGCGTCCGGCATAAGCCCTGCCGTCCGGCGCGGCGACAAAGGCCAAGGCATGCAGCGGCCCATCCTGGGTGCGGACCGTAATCCAGCATGGCACGTTGGTTGGTGGGTTCGCATTGATTTCGCGCCGCATCAACTGGCCGAGCTGTCCGAAATGGTCTTCCGCTGGCAGCCGGTAGACGATACATTGCAACTGCCTCCCCGATCAAAAACCAGCATCAGCGCCGGCAATTCACGGGTTCCACGCCAGCGGGTCAGCTTCAGGCAGAATGAGCGGTGCCACCCCGGCGCTCTGGCCGGGCGCTGTTCGATGTGAGTGAATTCGGGATTCCAGATCAGCGAGCCGTAGGCAAAAACCCACAGCGTTTCGGGCCGGTATTCGGAAAGCAGACGTTCGACCAGATCATCGAACTCCGCGTCTGTATGCTCGCTGGTACCGGGTTCAGGGCCTGGGTCCGGCTCGATCCGCTCGACCCGAGCGATAAGTTCGGCAGTCAAGGCCATTGACTTGCGGGTTATCGGCTTCCGGCTCATTTTGCCCAGTGTCCCCAATGACGACCGAAGATAGATTGACGGTACATCGATAGCCATTGATTTCCGGGGGCTATCGCGAGAGAGATACTCGCCACCATTGGGCGGCAATCATGAGCCGACGAAGCCTTCGACGACGGGCAACGACCTGGCTGGTGGCGTTCTGCGCCGGCTATCTCGTGCTCGCCTATTTCGCCGCGCCGGAATTCTGGACCTTGCGGGACCGCAACTTCCGCTCGCAGCGCTTCGAGATGGTGACGCGCACGCCGCAAGGCATTGCGGGCGATCCGATCAATGTCGGCCTCGTCGGCACCAAAAAAGAGCTGGTCCACGCCTTCGCCGTCGCCGGATGGGATACGGCCGACGCCATCACGCTGAAGACCGCGATCGAGATCGGCGAAAGCGTGCTGTTCGATCGGCCCTATCCCGACGCGCCGGTCAGCCGGTTGCTGTTCGAAGGCCGTGGCCAGGACCTGGCCTTCGAGAAGCCGGTCGGCGATAGTGCCGACCGTCGTCACCACGTCCGCTTCTGGCAGACCGACTCGACCGGAGACGATGGCCGGCCGCTCTGGCTGGGTTCGGCAAGCTTCGATCGCGGCGTTGGGCTCAGCCACGACACCGGCGCGATCACACACCATATCGGTCCCGACATCGATGCCGAGCGCGATTTCCTGATCCGCGACCTGTCTGCCGCAGGCATGCTGACCTCGACCAGCGAGATACCAGGTATCGGTGCGACAAAGGCCGGGCGCAATGGCGGTGGCGACCTCTATTTCACCGACGGAAAGGCGGTGGTAGGCGTGCTCAGGCAACTGCCATAGGCGTCGCTGGCGATCCTTGGCCCGATCACGCCAGCGCGGTGCGGCTTCCGCTTTCGGCTGCTCTCTCGATCGCGGCGATGATCCGATGCACTGCGACCGCATCCTCGAAGCTCGGCGCCGAGCGGGTACCCTCGCGCACATCCCTAGCCATCCTCGCATAAACGCGGGCGACGTTCCCCGGCTCCACATCCTCCGGCCAGCCGGAACGGTATGAGGCGGGGACCTCCAGCGGCCGGAACACCTCCTCCCCGTTCCGCGCGCCTTTGAGGGAAAGCTGCACCATCTGCGTGTGCCTCCGACGCGATGAAAAATGACGTCTATCTATTTTCGAAACCCTCGCCGCAATGCTATTGACCCCTCATGCTTTACGCTGAAATCGCTATCGTGGTCGTCCTCATCTGCGTGAACGGCCTTCTGGCAATGTCCGAGCTTGCCATTGTCTCGTCACGGCCTGCCCGCCTCAAGGCGATGATCGACCGCAACGTCACCGGTGCCGGACGCGCTTTGGCGCTCGGCTCCAATCCAGGCAAATTCCTGTCATCTGTGCAGATCGGCATCACCCTGGTCGGTGTTTTATCAGGCGCCTTTTCCGGCGCCACGCTCGGTGAGCGGCTGTCCGTGTTCCTGGCATCGACCGGCATCCGCGAAAGCCTTGCCGATCCGATCGGCGTCGGCATCGTCGTCGCCCTCATTACCTATTTTTCGCTGATCATCGGCGAATTGGTGCCCAAGCAGATCGCGCTGCGCGATCCGGAACGCGTCGCCGCCAGGGTTGCTCCGGCGATGACCATCCTTGCCGCCGTCTCGGCACCGCTGGTGTTCCTGCTCGACATCTCCGGCCGCGCCATGCTGTGGCTGCTCGGCCAGCGCGGTGAAAGCGAGGAGAAGGTCACCGACGAGGAGATCAAGATGCTGGTCGCCGAGGCAGAACATCACGGCACCATCGAATCGGACGAACGGCGCATGATCGCCGGCGTCATGCGGCTCGGCGACCGCGCTGTCCGCGCGGTGATGACGCCGCGCACCGAGGTCGACTGGATCAACCTGCAGGCCGACGACGCGGCGACCCGCAAGCTCCTGATGGAGACCCAGCATTCGCGCCTGCCGGCCGGCGATGGCAGCGTCGACGCCATGATCGGCGTCGTCCAAACCCGCGACGTGCTGGCCGCGATGCTTGGCGGTCGCGCGCTCGACCCGCGCCGGCACGTGCGCGCCGCTCCCATCGTCCACGACCAGGCCGACGCGCTGGATGTCCTTTCGACACTCAAGGAATCCGACGTGCCGATGGCGCTGGTCCATGACGAATACGGCCATTTCGAAGGCATCGTCACGCCGGCCGATATACTGGAAGCCATCACCGGCGTCTTCCGGGCGGATCTCGACGCCGGCGACGAGGAAAACGCCGTCAAGCGCGAGGACGGCTCATGGCTGCTCGCCGGCTATATGCAGGCCGACGAGATGGCGGACATTCTCGGCATCGACTTGCCGGAGAATCGCGACTACGAGACAGTCGCCGGTTACGTCCTGTCGCACATGCACCATCTGCCGGCGACCGGCGAATGCGTCGATGCGCAGGGCTGGCGCTTCGAGGTCGTCGATCTCGACGGCCGCCGTATCGACAAGCTCATCGCCACGCGCTTGCCCGGCGGCCATCGCGAAATCGTGCGGTGACAGACAACACGATTTATACACCGGTACGAATGTCAGCTCTTGGCCCGTGGCGGGTCGCTATACCGTCACCGGCATATGGCAGCTTCGCGCCTCAAAGTCGGTCGTTTCGGCGATATCCGAATTAGCCTGAAACCGGACATTCCGCGATCGCCTTGGTCCCGGCGAAGAAGTGCCGGCGCAGTCCTCTGCCGGTTCCGCCTCAAGGAGACAACCGGCAGTGGTCTGCGGACGTTAGAAAGAAACACTCTCGAAACAAAAACCGCCGGATGATCCACCCGGCGGCCGTATTTTCGTTTTGACACCTTAAAAGCTCGAAATGTCCGCACACGGCGGGTGGCCGAATTATCGCGCTTCGACAGATCCCTTGCGGGCAGCTTCGTCGATCACGTCAGCGACGACCTTTGGCTGAGTCATAAAGACCGCATGGCTTGCCGCGACCTCCGTGATTGTCGCCCCGATGCGCTTTGCCATCGCTTGCAACATACGCTGATCGAAGGCCTTGTCGTCGGTTGCAATCACTGCCCAGCTCGGCTTGCTTCGCCAGGCGGCATGCTCGAGCTTGGTTGCGAAGGCGGACATGTTTATCGGCACCTGAGAGTCCCGCATGAAAGCGGCATCCGCGTCCGTCGTGTCGTTGGCGAAGCCAATCTTGAACCTGTCGGGAGAAACGAAGCCGAAGCCGTCCGCGGCAGTTTCGATGACAAATTCAGGCGGGGTCTGGTAACCCTCGTACTGCTGCGCAGTCGTCTCTCCGGCATCTGGCGACAACGCCGATACGTAAACCAGGCCTGTCACGTTTGAATGGGTACCTGCTTCCGTTATCACCGTGCCGCCCCAGGAATGCCCCACAAGGACCGCAGGTCCATCCTGACGGTCAAGAATGCGTCTGGTTGCGGCAACGTCGTCCGCAAGCGAGGTGAGCGGGTTCTGGACGATCGACACACGATAGCCGCGAGCGGTCAGTTCGTCATAGACGCCGCGCCAACCCGATCCATCAGCGAACGCGCCGTGCACCAGCACCACGTTCTGGACGGTCTGGTTGTCGGGAATTCTCTCGGCAGAGTGAGTGGCCGTGGCTGCGGCAATTCCTGCGACGGCGGCAGTTGCGGCCAGAAGGTTGGTCGTCCTGGAAGTCATGCTAATCTCCTTTTACTTATCCGATAATAATTATCGCGATATCTTTCTTTACGGTTCCGGCCGCGATATGTCCAGCATAATTTTTATCGCGATATTCTTTTTTGGGATCAGGTAGGCTATATCGGGTCCAAGGAGGAGCCACCCATGCCGGCGAAAAAACTCAACAACCCATTGCCGCTCGACGATCAGCTCTGTTACGCGATCTACTCTGCCGGCATGGCCATCCAGAGAGTGTACAAGCCACTGCTGGACGATTTGGGCCTGACCTATCCCCAATACCTCGTACTCAATGTCCTCTGGCGCGAGGACAAGCTGACCGTTGGCGGCATCGCCGAAAGGCTCGCGCTGGAGTCGAGCACTCTGACGCCGTTGCTCAAACGGCTCGAAGCGGCAGGACTTCTGCGCCGGACACGGAACCCCGCGAACGAGAGGCAGGTAGTGGTTGCGCTAGCTGATAAGGGACGCGAACTCAGATCTCGTGCGGGCTGCCTTGCTGACGCTCTGCTTGCCTCCTCAGGGCAAAGCCCAGCGCATCTCAACCAGATCAACCGTGACGTCAGGGAGCTACGTGACGCGATCTATGAACATACGGGCGTCTGGGGGAGCACGGCCTGAGCCGGCAAGCACGGGAGGCTTTTTTACACTGTAGGCACGGTTCCTCCGTCAATTACGTACTCCGCACCCGTGATGGAAGAGGCACGATCGGAAGACAGAAAGGCAACGAGATTGGCGATCTCGGCCGGGCTTGAGGGGCGACCGAGGGGGATACCACCGAGGGAGTCCATTATGATCTTCTTGCCCCCTTCAACGTCGGTGCCTGCCTCATCCGCGAGACGTCGGGCGAGTTTGACGGAAGCCTCGGTTTCTATCCAGCCCGGAGACACGCGAACGACACGCACGCCTTTCGGCGACACCTCCTTGGAGAGGCTTTTGCTGTAGGTCGACAACGCCGCCTTCGCCGCGGCGTATGCGGTCGTGGCTTCTGGCAGGGGAAGCAGCCTCTGGATGGAAGAGACGTGGATCACCACGCCGCTTCCCTGCGCGATTATTCCCGGTATCAGTTCTCGATCGAGCCGCACGGCGGGAAACAGGTTGAGATCGAGTTCCTTGTGCCAATCACTGTCGCCCAGCGCCGAGAAGCCACCTGCCGGCGAGGAAGACCCGCCGAGCATGTGAACGATAATATCGACGCCACCCAACTGACCCCTGACGGCTTCGGCCACCGTGAAGCAGCCTTCGCTGGTGGAAAGATCGGCAGCCACGAAAAGGTCCGCCGAAGAGTTCGCGGGGAACGAGCGGGCCGTCGTCAGCACACGCGCGCCGAGTTTGCGGAACAGGTCGACGGTTGCGGCACCGGCCCCCTTTGTGCCGGAAGTGATCAGGGCGCGCTTGCCTGATAGATTCAGGAAGTCGCTCATGCACCGATCTCCAGGGCTGCGATCTTGTCGCCCATCAGACGGAAGACGTAGGTGAGATTTGCAGGGCTGCCGGGAAACTCGCCGGTGACTTTGGCGACCACCTTCGTCCCATGCTCGTCAGTGAGGGCTTCGACCGGATCGGCGACGTGCCGATACCTGGCTTTCGAGTATTCCCACCAATTGCCGATGGCATAGTGCCCGGAGTGGGAGCGGCCCTCGTCATGAACAGCGGCCCCGGGCGCGAAGCAGGCCAGCAGAGCCTCGCAGTTGTTCTTCCGATCCGCGTCGAAATAAGCCTGGATCGCCTGCGGCAGTTGCATCTCTCATCTCCTCTTGGGGTTGTTCGCCCCACAAGTAGGGGTATTCCGATGTTCGGATAATTGGGATAAATATGGATGTCGAATTGCGGAAAGTGGGATAATGGCGAGGCCTGGCCTTCACGATCTGGAAGCTGTCGTAGCCGTTGCTCGCAGATCCTCTTTCCGCGGCGCGGCGCTTGACCTGGGAATGTCGACGACTGCCCTTAGCAATGCCGTCGGCAAGCTGGAGGCCCACCTTGGCGTTCGCTTGTTCAACCGAACCACCCGCAGCGTATCTCTGTCGGATGCCGGTCGCCTGTTCGTCGAGACCGTCGGTCCTGCGTTGCAGGACATCCACGGCGCCATGGATGCAGCGCGCTCAAAGCAGGCAAACCCCACGGGAACACTCCGCATCAATTCCTATGCCACTGCCGCGCGAGAAATCCTTTCACCTCTGCTTCTGGAGTTCATCAGGCGTTACCCGCAGGTCCATATCGATCTGGTGACCGAGGGACGGCTCCTGGACATCGTCGCGGAGGGCTTCGACCTGGGCGTGCGTCGCGCCACCCTCGTGCCGAGTGACATGATTGCGATCTCGCTGGGTCGGCCGCAGAGAAATGTGGTCATAGGCTCGCCCGACTATTTCAAAAGCCATGGCACGCCTTCCACGCCGACCGACCTCCTTCAACACAGGTGTATCCGTATCCGGCTGCCGAATGGCGCGCTCTTTCGCTGGCGCTTCGAGAAGGATGGTGAACCGCTCTTGATCGATGTGAACGGACCGATGACTTTGGATGAGGCAAGCCTGTCCCGCGGCACAGTGCTCGAAGGCGTGGCGCTGGGCTACGTAATGGAA
The DNA here is from genome assembly GCF_040319125.1 of Mesorhizobium sp. M0938. Lineage (NCBI taxonomy): Bacteria > Pseudomonadati > Pseudomonadota > Alphaproteobacteria > Hyphomicrobiales > Phyllobacteriaceae > Mesorhizobium > Mesorhizobium sp. M0938. Next base: position 298,867 of record NZ_JAMYNS010000008.1, on the reverse strand, counting down.
CGTGACGTGCGCGAGGATATTGAGGCAGGGCGGTTGATCAGCGTCCTGAAGGAATGGATGCCGCCTACCGACGAACTCTGCATCTATTACCCGGGACGACGGAATCCATCCGCGGCGCACAGAGCATTCGTTGAGCTAGCACGGGAACTCGGCTCAAAAGGCCGAAACACGGCTCTATAAGCGCCGTTCCGCTTTGCGCCGGAAGCGGTGATTCAGGCTATTCGGCCAACCAACGCCGCCGCTGCCCGCTCCGTTCGGACATGGCAGGGACCGCTCGTGACTACTCGCTCGCCCGCTGAGCGGTGATGATCCACGCACGCGAGTCGAAAAACACACCGTCGGCAGTCAAGTGCGCGTCCAGCAAGGCGCATAGCCTCTGCGACGCTTTGTCAGCCGCCGCCGCACCGACGCCCGCCAGTGCTTTCTGCGCAAACCCGAAGCCGACGACAGCGTCATACGCCGCATCGACATCCGGACCATAGAAGACCGGCTCATGCACCTCGGCAAAGTCAATGAACGCAAAGCCGGCCGCGGTCAGGACGCTGATGGCGGCAGCGGGATCGCTGAGCGAGAACGCGCCATTGGCGCTCACAGGAGCGACTGAGTCCGGAGCCAGCGCGCTCGGAATGGCGGTGGCCCATTCGTTGCGCTCCCGGCTCTGCCACACCATCCACACCAAGCGCCCGCCCGGCCGCATCGCCCGCGCAATGTTGACGAACGCAGCGGCCGGATCGGCAAAGAACATCACCCCAAATCGGCTTATGCAGAGGTCGAAATGATCAGCGGGGAACGCCTGGACCTGAGCGTCGCCCTGTTCAAACCTGACGTTCCGTAACGCTTGCTCTGAGCTACGCTCGCGAGCGACCTCGAGCATCTCTGCCGATACGTCGATACCGATCACGCTTCCCTTGACGGCCATGCGAGCAGCGTCACATGTGGTTTGCCCTGCACCACAGCCGATATCGAGCACGCGGTCCTGTGGTCCGGCGTTGACGGCAGCACGAAAGTGTTCGTTGTGCTTTCGCAACTCCGCGTCGTAGAAATCAGCGCGATTGAAGGCCATCATCTGTACCTGTCTTGGCGGATGGCCAACCTAGCTCAGCGCCGAAGCGCGCGGCAATATGGCCTGCGGCATTGAGCAGGCAGCCTTTCGAAAATTTCAGCCAACCCCTAGGGGTAACAACTCCACGAGTAAATGAACAAAATTTCGTTCGTTCGAATGACGAAAAACAGGAAATCGGAGATAACCTTGAGGTGGCGCGTCATCCAGTGCCGCGGCGTGCAGTAAGTGGAGAATACAATAGCGGTGAGCCGCGGTCAGTGAGTTTCAGTGATGGGTCATGTGCAGAGCACCAGGTCAAGATGTCGCCGCTGTGACTTCACCTTCATTAAACCACCGCCTTTGATTTTCCTTCACGCCACACGTGGCAGGGCCGTCATTCCGTACCTCGTTCCGCTATTCCTCATTCTGCTGTTGGCGTCTCCGGCAAACAGTCAGGTGGCGCCAGAAGCGTCAGAGATCGCCGCTGCTAACGACAGCTCGCCGGTCGCGGTTTCGCAAGAATTGGGCAAGGCGCAACTCGGCGCGCTCGGATCCGAGGAAGCCTTACGCCGCGAATTGGCCGCGGCACGAGCGGAACTGGCTAAGCAGGCACAAACCCTGAAAGAGCAGCAGCAAATAGACGAAGCGCTGGAGAGCGCGCAGCGCGTTATCGAACGCTTTAGGGCCGAAGCCGTTCTCTGGGACCGCGAGAAGGCTGCCGGAGCGCACGCGTCTATTGAAGCCTCTCAAGTGGCTGCGAAGCGAACGCTTGATGAGGAAAGGCACAAGGTTGAACTCTTGGAACAAGAACTCACCATGGCTCGCCAAACTATCGACGCTCTTAAGACAGGCGCAAACCTGGCCGCGGTCGAGAAGACCAACGCCATAAAAGACCGAGTGGTGGCCGAGACCGCTCTAAAGCAAGCTGGAGAAGCACTCGAACTGGAACGCGAACGAGCAGATGCAGCCGTACGCGACCTCGATATTGTTCGAAAGGAACGCGACGCTTCAAAGCAGATCTCGGCAGCGTTGAGTGCGGCGCTGGAGAAAGAGCGTCAAAGGGGCATCGGTCTAGGTCGCAGCCTCAGTGCCGCGCGTGAGGCCATCGACATCGTCAAGGAGAAGCGTCGCACTGTGGTGGCGCGCGCGCCGAAATCACGTACCCCACTTGCAAGTACGCTATCGCGTTCGGGCGTCCAACCAGCCCGTAAACCGGGCTTGCCGAAAAAACAGAAAGTGAAGGTCCAAAAGTCACGCCATCCTGTTCTGCCGGCAACCATCGCTCTTCCCGCCGCATTGCTCCCGACGCGACCAATGTAAAGCTCGACCTACGCCAGTGAAGACTAGCGCGTGAAATGGATGCCGCAGGGAGTATGACAATGAAAAAGTACGTCGCAGCCGCGCTGACGATCGGGATCGCAATCGGGCCTGCCTCGGCGCTTGACGCAGGTTTAGGCGGTAAGGCCGGCGGTCTCGGGGTCGGTGGTGGCGTGAGCGTCGGTTCGAAAGGCGCATCTGTGGGGGTTGGCACGAGCGTCGGCGGTCTCGGGCTCGGTGCTGGCGTGAACACCGGTTCACAAGGCGCATCTGTGGGGGTCGGCACGAGCGTCGGCGGTCTTGGGGTCAATGCTGGCGTGAGCGCCGGTTCACAAGGCGCATCTGTAGGGGTTGGCACGAGCGTCGGCGGTCTCGGGGTCGGTGCTGGAGTGAGTGCAGGTTCGCAAGGCGCATCTGTGGGGGTCGGCACGAGCGTCGGCGGTGCGAGTGGAGCAAACGTTGGAGCTTCGGTCGGCGCAGGTAATGTGTCCGTCGGCGCAGGCGTTAGTGCCAGCGGCAGCCCTTCGACAGTGGGCGACCATCCGTCCGCCGAAAACGGATCGGCTACCGCTCCCGGTAGTCCGGCCGCAATCACGGCCGCCACTGCCTCTGCCAAGACCAACAGGCAATCGATCGCCCTGCCATCCGTGCTTAGGCCTTCCAAAGCCGGTGAGGGTGGCTCCACCAGGGGCTATCCCTTTGGGTCTCTGGGACCCCTGAAATCGAAACCGGGTACGCCAGCTCAGGTCGTGCGAGCCTGCCGCGCGGCGATCATATCCGCTGCGACGCCGCTTGGCGCCGTCGGTGTGCACGCGGTAAGCGCCGGCGCCTTGCGTCAACGCCGAGGCGCACTCACGGCGCCGATCGAGGTGCGAATAGACTACGCAAGACAAGGCGGCATCGAAGTTCGGCGGGCGCAAGTCGGCTGTCGCCTCAATACGGCAGGCAGGGTCACTGCAATAAAGTAGCTCCAGGCCTGTACCTGTAAGTGGGACGCACGGGCGCTGCCGAAGTCGCTTGAGCTGGGTCGGAAGTCAACCCGTGCCCGCGAGCGTGGGTTTGCCAGCCCGGCCAGCACGCGTCCGCGTACTGGCCGCAGATACTCAAGGCACCAGCACGACCTTGCCCGTCGAGCGGCGCTCCTCCAGCGAGCGATGCGCTTCGGCCGCCTGGTCGAGCGGATAGCGGCCGCCTTGCGTTACGGCAAGCTGGCCGCTGGCGGCCAGGTGGAAAAGCTCTGACAGGCTGGCCCTGAGGCCATCGGCAGAGAGCAGCGGAAGCAGCGCGAAACCTCGCAAGGACTGGTTGCGGGTGATCACCGCTTCCATCTCCGAGGCATCGATCGCGTATCTGCCCAGCGCCGCAAAGACCAGCTCTCCGCCAGGCGCGAGCGCCCGCAGCGATGCCGCTGTCATCGAGCCGCCGACAATGTCGTAGACTATATCGACGCCGGCGCCGCCTGCCGCTTCACGGACGCGCGTCGGCCAATCCGGCGTGCTGTAGTCGACCGCGGCATCGGCTCCAAGCGACAGGGCAAGATCGAGCTTGGGCCTGCTGCCGGCGGCCGCGATCACCGCGCTGGCGCCGTGGCGTTTGGCGAGCTGGACAAGCAAGGACCCGACGCCGCCTGCAGCTGCAGTCACCAGCACCGACTTGCCGGCGGGCGAGCTTTGCCGCAGCAGATAAAAAGCCGTCAGCCCTTGCACCATCAAGGCCGTCGCGGCTTCGAACGAGAGTGTACCTGGCAGAGGCACGGCCAGCTTTGCGTCGATCGTCACATACTCGGCATATCCGCCGAGCGGGCGCTTTGAGGCAAATAACGGCGCCGCCACACGGTTGCCCAGCAGTCGTTCGTCCACCTCTTGCCCAAGCGCCTCCACTGTGCCGGCGGCCTCGACGCCGAGAACCATCGGCAAGTCCGGCGTCACCGCATAGCGATCCGCGCGCATCAGCACTTCGAAGAAATTCACGCCGGCCGCATGAACGCGGATAAGCACCTCGCCGGCCTGTGGCTCAGGCTTCGGCATCTCGACGACATCAAGAACGTCGGGACCGCCGAAACGGTTCAGTTGAATGGCTCTCATGGCACGCACCCATCGCTATGGCATCGACTGCTGTTTGCCACTATCTGCCTGATCGCGACTACACACTCATTTGTCCGCTGCTGACCAGGAGGTGACCATGGCCAAGCTGACCAAAAGACTGCCAACCAAAAGACTGCCCATGCTGCCGGCGGAACGCGCTTTGAAAGTGATCTCGGGCCGATGGAAGGCTGTTATTCTCTACCATCTCTTCGACGGCCCCCGCCGGCTGTCGTCGCTAAAGACGTTGGTGCCTGACATCACGCAGAAGGTGCTGATCCAGCAGCTTCGCGAAATGGAAGAACACGGCCTGGTCCGCCGCGAGATCTTTGCCGAAATTCCTTCACGCGTCGAATATTCGGCGACGCGCCTCGGCCTCAGCCTCGAGCCTATCCTTCTGGCGCTCTGTGAGTGGGGCCAGCACCACGCGGATGAGCTGAATGAACTGGACCGCCTTGCCGATTGCATCATCAGGCCTCGGCAGGTGGAGCGGCCCGTCACCGCCTTCAGAAACTAAAAAGGGGCGACGTAAGCGCCGCCCCAGATCCTTGGGAAGAAACCGTCGTCAGGCGGCTCTGACTTCCTCGGCGACGGCGTCGGCCTGACGCGCCGCCTTCAGCACCTTGGCCCACCATGCGACGTCGTTGACCAGCGCGGTGGCTGCCTGGTTCAGGTGCTCGATTTCTTCGAGCTTCTTCTCACCTTGGCGGACGGCAAGGAAATCGCCCCAGGCGATATGGACTGCGGACTTGACCGGCGCCATCTGCAACTCGACGGCATAGAGACGGAGTTGCTCTACGGCGCGCGAGCCACCGACGCTGCCATAGCCGACGAAGCCGGCGGGCTTCTTGTTCCATTCATTGGCGGCGTAATCGATGGCGTTCTTCAGCACGCCCGTCGGGCCGTGATTGTATTCGGCGGCGGTGAAGATGAAGCCGTCGAACTCGGCAACCTTCTTTTGCCAGCGCTGCGCCACTTCGTTCTGCGATGGCGCCCAGGCGGAGGATGCGACCTCGTCGAAGAACGGCAGCGGGAAGTCGCGTAGGTCGACGACTTCGACATCGATGTCGGCATGCGACTTGGCGATCTTGGCAATCCATTGAGTGGGCACGTCGGCGAAGCGCGCGGCACGGGTTGAGCCGATGATGATGGCGATTTTCGGTTTTGACATAGAGAGGCTCTCCTTGCAGGAAATAGTGGTATCGTTTGGATACCTAAGCTATATGTTATACTGACAGCTTGACGCGCAAGGAGGCACTTTTTTGTTACCTAGGCACCCGCACCGCTCCGAAGACTGCCGCGCCGTGTCGGAGATCCTGCAGCGCGTCGGCGACAAATGGACGGTGCTTGTCGTCGGAAAGCTTGGCGAAGGGCCGCTGCGCTTCAACGAATTGCGTAGCGCCGTCGGCGGCATTTCGCAGAAGATGCTGACCACCACCTTGCGCGGGCTGGAGCGCGACGGCTTCGTCACCCGGACCGTGTTCCCGACCATTCCGCCACGCGTCGACTATGAGCTGACCGATCTGGGCTACGAGCTTCTGGTGCCGGTCGGTGCGCTCGGCGAGTGGGCGCGCAAGAACACCGAACGAGTGAAGGTGGCACGCGAAAAATTCGACCGTATGCATGCTTGAAGCCATTGATCTGAAAGGGTTTTGCATGGTCCCCTCTCCCGGACAAACCCTACTGCCGTAGCTGCATGCTGGACATCTCGATCCGGTCCATTTCCGATCGGGATGGCCGCTTCTACCGCCGATTATCCAGGTCGTCTCCTTTGCGGCAATTGCTCACCATCGTGCCGCTGGTGTCCCACTTCGTCGCCGTGCAGATTTCGCACTTGACTGCCTGCCCGTCGATGGTGCGGTCCGCGACGTGGAACTGGCACCTGAATCACCTTGCTCGACTTCAGCAAACGCGGTTCTCGACTGCAGGCCGAGCAGCGCTGCCAAAAGCGCTCGCCAAAGCAGCGTTCAGGATGTGTTGACGCATTGTCTTTCCTCCAAGGCTCCTTCGGTCGCGCCGCAGGCACTTACAGGCAAAGACGACGCGCGATGATTGCCCGCATCCCCCAGCGCGGCAGGGGCGGCCAACCAAAATTCGGGCTTCCGAAATCGGGCTGATCAGCTTTCCGGCGGAACCGCCTTCGGCCTGCCTTCGCCATCCAGCGCCACCATGACGAAATCGGCATGAGTGACCTTCTCCATCAGATCGGAGAGGTAGCGCTGTGCCCAGGCCTCGACCTTGAGCGTCATCGAGGTGCGGCCGACGCGTTCGACATGCGTGTAGATGCACAGCGTGTCGCCGATCTTCATCGCCTTGGCGAATGACATTTCCTTGACGGCCGCCGTCACCACGCGGCCCTTGGCGCGCTCGGCGGCGCGGATGCCGCAGGCAAGGTCCATCTGCGCCATCACCCAACCGCCGAAGATATCGCCCGCCGCGTTTGCGTCCGAGGGCATGGCCAGTGTCCTGAGCGTCAGATCGCCGATTGGCCGGCCGTCAGCGTAGTGCACCATGCGCCAAATCCCTTCGAGATCGATTGTCTCGATCCCGTATCGGGCCGGCGATGATGCGTCAACGCGCCGCCAGCCGGCAGCGTCGCGGTTTGAAATTCGGCTATGGGGTGGACTATTGCCCTTTGACTCATCGATCGGAACGAGCAGGTAGCGCCATTTCCGGACCAACATCGAGGCGACCTTGTCGCTCGCGATGCCGTACGCAGAGGTCCAAAGTTGTTTTTCGTTCTTGAAGATCGGTCTGATCATCGACAGCGGTCCCGTGAAAACTCATCAAAAGCGTCGCGCTTCTCGGGGCCTTCCCGGCTTCGGCCGGTTAAGCGCCGCGCCCTGGCCATATTCTCGACGGAAAAACGCCTCGAAGCGCCCGGGAATCGACCGATTGGGAACAATCTTACCTGTTTCAAGGTTGAGGATGCGCAAGGGACTGCTCGACGGGATCGTTGCCCAGATGAAACGTCATTTTCGGATTCTTGTGGGTGCCGCGGTCGGCCTCATGTTGACACCTGCTCCGCTTCCCGCATTTTCGCGCGACGCCCAGCCGCACGCCGCCCCTCTTATTCTGGCCCAAGCCCAGTCGCCCGAAGAGGAAAAGCAGCTGCGCAGGAAGAAACGAAAGGAGGCCAGACGCGACGAGCAACCGACTCCCCGGGCAGAAAGGCCGGCGCAGCGCGAGCGGGCCGAGCGGCCTGCGGCGCGGGAGCGCGAAGCCGTTAAACGGCGTACCGCCAAACCCGAGCCCGCGATCGCCGAGGAGCGCCAGAAGCGGCGCAAGGTGCGCGAAGCTGTCAAACGGCGTGCCGCCGAACCCGAGCCCGCGATCGCCGAGGAGCGCCAGAAGCGGCGCAAGGTGCGCGAAGCCGTCAAACGGCGTGCCGCCGAACCCGAGCCTGCGATCACCGAGGAACGCCAGAAGCGGCGCAAGGTGCGCGAAGCTGTCAAACGGCGTGCCGTCGAACCCGAGCCTGCGATCACCGAGGAACGCCAGAAGCGGCGCAAGGTGCGCGAAGCCGCCAGACAGCGTGCCGCCGAACCCGACGCGCCTGCGATCACCGAGGGACGCCAGAAGCGGCGCAAGGAGCGCGAGGCCGCCAGACAGCGTGCCGCCGAATCCGAGCCCGCGATCACCGAGGAACGCCTGAAGCGGCGCAAGGAGCGCGAAGCGGCGATGCGCCGTCCCGAAAACGCCGCCAGGCTCTTCGACAGCGCCAAGGAAAAGCCGGTGAGGCGCAAGCCGGGCGGCACCGAGTCGGACCAGCCCGCTCGGGCCAGGGCCGAGCGGCTACCCAAAAGCGACGCCGCGGCGCAGGCGCGAGCCTCGACATATCCAGTGCAATTCGGCTCCGTCATCTCCGAGGAAGGCCGCCGCATCGAACGCCCGCGCAGGGAGCGTCCCGAGGTGCCGGAGGGCGCGAAACTCGTGCGCGAGGTCAACAACCGCTTCATCTTCCAGACCAACAACACCTATTTCATCGAGCGGCCTCGCGAGGAGCGCTTCATCATCGACGCGCGCGAGGTCTACTACGAGGAACTGCCGCGCAGCCGGCAGCGCGAGGTTGTGGTCCGTTCCGACGGGACGCGGATCGTCACGATCCGCAACCGCTGGGGAGATGTCGTCCGTCGCGTGAAAATCCTGCCCGACGATCGTGAGATCGTCCTCGTCTATGTCGAAGACGACTACTACGACGAGGTGCTGGAATGGCGCGATCCCGGCCTCGATCTGCCGCCGCTAGACCTCGACATTCCGGCTCGCGACTACATACTGGACGCGGAATGGGTTGAGGACCCCGAGGACTACTATACGTTCCTCGACCAGCCGCCGGTCGAGCAGGTGGAACGCACCTACTCGCTTGACGAGGTCCGGCGTTCGGCGCGCATCCGCGACAAGGTCAGGCGCATCGATCTCGACATCATCAATTTCGAGTTCGGCTCGACCCAGATCCCGGAGAGCGAGATCGGCAAGCTCGAAGGCGTCGCCGAGGCGATGCAGCGCCTGCTCAAGGAGAACCCGGGCGAGACCTTCCTGATCGAGGGCCACACCGATGCGGTCGGGGCGGAGGTGGCGAACCTGGCGCTGTCGGACCAACGGGCCGAGGCGGTGGCGGCCGCGCTGACCAACGTCTTCGACATCGCGCCCGAGAACATGGAAACGCAGGGATATGGCGAGCAGTACCTGAAGGTTGAAACCCAGGAGCCCGAACGCGAAAACCGGCGCGTCTCGATCCGCCGCATCACGCCGCTGGTCGCACCCGTGGCGAGCTCCGAATAGGCCCCCACTCTTGTTTTGAGCCTGCCGGGAAGGAAGCGCCAGCCTCACCATTGCAAGCCCGCTCATATACCCCCGCGTAATTACGGTGACAGCGCACTAATTGCTCGCAACCCGCTGCGCTCGCGCTCGCAGTTAGTGCACTGTCACGGTAATGCCATGGCAATTTGGGAGGACAGCCTCATGCCCGGCGAGCGGGCGAAATGATGAGATTGGAGGAGACGATGCCAGGCGTTGAAGCCGCGATTAGGGAACTGCTGGAGAGCCGATCTGCCGCCATGGGCGGCAAAGACATCGAGTGGCTTATGTCCCTTTACTCCAACGACATAGTCTATTTCGACCTTGTACCGCCACTTCGGTATATGGGATCCAACGCGCTCCGCGAGCGGTTCTTAGACTGGTTTCCCCGCTGGTCTGGTCCGATCGGCCAGGAGCTTGGCCAACTGGATGTCGCTGCCGGCGACGCGGTTGCCGCCGCATGGATGCTTATCCGAGCGCATGGCACCCTGAAAACAGGCGCGAATGTCGGCTACTGGGTTCGCGTGAGCAATGCATTTCGTCGATCTGGAGACAGATGGACGATCACGCACGAGCACGTTTCCCTCCCCGTCGACATGCGGAGCAGGACAGCAGTCTTGGACTTGACCCCATAGCGTCGCTGGAACGACATTCGAGAGGGGATTTTGACGACGCCAGAGGCCCGCGTCCATCATGCAGACCTGTGGTTTCATCGTGAAGCAACCTGACATGAAACTTACCTTTCACCCTCTGACATCAGATCTATGGCCCGCACTCGAAGACCTGTTCGGTGAGAGCGCCGTCTGCAGCCGCTGTTGGTGTATGTACGGGCGCATCGGCAGTACTTATCGAAAGCGGCCAGGCGAGGAAAACAAGGCCGCGTTCCGGCAAGCCGTCGAGAATGGTCCCTCCCCGGGCCTACTTGCTTTCGACGGCGATACCGCCGTCGGCTGGTGCCAGGTGACACCGCGAGATGCCGTGCCCTGGCTCGATCGGCTGTGGCAGCTCAGGCGGGTGGATGATGCGCCGGTCTGGTCCTTGTCCTGCCTCTACGTGCGAAAGCGATACCGCCGGCAGGGTGTCACGTCACACCTGATCGCAGCGGCGCTGGAAGCTGCACGGAGCGCAAATGCCCCTGCGCTCGAAGCCTATCCTTTTGATGCCGATGTATCGCCGAGCGCTTCCGGCTGCGGATACGCCTCCACCTTCGCGCGCGCCGGGTTCAGGGTCGTCGCCCGCAGGGTGCCGGCTCGCCCGATCATGCGTTATGATCTCAACCAAAATGCTGGTGATGGCGTGTGATGCTTATACGCTTGTCCAGGAGGCAAAGGCTACTTCGTGCAGGACACCCGAATCCAAACGAAGTGCCGGTCGCTTTTTTCACAGGCGATGCCGGAAGCTCCGGTGATCGCGGCGGCTTGCGGCGTCTAGGCTGGCGCCAAATTTCCGGAGCCGGCCACATCCACCATGCAGACCTTTGACTTCATCATCGTCGGCTCCGGCTCGGCCGGCTCGGTTCTGGCCGAAAGACTGTCGGCTTCCGGCCGCTTCTCGGTTCTGGTGCTCGAGGCCGGCGGCACCGACCGGCGCTTCTACGTGCAGATGCCACTCGGCTACGGCAAGACCTTCTTCGACCCTGCGGTCAACTGGAACTACAAGACCGAGCCGGACCCCGGCCTTGCCGGCAATGTCGACCACTGGCCGCGGGGCAGGCTGCTCGGCGGTTCGAGCTCGATCAACGCCATGGTCTGGATCCGGGGCGCGCGCGAGGATTTCGACGCTTGGGCAGCGGCCGGCAATCCCGGCTGGGGCTTCGACGACCTGCTGCCTGCCTTCAAGACGCTCGAGGACAATCAGGCAGGCGCCGACCAATGGCGCGGCGTTGGCGGTCCACTGCACATCACCGATTGTTCTAGGGCTGTCCACCCGCTAACCAAGCGCTACCTCGCGGCTGCCAGCCAGGCCGGCCTGCAGTTCAACCCGGATTTCAACGGCGCCTCACAGGAAGGCGTCGGCATCTACCAGATCACCACCAGGAACGGCCGCCGCATGTCGGCCGCTCGCGCCTTCCTGCGCCCCGCCATGAAGCGAAAAAACGTCCGCGTCGAGATCAACGCGCTAGCGACCAGGATCCTGTTCGACGGCAAGCGTGCCGTTGGCATCGAGTACCTGCAGAACGGTGAGACGAAGACTGCCCGCGCCGGTCGCGAGATCATCCTCTCCGGCGGCTCGGTCAATTCGCCCCAGTTGCTTCAGCTTTCCGGCGTCGGTCCCTCGTCGCTCCTTGGCGCGCTCGGCATTCCCGTCCTTCATGCCAATCAGAATGTCGGGGCGAACCTGCAGGACCATGTCGGCATCAATTACACTTTCAAGGGCCGGCTGCCGACGCTCAACCAGATCCTGCGGCCCTGGTGGGGCAAGCTCATGGTCGGCATGCAATATATCCTGATGCGCTCCGGTCCGCTGTCGCTGTCGATGAACAATGCCGGCGGCTTCTTCCGCACCGATCCGGCTGCGACACGGCCCAACATGCAGCTCTATTTCCAGGCGTTCTCGACCGTGATCCCGAAGAGCGGCGAGCGCCCGATCCTGACGCCAGATCCGTGGCCGGGCTTTTCCATCGGCCTGTCCAACTGCCGCCCGTCGAGCCGTGGCGAAATCATGATCCGCTCCAGCAATCCGCGTGACTATCCGAAGATCGTCGCCAACGCTTTTTCGACCGAAGCGGACGTGGCCGAAATGCTGGCGGCAGTAAAATTCGTGAGGAAGATCGCCTCCATGCCTGATATGGCCGACATCATTAGGGAAGAGGTGTTGCCGGGCCCGTCAATCACCTCCGACGCGGATTTGATCGAGGATTTCAGGAAACGCTCCGGCACCGTCTACCACCCGGTCTCGACCTGTCGGATGGGGCCGGACGCTGCCCGCGCCGTCGTCGACCCGCGCCTGCGGGCTCACGGCCTCGCTGGCTTGCGCGTCATCGACGCCTCGATCTTTCCCGATAACATCACCGGCAACACCAACGCCGCCTCGATCGTGACCGGATGGAAGGGGGCCGAACTGGTTCTGGAGGATCAAAAATGAAAATCACCGACGTCAAAACCTGGGTTGTCGGCAACCCGCCACCCGGCATCGGCGGCAAGTATTTCATCTTCGTCAAACTCACCACCGATGGCGGCGTGGTCGGCTATGGCGAAGCCTACAACGCTACCTTCTCTGCGCATGTCACCGCAAGAATGGTCGAGGACATGGCCGAACGCTACCTCGTCGGCCGCGATCCGCACGACATCGAGACCTTCTTCCGCCGCGCCTATTCCTCCGGCTTCACCCAACGGCCGGACGTTTCCGGCATGGGCTGTTTCTCGGCGCTCGAAATGGCCTGCTGGGACATCATCGGCAAGGAGGCCGACAAGCCGGTCTACAAGCTGCTCGGCGGCCAGGTAAACGAAACGTTGCGTTCCTATACCTATCTCTATCCGCACACCGGCAGCGTCCATTCGGAGGACGCGCGCGGCAAGAACGTCTACAATGATCCCGACCTGGCGGCCGAATGCGCGCTCGAATATGTCGAGCAGGGGTTCAACGCCGTCAAGCTCGACCCGGCCGGCCCCTACACCGCCTTTGACGGTCACCAGCCGCGCCTTGTCGATATCGATCTCGCCGCCCGCATGGTCAAGGCGATCCGCGAAGCGGTCGGTACCAGGGCCGACATCCTGTTCGGCACGCACGGCCAGTTCACCGCATCGGGCGCGCTGCGCATGGCGCGCGCCATCGAGCCCTACGACCCGCTGTGGTTCGAGGAGCCGGTGCCGCCCGATATGCCCGAAGTGATGGCGCAGGTGGCGCGCGGCACGTCGATCCCCATCGCTACCGGCGAGCGGCTGACGACCAAGTTCGAATTCGCCCGCGTCATCGAGAACCGTGCCGCGACCATCCTGCAGCCCGACCTCGGCCGTTCCGGCGGCATTCTCGAAACCAAGAAGATCGCCGCCATGGCCGAGGCCTATCACATCCAGATCGCGCCGCACTGCTATTGCGGGCCGATCGTCGGCGCGGCCAACATCCAGCTTGCCGTGACCTTGCCCAACTTCCTCATTCTGGAATCGCTGAAGCAGTGGGACGGTTTTCACGAAAAGCTGCTGAAGAAGAAGATCGAGTGGCAGGACGGCAACGTCATTCCGTCGAAAGAACCAGGCCTTGGCGTCGAGCTCGACGAAGCGGTCTGCGAGGCGCATCCCTGGACCGGCACGGACCTGCATTTGCAGATGATGCAGACGCCGCTAATGCCGTGAGCGGTTGGGGCGACCATCTGTAAAGGCAGATAGCCAAGCGATTCCAGCATGTTGGCCGGATCAATGGACTCACACCCGAAAGGACTTGAATCAGTCTCTCAACGCCTTGATTCAATATCTGAGCGTCAGCGCGCCGGGCAGGATCTCGAAGGTCGCTGGTATGCGCCCCGGCGATTCGCCGTCGATGTCGACCAGCGCGCCGTTCTCTCGCACATCGCCCAACGGTTCGACAATCACTTTCTTGCCGCGCAAAATGGTGATCGCCGGATGGTTGCGGTGCCGCCCGCCATAGAGCAGACGGATGTCCCAGATCAGTTTCAGCTTGCCAGCCGCACGCAGGATGACGATGTCGAATAGTCCGTCGTCCAGTTCGGCATCGGGCGCGATCATCATGCCGCCGCCGAAGAATTTTCCGTTGGCCACCGCCACCAGCGCCACGCGCGCCTCGACCGGGGCGCCGTCGTCGACGGTGATTACAACGTCCTGGAACCGGTAGCGCATGAATTCCCACACGGTGCGCCAGTAGAACAGCGCCTTGGCCGACACCCTGCCCTTGCGTTTGTCGGCGTTGACCGCGCGGTCGGTGGCGCCCGAGAGTCCGAGGCTGGCGATGTTGATGAAATGGCGGCTGGCCAGCGCGCCATGGTCGTCGACATAGCAGATGCGGCCGGCATCGACTTTGCGGGCCTTGGCCCCGGCGATGCGCTTCAGCGTCAGGTCGACCTCAGCAGGCAGGCCGAGCCCGCGGGCGAAATCGATGCCGGCGCCGCAAGGCAGCAGGCCGAGCTCGGCCGTCCGACCGCTTTCTGCAAACGCCTGCAGCAGCCCGTCGGCCACTTCGCTGGCGGTGCCGTCGCCGCCTGCCGCGATCACCAGTCCGAAGCCGCTGGCTGCAAGGACGAGCGCCAGCCGTTCGGCGTCGCCCTCGGCTTGCGTCTCGCGCAATTCGAAATCGCCAAAATGCTTTTTCAGCGAAGCACTGACCTCAGGCCAATGCCGTTTGAGCCGGCCACCACCGGCAATCGGATTAAGAACCACCCCGACCTTCAACAACGCCCTCCCAAAGGACAGCCACGACACTGCGCTCTAAAATCCTTTGCCGGCATTGAAGCCCGCGCCGCTCTATGGGGCAAGGGCCGAATGTTTGACCTCGCCACAGATGAGGGAGCGTGTCTCGCGCCGCACCTCGTCGAAAAACCACGCCGCCGCCGAGCTCAGTCCCCGATAATCCCGCTATCCACAGGCTCGCGGCTGTTTCGCCAAACGCTTATCCCCGGTATGTTAAACCCATCTCAGGCGGCTACCGATCGCCAAGTCGAAAGGCAAAGCGAAACGGCGGATTTCCTGAGGCCCGTACGGCCCCGAATGAAGGCAGGCTTGCTTGTTTTGAGGAGGGATGCCGAGACCTACGGGGCCGCGGAAAGCGTGCGAACGCCAACGGCGGACCGATGCTGCCATGAAGGACGGCAAAAACCTTCGATGGCGCGCTGGACGAAGCTCGCAAGGGTGGAAGACTGGCGTGGTCCCGAACGGACGCTGCTCTCGGGCAGTGACTGGCAGGACCGTCAACATCAAGGCCGGCATGGCGCGACGTCTTTACGGAAGTTGCTGCCGCGACCGTGTCCTGATCTGACAGGGAGGCGCTGGGAGAAATCCCGGCGCCGACTGTCTTTCTGGGCTCCTCTCGCGATCTGATCGCCTGCTTCACTTGAAGCAGACTCAGGTTGAACGCATCCACAATTGGTGAGACCTTTCGGCCACAGTCAGCGACTGTGAAAAATTGCGCGGCGCACCGTCACGCTCATTCCACAATCGCGGCCAAATCCCGCCTTGATCCACAGCGATTGATAACACTTCAGCGTCGCGCGTCCTTTTCGGCCACGCGACGGATCCCAGTGGTATTTGCAGAGCAACTCAAAGGCACAAGACCGTGATCAAGACCGCCCTTGTCGCGATGACCATCGTCGGTTGCGACTGCGATGCCAGGCTTTGCGAGTATATCGGCGAGACGCCGGCCAAGTGGTCGACCATCGCCGATTGAGCGGCCATGAAAAGCCAGATGCTGCGCCAGCGCAATTTCAATTATCCGCTCGTCTCCGGCATCTGCCGCACGACGCAGACGCGCTCGTCGCAACTTGCCACGACGGCCGCCATGCCTGAGTTGACGACGGCAGCGCAGACCACCACCGACCCACTCCCGTCCGAATTGAGCCGTCGGCCAAGTGTTGCTGTCGGGTCGCAGGCAACAGCTACGGAAACAGAGGCTGCCAGGCCGGTCGCCTATGAAGCGGCGGTCGATGGCGGTCGCGCCGTGCTCTATCGCACGAAGAACGGTTATGTCGTGGTCTAGACCGATCTCGGCCGCGCCGCATCCACAACGATCGGCATGGCCAAGCGGTCGGCGAGCTGGCTGGCTGCGAAACTGCCGGACGGTCTGTAAGCGAATTTCAAGCAACGCAATCCCTCGCATTCTTCACTCACGTCGCGCCTGGAGGAAGACGCGGAGTATCTCCGCAACAATTACGGCTTCGACTGCTGACGGCTGAACCTCAACTCTAACCCGCCGCCTCGTCCCTTGCGCCGATCTTGCGCACCAGCGCCGCAGTCGCCAGCATCGCGCCCATGTCCGCAATCATCGGCGCAACATGCTTGGCGTAGTCGAGCGGCACCGAGATATCAGGCAGCTCGAAGAAGTTCTTGGTCTGCGGCAACAGCAGAAAACCGTCGCTGCCATTGAGCGCAACCCGCGCCGGATCATCAGGCCATGTCTCGCTGAGCCAGGTCAGCGCCTGCGCCAGCCGGCCGCTCACCAGCGGCTGCGCCGCCTCGACATTATCGGAACGGAAGTCGTAGGCGGCATCGAGCTCGGGCACGCCGCATGACAATTCCTGCATCTTGCTGGCGAACATGCCGCGGAAGAACCCGACGGCCATGTTGGCCCGCCGCGCTGCCACCAATATGCCGGGAAACGGAACGACGGTCTCGAAGGCGACGACGACTCCCTTGAATGTTATCGCGCTCGTGCCCGTGCCTTGCCGGAGATCCGCTTCGTAAAGCTCGAACGGAAATCCCTCGTAGCGGCCGGATATGACGTCGTCGAAGCGCTTGCTGTTGAACGTGCCGATCGTCTCGCGCGGCAGCCGATCGAACGAATTCGGCGTCACATCATGCTCGTAGCGCATATCCCTGATGAAACCGAAGACGATCGGCAGCAGTGTCTTGCGGAACGATTGCTGCAACGTGCTCGTCGGCTTGATCGCCTGGAAATAGAGCAGGATCGCCGCCACCAACCCGACGACGTAGAGGATCACATGCGGCGTCGAGAACCACCGCTCGTAGGGATCGGCGACCATATTGAAGAGCCACGCCACAAGCGCCACGAACACCAGCAGCAGGCCGACGAACAGCGGCACCCGCCAGCGGACCTGCCGGTAAGCCGAAGCCCGCCTCGCCTCATAGGCATCGAGGTTCCTTTTGATGCCGGCGATATCAGCTTCATCAGGCATGAAATCCGCTACGTCCATCGCCATCCCACCATCGAAAGACCGAACATCCAGCTCGGACAATAGCCGATTTTGCGGAAGGTCGCGCGACTACGGCGTTGGGATGGTGGTGAGCCCACACGGTTGTCCGAGCCACCAATCAAGGTGGGCATCAATTCGCGTTGCCCAACACCGCATCGAGACGAGCCATAACTTTTTGCCCTAATGCGCCCTCCAGCGCCTCGGCCGGAACCAATCGCTCATGGTCACCGGCGCGCAGCCGCATGAAGGGATGCAGCCGATAGGCGGCAACGGCGCCACGTGTGCCGACGTCTGCGCTGATATCGACGGTCAGGATACCCCCGATCCGGCCTGGCCACGGCTGTCGCGCAAAAGCGGTGCCAAGAAAATCGCCGAGCCCATAGGCAACGAGCGCCTTGCCGATCCGCTCCACCGGCTGCACGACATGAGCATGGTGGCCGGCGATCAGCCCGACGCCTTGCGCGGCCAAATGCCGTGCCAGTGCCCGCGTTGCGGCCTGTGGAAAGTGCCGGAATTCCCAATCCCAATGTGGCACGGCACAGATCAGATCGGCACCGTCAGCAGCATCACGCGGCCATTTTGTTGGGTCGCCTTGCATCGACACGCGGCCCGCGAATGCGGCAGCGCCGGCATTGTGCCACAGCGTAAAGGCGGCAAAGCCTATTGTCAGCGGTCCGACTGCAAGGCGTTCGACCGGACCGGCGGCGGCGGTACCGATGCTGCAGATACCAAGACGGTCCAGCGCTGCCACCGTCTCGTCGAAACCCTCGACGCCCTGGTCGAGCACATGGTTGTTGGCGAGCGACAAGACCAGCTTCTCATGCGAAATGCCGGCGGCCGCCAGCGCCTCGGCGAGAAACCGCTCGGTCATGGCGTGGCGGGTGCCAAGCTTTGTGCCCATCGCCGCGCTCGGTCGTTCCACCACCGGGCTTTCGCAATTGCCGACCACCAGATCGGCGGAGGCGAGCAGCGCAACGATCAGCGGATCGCAGTCCGGCGCGCTTCGATTGGCCACTGCCGAGATATCGCCAACGAAGGCCAGCCGCACCGTCCGCGCCGGCGGCGGCTGCATCGTCGCTGCGGCTGCCGGCGCAAAGCCTTGTTGATCGCCGCTGAGCGAAGGCTTCAAGAAGCGTGGCAGCCACGACAATTTGTAGGAAAGCGGATAGTTCGACACGCGCAGCCTGCACCGGAATGAACGGCCAACGTAGACGATGTGCCTGCCATAGCGAAGAGTTTCAATTTGACAGATGACGGCAGCTATGCTAGGAATTTATTCATGGTGCTGATTTGCGCCAACAACCCGCCGCCGAGGCGGGTTTCTCATTTCAGGCTTCGGGGCCATGCTCAATGGCAAGGCCCTAAATACCTCACGGGCGCCATGCGGAAATGCATGTATGGTCGGCATGGAACACTGGAGGAGGACCATAATGACGCGATTTTCGAGCCTGTTGGCATCCGCCCTTATTCTGCTGGTGTCGGTCGCTTCCGCTGATGCCGCAAGCCCCGAACCGGCCGCCCTGTTCGAGGCAAAAACCGTAGCGGACCGCGACAGCACGCTTACCGCGCTGGAAGCCGCCGCGCCCAGCGATCCCGCGTCGGCTTACGCTGCCGGCGCCGGTGAATTCTTCACTGCGCTGGAAATCTTGTCGGGCGGCCTGCACCGCCACGGTTTCGAGAGCCCGCAATCCTTCATGCTGCCGCTGATGCGGCTGCCGGTGCCGGACAATCCCGATCCCGAGCCGCTGACCTACGATGACTTCCGCGCCATCCTGGTCGCCTTCCGCGACCGGCTACAGAAATCCGCCGCCACACTTGGGTCCGTGCCTGCTAATGCCGACATCGGCATGGAGGTCGACCTCACCCGTCTCGGCATCGATCTCAACGAGGACGGCCAGATCGCGCCGGACGAAAGTGCCGCCGCGATCATGACGTCCCTGTCAGGCGGCGGCGGCACACCAGACGCGGCCGCACCCGCCCTCACCTTCCGCTTCGACCGCGCCGACGGCTATTGGCTGCAAGGCTATGCCGAATTCCTGATGGCGCAGGCCGATTTCTGGCTGGCGCACGACTTCAGGAACGCCTTCGACGGTTCGTTCCACATGCTGTTCCCGCGCGCCAAACTGCCGCTGCAGGATACGCTCGTTCCGCCGGACGGCGGCATGAGCGGCGGCATGTTGTCGTCCGAATGGCGCATCGCCGACTTCGTCTCGCTGGTGCATCTGGTCAACTGGCCGGTAGTCGAGCCGGAGCGCCGGCAGGCGGCGCGCCGTCATCTCATGGAAATGATCCGGCTTTCCCGTGAAGACTGGAAGGCGATCCGCGCCGAGACCGACAACGACCGTGAATGGCTGCCCGGACCGCAACAGAAAGGCGCCAGCCCGCTTACCGGCCTCGAAGTCGGCGAGGAACAGGTGCAGGCATGGCTTGCCGCGCTCGATATGGCCGAGGATCTGCTCGAAGGCCGCACCTTGCTGCCGCATTTTCGCATCGCCGACAAAGGCATCAACATGAAGCGCTTCTTCGACGAGCCAAAGCCCTTCGACCTGGTGCTGTCGATCACCGGCCCGGCCATCGCGCCCTATCTCGAGAGCGGAAAGATGCTCACCAGCGAGGAGTTCGACCAGATCCAGCGCCAGTTCGGCGGCGCCGGGTTTATGACGTTTGCGCTGTGGTTCAACTGAGCGGGAAGCCGCCGCGGCGCAAAGGCAGGCGAAACCGAAGTTAGAAAATCGCCCCCTGATAAAGCACCGTCTCCGCCTCCTCCGGGGCGAAGCGGCGCGCCAGCGTGCGGAATGCGCTGTGGACGCCGTCGCGGTCGATGTTGCAGCTTCGCAAATGCCGCACCGCCAATGTCGGGTCGAAGGCGCTGCGGCCATGCATGACGCGCTGATTATCGAAAACCAGCACCTCGCCCGGCTGAAGCTGATGCTGGAACTGGTTTTGCGGATCGCAGATCAGCCGCGTCAGCTCGGCCAGCGCCTCGATCAGGCCTTCAATCTGGCCTTCAGGCGCTGTTTGTGGGGCAAGGCAGCGGTCATTATATCGGATACCGGTAACCTCGCCGGCGCCATCGAGGCTGATGACATGCGCCTCGGCGGCGAAGAACACCTCGCCTGCATGCTCGCGATGAAAGGTCACGCCGTGCCGGGTCAGGAGCTCGAACAGTTCGGGCATCTCGGTTCGCATCAGCTCGGCAACATGAAAACCGTCGACCATCAGCGACGTGCCGCCGGTGCCGGCGCCAGTCTTGATCGCATGGAAGAAGATGAAGCCAGGCGGCGAATAGCGGAACGGCTCATCTGTATGCGGGATTTGCGCCCGCGCTGTTTCGCCGGCGACACGCGCGTCGGGCCGCGAAACCAGGTCGAACACCTTGCCGTAGCTGGTCTCGCGGATCGGCCCGTAGCGGCCGGCGACGCGCATCGTCGCTTCCGTTTCGGCGGGAACCCCGGTCAGCATGGCGATGCCATGGTTACGCAGAGCGCGCAGCGAGCCGAACAGCATTTCGTCGTCCTCGACCACCGCGTCGAAGGCAAACCGGCCGAGCCGCCCCCCGAGATCGCTGCTCCAAAGCTCGGGTTGGAACCGGGCTGCTCCCCGGTCGCTTCCGGCATGATTGGCCAGGAAGCCTGAGCCGTAGCGCGAAACATGGCCGTCTTCCCAGACGACGACAATCTCGTCGGAGGCCTCGATCGAGGCAATTCGGATTCCCGGAGCGACATCGGCCGGCGTCAGCCAGCGTTTGCCGGAAGCGGTGTCCCCGCAAATTGCGCATTCGCATGCCAGCCGCAGCCAGCGCGTGGAAAGCCGCGCGATCCTGCCGCCATCAAGCTCGATCGCGATACGGTCACCCTCGTCGCGAATGGCGCGAAATGGCCGCGCGTTCGGAAGGGAATGGTTTGATATGGTCGAATGCTTGAGGGTGTCGAGCATGATCGTTGCCTTGTTTGCTTTGAATTATCCTCGGTAATCGTATGGGCTAGAACTCGTGGTTCCAAACGAGTTCCCTTCGATATGTTTTGAGGTAAACTCAATTCATGACATTGAGGGATCTCCCACTATCCGCCCTCCGGGCGCTTGCGGCGGCAGCGCGAACCGGCAGCCTGACACGCGCTGCCGAGGAACTGGGCGTAACGCCTGGCGCCGTCGGTCATCAGATACGGCAGCTCGAGGATAGGCTGGGCATCAAGCTGGTCCGGCGCTCCGGCAATGGGATCGTCCTGACGCGCGCGGCCGAGCGCGCCTTGCCGGATATCGACCGCGGCTTCGACGCGCTGGCCTCGGGAATGCGGCGGCTGCGCTTCGAACGGCAGGCCGAGACCTTCACCATCTGCGCCGATCCCTCCTTCGCCTCCCTGTGGCTCGCTCCGCGTCTCGACAGGGTGCGCGCGGCGCTTGCCGGGCTCGATGTCCGCATCGTCGCCTCGGTCGCCCTCGATGCGATGCTGGAAGAAGGCGTCGACCTCGCCATCAGCTACCGCAGGGGGTCCGAACAGGATCTCGCATCGATCGATCTGTTCACCGAACGGGTGATCCCGGCCTGTGCGCCAAGCCTGCTTCAGGGGCATGCCAGGCCGGACGCAGCGGATGCGCTGGACAGGCTGCCGCTGCTGCACATCGATCCGACGATGGGCGATGACGTTTATCCGGCATGGCGGGATTGGTTCACGGCCGCCGGACGGCAGCCGAAGGGCATCGACCATGGTCCGCGCTTTGGCCTGACGATCGTGGCGGCACAGGCGGCGATCGCCGGAATGGGCGCGTTGCTGGCGAGCGAACTGGTTCTGAAGCGGCACCTCGACCCAGGTCATCTCATCGAGATCGCGCGGGATGTGCCGGCACTGACGATCAGGCGCCGCCTCGTCTGGCCCGTGCACGGTCCAAAGGCCCGCCGCGCGGCCGCCGCCGCCAGACAGCTTGCCGCTATCGCGGATTTGGCGATCGATGGTGCGCTGCCTCAGTGAACCCGATCGCTGCGAGTTCAACCGAAGCGACATCGCTCCTGACAGCCTACTGTCAGGAGCTTCGTTTCGCCCCGCCCTCGTCGCCACTCCGCTCTTTCCATTTTGGCCGATACCTCCCATATTCTGGGCATGGCCAAACTTCCTGACAAAAAGACGCCGCCGTCGGCGCGTGACGATCGCGCTTCGCCGCCCAAGCGGCGCAGCCCGCTGACCGATTTTCTCGATGCGTCGGAGCCGCTGCACAAGGGCGGTTTTGCCGAGGCGCCGCAGGCCGAATTCTCAGGCACGCCGCTGACCGGCTCGATCGCCGATTGGGCCGAGCAGATCGAGCAGGAAGCCGAGAAGGAAGGGCGCCCAATCTCCCCGCTTGAGGGGGAGATGTCGCCGAAGGCGACAGAGGGGGTCGGCAAAGGAAGCGCGGGACGCAAAGAAACGCCGAGCCCGGACGCACCGACCCCACCCGGCGGCTCCGCCGCCACCCTCCCCTCAAGGGGGAGGGAAGGCGCCAAGGCGAAAAAGATCCCCGAGCGCTCCTCCTCCCCCGGCCGCACCGCGCGCGGCACTTCGATGGGCGGCGCGGCGTCTGCCAGGGAGCGCACCGCGGCCGGCCTCAATCCGGTCGCCGGCCTCGATGTTTCGCTGGAGGAAGCCGAGACCATGGCCTCCGGCGGCGTCACCGCCACTGTGGCGGCGCTGTCGGCACTGATCGAATCCGGCAATCCGCTGCACAAGGACGGCGTGCTGTGGACGCCGCACCGTCCGGCCCGACCCGAAAAATCCGAAGGCGGCATCACCATCAAGATGGTGTCGGATTTCGAGCCGGCCGGCGACCAGCCGACGGCGATCAAGGATCTTGTCGAAGGCGTCAACGACAACGACCGCACCCAGGTTCTGCTCGGCGTCACCGGCTCGGGAAAGACCTTCACCATGGCCAAGGTGATCGAGGAGACGCAGCGCCCTGCTTTGATCCTCGCCCCCAACAAGACGCTGGCCGCGCAGCTCTATTCCGAGTTCAAGAAATTCTTCCCGGAAAACGCGGTCGAGTATTTCGTCTCCTACTACGACTACTACCAGCCGGAAGCCTATGTGCCCCGGACGGATACCTTCATCGAGAAGGAATCCTCGATCAACGAGCAGATCGACCGCATGCGCCATTCGGCGACGCGCTCGCTGCTGGAGCGCGACGACGTCATCATCGTCGCCTCGGTGTCCTGCATCTACGGTATTGGCTCGGTCGAGACCTATACGGCGATGACCTTCCAGATGCAGATCGGCGACCGGCTCGACCAGCGCGCGCTGCTCGCCGACCTCGTCGCCCAGCAATACAAACGCCAGGACATCAACTTCGTCCGCGGCTCGTTTCGCGTGCGCGGCGATACGATCGAGATCTTTCCGGCCCACCTTGAGGACCGCGCCTGGCGCATTTCGCTGTTCGGCGACGAGATCGAGGCGATCACCGAATTCGACCCACTCACTGGCCAGAAGACCGGCGAGCTGAAGAGCGTCAAGATCTACGCCAATTCGCACTATGTGACGCCGCGCCCGACGTTGAATCAGGCCATCAAGTCGATCAAGGAAGAGCTCAAGCACCGGCTGGTCGAACTTGAACGGGCCGGACGCCTGCTCGAGGCGCAGCGGCTGGAGCAGCGCTGCCGATTCGACCTGGAGATGCTGGAAGCGACCGGCTCCTGCGCCGGCATCGAGAACTATTCGCGCTATCTCACCGGCCGCCAGCCGGGCGATCCGCCGCCGACTCTGTTCGAGTACATCCCTGACAATGCACTGGTCTTCATTGACGAAAGCCACGTCACTGTGCCGCAGATCGGCGGCATGTATCGCGGTGACTTCCGCCGCAAGGCGACGCTGGCCGAATACGGTTTCCGTCTGCCGTCCTGCATGGACAACCGGCCGCTGCGTTTCGAGGAATGGGACGCGATGCGCCCGCTTTCGGTCGCAGTTTCGGCGACGCCTGGCGGCTGGGAGATGGAACAGTCCGGCGGCGTCTTTGCCGAGCAGGTCATCCGCCCGACCGGCCTGATCGATCCGCCGGTCGAGGTGCGCCCGGCCAAGACACAGGTCGACGATGTCGTCGGTGAGATCCGCGACACGACCAAGGCCGGCTACCGCACGCTGGTCACCGTACTGACCAAGCGCATGGCCGAGGACCTGACCGAATATCTGCACGAGCAAGGCATCCGCGTCCGCTACATGCATTCCGACATCGATACGCTTGAACGCATCGAGATCCTGCGCGACCTGCGCCTCGGCGCCTTCGACGTGCTGGTCGGCATCAACCTTCTGCGCGAAGGCCTCGACATTCCCGAATGCGGCTTCGTCGCCATTCTCGATGCCGACAAGGAGGGCTTCCTGCGCTCAGAAACCTCGCTGATCCAGACCATCGGCCGCGCCGCCAGAAACGTCGACGGCAAGGTCATCCTCTATGCCGACCAGGTCACCGGCTCGATGGAGCGGGCGATGGCCGAGACCAACCGCCGTCGCGAAAAGCAGATGGAATGGAACGCGGCCAACGGCATCACCCCGGAATCGGTCAAGTCGCGCATCTCCGACATCCTGGACTCGGTTTACGAGAAGGACCACGTCCGCGCCGACATCTCGCAGTTCACCGACAGCGCCGGCGCGATGATGGGCAACAATCTGAAAGCCCATCTCGACGCGATGGAAAAGCAGATGCGCGACGCCGCCGCCAATCTCGATTTCGAGAAGGCCGCCCGCATCCGCGACGAGATCAAGCGGCTGCGCGAGATGGAGCTGTCCATTTCCGACGATCCCTTGGCCAAATACGCCGACATGGAAAGCCCGGTCTCGGGCCGCGAGAAGGGCAAGCACAACAAGGGCGTGGCCAAACATCGTACATCAGAGGAACAGGAGCGTTTCCGCAAACTCGACGAGGCACGTGCCGCCGAAGAGGCGACCAAGGCTGCCCGGCCCAACCTCTTCCGCAAGCCGGCGCTCGACGAAATGGGCGCCGACGGCGCTGTGCCGGTGAAGAAGCCGTTATTCGCCAAGCCGTCGCTGGACGATATGGGGCCTGGCACCGACATGCCGACGCCGTCAGGCGCGGTGTCGCGTTCGCTGTTCAAGAAACAATCGGCACAAGAGGCGCACGGCTCGGATTTCGGTATACCGGGTGAACCGACCAAGCCGCTGTTCAAGAAGAACTCGCTGGACGAGATGACGGTGCGGCGGACCGAGAAGCCGGTTGAAGGAAAAGTGCCGGCCAAGCCACAGCCGATCTCCCCCCGTGTGGGGGAGATGCCAAGTGGTGGCAAAGAGGGCAGGACAGAGGGGGGCGAGAAGGAACGCGACCATTCCGCTAAGCCAATCGTCCGCCAGCGTGCCGGCATCGGTTCCTACGAAGACCCCGCCGACGCGCCTCGCGAAAAGCGACGGCCCGGCAAGACCGGTCGCCCGGGGCGGTAATTCTGCCGTGCGCTGCCTGAGCGCCGCATGTATCTTCTTGCCATCGCTTGGGTGGCTACAGATGATAACACGCCGTTTCTTTGGGCTTCTCGCCGCAGGGTTCCTGCCGTCCCGCGCGGCGTCTCAAACAACAAGCGCCCCGCGGCGCTTGCAAGACGACATTCCGATAGCCGCGCAGTGGATGTCCAACGCGCTGCAAAGTTCGGGCTATGGCGCGGATTTCTCACCACAGAGCATATCCGAGGTGGAACGGTTCTTTCGCGAGCAGACGAAGGATGGAGAGCCCATCTCCGGCGGTTTGATGTCGCAGGATATCGGGCCGCGTCTGTTTGCATTGGGATGCTACTGCGGCGAGGCGCTTCGCAAGGAACTTGGCGGGCATTGGCTAACGAATGACGACGATCCCGAGGGGGAAATTAACGCTGCTCTCGAAGTCGGAAGCGGCGTTACCTGCTGGCCCACGCAACGGGTCATGAAGCGGCTGCGCAGCAGCGAGGACGACCTGGTGGCTTGGGCCGAAGGGATCAGGCGGGGCTGAGAGGCGCCTTCATCGGCCCCTTGCCATCGGCCCCTCCTCTGGTGTAGCCAATTCTCCAACTCGAACGTCTTGAAAGGAGGGCTGCGTGCATATCGACCACCACCGTCAGCGCGGCCCTGTCTGTGCCCTGCGAGCTTGCTTGCAGGGCTGACCAGGGACGGTCCGGGTTTTCTCCCGCTTCTCGATTTTTTGGTCTGCCCTTCGTGGTGCCGCAACGCTTAGCCTGATGGCCAGCCTGCGCACCGTCAAAGTGCATCGAACCGGAGTTTTCTCCGGGCAGACCAGAGAAACCCCACATGGCCCTGATCAGCCTCAAATCCCTCGGCGTCACCATGAGTGCGCCGCTCTTTTCCAACCTTGATCTCACCATCGGAACCGGCGATCGTCTCGGCATCGTCGCCGCCAACGGCCGCGGCAAATCCACTTTGCTGAAGTGCCTGACCGGCGAAATGGAGCCGACATCAGGCGACATCACCCGCACGCGCGGCCTGCGCGTCGGCTATGTCGAGCAAGCCGTGCCGGCAGCACTGGCCGATCATGACTTTCAGCAGGTGGTGGCCGACGCCTTGCCGGCCGAGCAGGCCGAAAGCGAGCAATGGCGCGTCGACGTGGTGCTCGACTCCCTTGACGTATCCGAACCGATGCGCGAGCGGCCGATGCGGGCCTTGAGCGGCGGCTGGCAGAGGTTGGCACTGATCGCCCGCGTCTGGGTCACCGATCCGGACGTCCTGCTGCTCGACGAGCCGACCAACCATCTCGATCTCGCCAAGATCAGCCAGCTCGAGACCTGGCTGAACGCGCTGCCGCGCGAAGTACCGGTAGTGATTGCCAGCCACGACCGGGCGTTCCTCGACGCGACGACCAACCGGACGCTGTTCCTGCGCCCCGAACAGTCGCCGGTGCTCTCGCTGCCCTACTCCAG
Organism: Mesorhizobium sp. M0938; assembly: GCF_040319125.1. NCBI lineage: Bacteria > Pseudomonadati > Pseudomonadota > Alphaproteobacteria > Hyphomicrobiales > Phyllobacteriaceae > Mesorhizobium > Mesorhizobium sp. M0938. The sequence continues at coordinate 271,946 of NZ_JAMYNS010000008.1, read as the reverse complement.
GGCCAGGGACGCATTGAGCGAAGTCGACGCGTCGGCCGATCGAAAATTCCAGCGCGACATGAAGGTGGCGCAGCAATTGCGCCGGCAGGCGGCCAAGCTCAACAACATCGGCATCAATTCGGGCAGCGACCTGCTGACGGTCAAGACCAAGCAGCTCAACCAGCGCGCCCAGCGCCTCGAAGAGGTCGCAGCACCGGCGCATCGCGAAAGATCGGCGGGCGCGATAAAGCTCGCCAATCGCGGCACCCATGCCAAGGTGCTGATCACGCTGGACGACGTGGCGGTCGAGACGCCTGACGGCACGCTGCTGTTCAGGACCGGCAAGCGCCATATCTGCCAGGGCGACCGCATCGTCCTGCTCGGCCGCAACGGTGTCGGCAAGTCGCGGCTGATCAACCTGATCAGGAACGCCATCGTCGAACCGGATATGGCGGCGCAAGGCGTGAAGGTGCCGCCGTCGACGGTGCTCGGCTACAGCGACCAGGCGCTGTCGGGCATCAGCGGCGACGACACGCCGCTGGCGATGCTCTCGCGCAGATTCGATGTCGGCGAGCAGCGGGCCCGCTCACTGCTGGCGGGTGCCGGCGTCAGCATCGACATGCAGGAGCGCAGGATCGGCGTGCTGTCGGGCGGACAGAAGGCGCGGCTGATGATGCTGGCGCTGAGGCTCGCCAATCCCAACTTCTACCTGCTCGACGAGCCGACCAACCACCTCGACATCGACGGCCAGGAGGCGCTGGAGACGGAACTGCTCGCTCATGAAGCAAGCTGCGTGCTGGCCTCGCACGACCGCTCCTTCATCAGGGCGATCGGCAACCGCTTCTGGCTGATCGAGAAGCGGCGGCTGACCGAGGTCGACAGCCCGGAGAATTTCTTCCGGGAAGTCGCCGAGACGGGCGGTTGAAGCCTTACGGCAAAAAAATCCGGCGGTCTGTCGGATCGTCGCCGCGCGCCACGTCCTTGGGATGCCGACACGGTGATGCCGGCGCCAATCGAGGAGAGAGCATCATGTCTATTCTGTCATCCGTAGGTCGCATAGCGACCCGTTACTCAGTGGCGCGCGCCCGCTACCGCAGCGAGCGTGCCATCCTTTCGTTGCCGATCGAACTGCGCAAGGACATCGGCTGGCCGGAAATCGTCGTCGACGCACAGAACAGCCCGCGGATTGGCCTGGCTCCTTGACAAGGGCTAGCCATTGCATGCGCGGCATCAAAAACGCATCGGCCATGTAGGATCGCCGCTGCCGCATTCGTCCTGTGGTTCGCAACGCCCAACCAAAGAGGAGCAAGACATGAACGATCAGCCCCAGACCCAGCCTGCCGCGAAAGTCCTCGGTGGATTGACGCCCTACCTTCAGCTGGACGGCGCCTTCAAGGCTTCAGAATTCTATCAGAAGGCCTTCGGCGCCGAGCAGGTCTTCTTCTACCCGCCGGACGAACAGGGCCGGACGATGCACATCCATCTTCACATCAACGGTTCGACCTTGATGATTTCCGACTTCTATCCCGAGCACGGCATGGCTGCGGTGAAGCCGCAGGGCTTCACCATGCAGCTGCATCGCGGCAGCGACGACATCGACGCCTGGTGGAAGCGCGCCGTCGACGCAGGCTGCACCGTCGGCACGCCGTTGCAGGTGATGTTCTGGGGCGACCGCTGGGGCCAGCTGACTGATCCCTTCGGCGTAGAGTGGGCGATGAACGCGCCGGTGAAGGCAGCGTAGCGCCTTCCTTTCCTTCTCCCCGTGCGGGAGAAAGGAAAATCCAACCCAAGGAGGAGAACCACAATGTCCTATGTCGATGGCTTCGTACTCGCCGTGCCCAAAGCAAATCTCGATGCATACAAGAAAATGGCGCAGCTCGGCGGCACCGTCTGGAAGGAGCATGGCGCACTCGCCTATGTCGAATGCATAGGCGACGACGTGCCCTATGGCGAGGTCACCTCGTTCCCTCGCGCCGTGCAGGCCAAGGACCACGAGGTCGTGGTCTTCTCATGGGTCGTCTATGAATCCAGACAGAGCCGCGATGCGGTGATGGCCAAGGTGATGGCCGATCCGCGCCTGAACGGAGAGCTATCGGCGATGCCCTTCGACAGCAAGCGCATGATCTTTGGCGGCTTTCAGCCTTTCATGGAGCTGTAGGCCCGCAACGCATTACGTTAGCCGGTCGAGCAGCGGCTTGAGCCGGTCGCCGTAGCGTTTCCACAGATCGACCGAGCCCTGGTACATCGGCTGGCGCACTTGCGCCGCCGACGCCGTGCGTACCGGCCGGTCGGTCTCGTGGAACGACAGCACTCTATCGTCCCACGGCAGGCCGAGATGAGCGATCAGCGCCCGCGTCTGCCCTTCCTGGTCGGCGACGAAATCCTCATAGCGCACATCGTGCACGACACCGGGCAGCACGCTGTGCCAATGCCCCATGATGTCGGTATAGAGATTGTGGAAGTCGGCGAGCTCGCCGAGATCGTAGCCATAACGGTGAGTGTCGCCGCGGAAATGCACCTTGTAGATCGACAGGCAGGTCGCCGCCGCGTCGCGCACGCAATGGATGATCCTGGCCTTCGGCAGCATCAGACGGATAAAGCCGATAAACAGAAAGTTGCCTGGCATTTTGTCGGTGACATGGCGGACATGCGGATAGCGGGCATGCAGCATATCCAGGTAGGCCTGTCCGGCATCGGCAAAATCCGTGTCGGGTACATCGGACACGCCCCAGGGAAAGCCACCTGGCATGGTTGACGGAAACTGCTTGCCGACCACCGTCTTCAAAATACTGAGCTCGCCGGCGCCATAGACCTGGGGATGGCTGGCGATGATCTGTTCGACCAGGGTCGTGCCCGAACGCGGCATGCCGACGATGAAGATCGGCGCATCGTCGGCGGTTGGGCTTGGCTTATGCTTTTCGAAGAAGCCGGCGTCGAACACCGATTTCATCGCCTCGAATTCGGCCTGCGTCCTCACCGGATCATAATCGATGCCCTTGCGGCGGATGGCATTGCCTTCGGCGAAATAATCGAAGGCGCGCGGGTAATCTTTCAGATCGTCATTGGCCTTGCCGAGGCCGAAGGCGAGCTGCATGCGCGCCAGGCTGTCCTGCGGCGCCTTGGCATGCTGCGCCTCCATGCCGGCAAGCTCGGCGTCGCGCTCCTTCTGGCGCTTGACCTGCGTCAGCATCAGCCAGGCCCGCGCCAGGCCGGGATTGACGGTCAGCGCCTGACGGAAGAAGTCAGTCGCTTCGTCGAGCTTGCCCTTTTCCATCAGCCCGACGCCCAGCCCGTGCAGCAGGTCGGCGTCCTTAGGCCGGATCGTCAGCGCTTCGCGGAAGATGGCAAGCGCCTCATCGAGCCGCCCGGCCTCCTGCAGCGTTTCGGCAAGCCCGATGCGGGCGCGAACATGGAACGGGTTGCGACCGATAGTGCCGCGATAGATCTCCTCTGCGTCCTCGAACTGTCCCATCTGCTTTAGCGACGAGCCGAGATTGTCGCGCGCCGCAAGCTGGTCCGGGCGCAGCGCCACCGCGCCACGGAAGAAATCGACGGCTGCACTGACACGGCCGAGGTCGCGCATCACCGTGCCAAGGTTGTTGAGGAAATCCGGATTCTTGGGTTGCAGGCGCACCGACTGTTCGAGGAGATCGAGGCCTTCGGCGCTGCGCCCGGTCTGGTGCAGCAGAAGCCCGAGAAAATGCGCGGCCGCCGCGTGATTGGCCTTATGCGCCAACACCTGCCGGTAGAGCGTCTCGGCTTCCTGCCGGCGCCCCGCCTGATGCAATTGCAGCGCCTGCTGCACGCGCTGGTCGAGCCCCAGCGGCGGTTGTCCGCCTGAGCCGAAATTGGCACCCGTGCCTGCCGGTCTTCTCGGATCTCTATTGATGGGAAACCTGCCGTGTTTTGTCCGCCTGCCGCGATCTAGGCCATTGGCGCGGCAGGTTCAAGGGTTCATAGGCCAGCTTACCGGAAATCGGCCTGGGTCAACACATACATGTTCCTGCGGCCGTGCGAATAGGCTTCGCGCGCAACATCCTGGATCGACGAGCGCTCCGCATCGAACGCGCTGAGATACTCGGCTTCCGCTCCGCTCGTGGCCGTTGCCGCCGAAAGCGCTGCAACCTCCACAAAGAACGGCACTTCGAACATACCGTCATGGCCGACGAAACGAATGCGCTTGGCCGCAGCGTCGTAGGAGCGGCTGCGGTTGGGAAAATTGAGCGTCACACTCAAGCTCCTTGGTTAGTGGCAAAGCCGGCGCACATTGGCAAAGCCGGCTATGTCAGATCAGGCGGTGGGTTTCGGCGAGCTGACGCGCCCGCCGCACCGTGCCGTCGGTGTCGGCAATCCTGCGTCTCGCTGCCTCATCACTTCTTATCGTCAGTCGCGCCGAGATGACCTTTATGGGCTTGGTGATCGGCTTGATTGTTGCGGTCGGGCCATCAGGCGTTTTCACGGAAACCATGGATTTTCCTTTCAGATATAAATAAAAATTAATGCCGGGATCAACTTTTCCGGCAAAATCTCAAACAATTCTTTTGAAGAGTTTGGACCGTATCATCATTCTACAAATATCACTAGAAAAGTAATTTCGTCGCAAGATCGGCACTGGGCAGGAATCTTCTTGAATAAACCGCAATTTTGGATTAATGAATTGAAATCGTTTTTTGGGCCAAGCTTGGCATCTCGCGGCGTCAGAGGTTCTCGACCCGCCAAACTCATTCCAGATCGCCGATACCCAAATTGCCGATACAGGGACGTACGGTACTTAAGTCCCGGTGCCGCAAAGCGGGCACTACTTTGTCGGAATCACGCCGGGAACGAGACTTCGAGGCACGAGAATGTCTGGCCGAACTACCCATTCCATCGCGCATTTCGAGGCGCCCTTCATGCTTGTCGGCCTGGAGGGAAAGCTGCCGGCCGGCGACTACGACATCGACCACGATGAGGAGCTTATCGATGGCATGTCGTGGCTTGCCTGGCGCCGTGTCGCAACCTTCATCCATCTGCCGGCAAGGGCAGTGAAAAGCCCGACCAGCCAATTGGTTGCCATCGACCTTGCCGAGCTCGAAACCGCGCTGAGGCGGGACCAGGAGAATGCTGCATGATCCGCTTCCAGCAGAGCGCGCGTCCACGCACCGACACGCCCGCGCATCGTTTCGCGATCGGCCAGACCGTTCGCATGAAGAGCCGCACCGGCCTTGTCCAGAAGACCGCGGAGCTGTTCCAGATCAAGAGCAAATTGCCGGTCAAGGACGGCTCGCCGCAATACCGCATCCGCAGCGACGAGGAGACCCATGAGCGGGTCACCACGGAAGACAATCTCGAAGTGGCCGACAATCCGAGCGCCTAGATCTTCGTCAATCGCCACCACCACATTCATCAATCACGAGGATCAAGAAATGGCCAAGGGTCAACAGCGTAGCAATCGCGAGACACGCAAGCCCAAGAAGGACAAGGCGGCGGCAAAGCCGGCTTCACCCTTCGGCTCGGCCGTCAAGCAGGCGGAACCCGGTTTGAAACCGAAGTCCAAGGGCTAGCGCTCCGAGGCGCCACGCGAGCCTCACCATGCTTGTGCACCTGAGCGGCTTTGGTGCACCCGCAGGACTGCGGCGCCGCAACACGGAGGCGTGCTTGAACTTCGTCGTCGAGTTCTACCGTTCGCGCAACGCCGACGAAGCGACGCTCGACAGGGTGTCGATCGAGGCGCCGAACCTGCGCGCCGCCCTGCAGGGCGCCACCGAACTGTTGCGCTCGCTGGCGATGCCGCAGATCCCGGACCGCCTGCGCATTTCCGACGAGGACGGCAGCGAGCTCTATGCCGGCCCGGCCGATGGAGCTTATCCAGCGAACGGATGAGCAGCACTGCATTCATTCAGCCACCACGCGGATCCAATTAAAGATCACGTAACGTCGAAGCCATATAAGGTTCCGCTGGAACCGGGGCCGATCGCGGTTGGCTGCCCGGCAGGCCGCGCGCGAAATCGTCGCTCGCGCCGAAGGCAGGGAGGCGCACATGGACAGGCCGCGCATCATCGTGACTGCGGTGGTGCTGGCCTTGCTCGGCGCTACAGTACCCATCGCGGCGATGTTTCACTTTTCGTGGGTCCTGGCGGTTCAGGAAGAACATCAACGGCTGGATCTGTTCGCCAACCGCGCGATCGCCAGGGCCAGCATATCGCTCAAGGACGCAACCGACGCGTTGCGTGAGATCGACCGGTTCACCGGCGACCGCTGTTCGGTGGGCCACATTGCCCGCATGCGGCAGCTCACCATCAATACCCGCTCGATCGAAGAGATGGGTTACTTCGAGAACGGCGTGCTCAAATGCACTTCCTGGGGGCAGACCGAAGGACGCATTGCCCAAGCCGCACCGGATTTCACCACCGCCGATAGCGTTGCCGTCACTGCCCGGATACAGCCGCTGGCCAACCAGGGCCATCCGCTGATGGCCCTGCAGTACAAGCACCATAATGTCCTTGTCGACCCCCTGCGCTTCGTCGACATCGTCGTCGATCCCGACATTCAACTGGCCCTGGCGACAAACACGGGCGTCTTGCTCAGCGCACTGAACGGGCCTGACCCAGCCCGCATCGGCAAGATCATCGCCGCCCCAGGCAAGGGGCTGGATAACGGTCATCTGTTTGCCACGGCGCGCGGGACGGACTGGATCGCGGTTGCCACCGAACCGGAAAGCCAGATCGTGGACAGCGTGCGCAGGCGGCAATTGCTGCTGCTTCCTCTCGGTGCTTTCATTGCCGCCTTCATCATCGGTATGGTCGCCTGGTTGTCGCGGCGGCGGCTGTCGCCGCTTGGAGAATTGCAGATTGCCGTGCGCAAGCACGAGTTCATCGTCCACTACCAGCCAATCGTCGAGCTCAAGACCGGCAATTGCGTGGGTGCGGAAGCACTGGTGCGCTGGAAACGACCGGACGGCTCGCTGGTCCGGCCCGATCTTTTCATCCCGCTGGCCGAAGAGAGCGGCCTGATCGCGGCTATCACCGATCAGGTCATAGCCCTTGTCGTTCTGGACCTGAAGAAGCTTCTTGTCGCCAATCGTTCTCTCCACATCGCGATCAAATCTGAGCCCGTCCGACGTCAGAACGGCAAGGGTCCTTCCGGTCATCGAAAAGGCCCTGCAGCATACCGGAATTCACGCTCGGCAGATCTGGCTGGAGGCGACGGAGCGCGGTTTCGTCGACATCGATTCAGCACGCTCGACCGTCATTCGCGCCCGCGAGCTTGGCCATGCGGTCGCGATCGACGACTTCGGCACAGGCTATTCGAGCCTATCCCACCTTGAGGGCCTGCCGCTCGATGCGCTGAAGATCGACAAATCGTTCATCGACACGATCGCTACGGATTCCGCCACCAGTTCCGTCACGCCGCATATCATCGACATGGCCAAGACGCTGAAGCTGAAGGTCATTGCCGAGGGCGTGGAGACGCGGGCACAGGCCGACTATCTGATGGAACATGACGTCGATTATGGCCAGGGTTGGCTGTTTGCCAAACCCATGCCCGCGGCGGAATTCATCGCCTATTGCCGCAAGATGAAGCCGCCGGCGCAAGGACAGAACGTGGAGCACTATCTCCCCCGGGATCGGGGGAGATAGAACCCTTAGCGCCTCAACAGGGACCGTCTTCGACGATCCGATAATCGGCGGCACGGGCCTCGCATGCATTGGGGAAGGTGCGCAGGTCGCCACGGCGGCGTCCACAGACAGGGGCATACTCGCGGGTGCAGAATGTCTGCTCCTCACCGCCACCGCCACCGCCACCACCGTCGCGGCACTGGCCGTCGCGGATGATGCGGTATCCGGCCCGTTCGGCAAGGCAGGCATTGGCGAAGGTCTGGCGGTCGCCGCCACGCCGGGCGCAGACCGGATCATATTGCTTTGTGCAGAATTGCGGCCCAGGCATTGGCGGACGGTAACCCGGTCCTTCGTCCACCACCACCGCGGTACAGGCCGCAAGAACTGCCGACAGCAACAGGATGGCAAAACCCTGCCGCGAGAAGATTGCCGCAAGAAATTTCATAACTTTACCTCCCTCGAGCCCCCGCTCCGATGCATGTCGCCCAAAAGCTGCCCACGGGCCTGACCCGAGGATGCGCAGCGGTTTTGGATAACGACATGCACAAAATGCAAAACGCGTTCCACTCCAAGCCGATCCTCGCCATTCCACCGCCAAATGCAACCCTTGTTTGCAAGCTCCCATCCCGCTGGGCCATACGAGGCCGGGCTCTGGCCGATGACCGAGCGAAGAGCCGGGTCTATCGATGCCATGCACCGGAACGCGCCCATCGGGCGGCAGCCGGGACGCTACCTTGCAACCATCACGTTTCCGTGCGATAAATTTTGTGTTCGGGCATTTGCGACCCGGAGAGCGGAACGTTTTGGACGACCTTTCCCCGATACTGTGAATCTCTGACGGCCCCGTTTTTCGGCGGGGGGTTTTGACCATGCGCCAATGCATGACTGCCGAAGCAACCACCGGGACTTGCCCACGGCTCCAGGCGGCGGGCAAACCACAAGACTGACACGGGTGAAGGAGTTTCCCCAATGGCCCAGACCGGCACCGTTAAGTTCTTCAACGCAACCAAAGGCTTCGGCTTCATCACGCCAGATGACGGCGCCAAGGACGTGTTCGTCCACATCTCCGCGATCGAGGCTTCGGGCCTGCGCACGCTCGTCGATGGCCAGAAGGTCACCTTCGACGTCGAGCCTGACCGGATGGGCAAGGGGCCGAAGGCCGTCAATCTCCGCGCCGACTGAACCGTCGCGCGCACGTCCGCTCGGACGCGCGCGGACTGTGCTGAGGCCTCCACAGGCCCTATGCCGGCTTTCAGCGCCGGATCCGAGTTTTCGAAGGCGCGGCGCTTTTCGTCGCGCCTTTTTTCGTGCCGGAGGGGGCAATCCGACGCTTGCAAAACTTTCTCTTGCCGATGACGCTAAAATAAACGACAAATTTCCACTCGGGCATTTGCCGGCCCGAGACTGGACTTGATGGGATCAAAGGAGCTTCCCATGCCGCAGACCGGCACCGTCAAATTCTTCAATCATGCCAAAGGCTTCGGCTTCATCACGCCGGATGATGGCGCGAAGGATGTCTTCGTCCATATTTCGGCCGTGCAGGCGTCGGGTCTTCCCGGTCTTGAGGATGGGCAGAAGGTAACATTCGACACCGAGCCGGACAAGCGCGGCAAGGGTCCGAAAGCCGTCAATCTGTCGATCGGCTGAGCCGGGATCGAAACAGCACCGGACGGATTTCGCAGGGCAGGTCCGCTCGTTGTTGAGCGTGCAAGAGTTGTGGCTCGCGCCATGCCTGATCGATGAGTGCCCGACCGGTCCCAACCTGCCAAGTTCGTTCAGCCCCCGTTCAGCCACGGTCGCCTATTAGCCTTCGATAAAGCCGGACCGCATCCCCAAATTACACGGGCCGGCACGAAGGAGACCGACATGAACCGAATTTTCAAGACCACCATTCTGTCCGCCGCGATTGTCGCGACCACGCTTGCGACCTTGCCAGCGGCGAGCGCCGGTGAGTGGCGCCACCGGCACCACCATCGCGGCAATGGCAATGGTGATGCGATCGCAGCAGGTGTCCTTGGCCTGGCGGCCGGCGCCCTGATCGTTGGTGCGCTCAACAATCCGCAGCCCAGCTATTACGACCCCGGCTATAACGATTATGATCGTTATCCGCGGCCCGCCCCGGTGCGCCGCTACTACGCGCAACCGCAGGTCGCCTACAATGAAGGTTACGCCGAGCCATGGACCCGTGGCTGGTATGAGTATTGTTCGGACCGTTATCGCTCGTTCAACGCCCGCACCGGCACGTTCACCGGCTATGACGGCGAACAGCATTTCTGCACCGCCAACTAATGCATGTCGCCCAAAAGCAGGTCCACGGGCCTGACCCGGGGGTGCATAGCGGTTTTGGGATAACGACCTGCACAGAGACAAAGCCTTAAAGCGCCAAGCGCTTTAAAGCTCCCCTGCCCCAAAAGCGTTGTCCACGTGGCCAGCGCTTTTTGTTGTCGGCATGTGCAAGACAAGAGCCTGATGCGCGCTTCACCAGGCACCGACGCAGCGCGCTTTAGATCAGGAACGGATTGCCCCGGCGCTCCTCGCCAAAACGACCGCCGGGACCATGGCCGCAGATGAAGCCGACGTCGTCGCCGAGCGGCAAAAGCTTGTCCTTGATCGACGCGATCAGCGCGACGTGGTCGCCGCCCGGCAGGTCGGTGCGGCCGACAGACCCACGGAACAGCACGTCGCCAACATGGGCGAACTTCGCAGCGCGATTGTAGTAGACGACATGGCCTGGCGCGTGGCCCGGGCAATGAAAGACCTCGAACGCGTGCTGGCCGAACGAGACGGTATCGCCTTCGTTGAGAAAGCGGTCAGGCACGCAATTTCGCACGGGATCGGTGATGCCGTAGAGTTTCGCCTGGTTCTCGAGATTGGCAAGCAGCGGACGGTCGGCCTCGTGCGGGCCGATGATCTCGATGCCGAGCGCCGCCTTCAGGTCCATAGCGCCGCCGGCATGATCGATATGACCATGCGTGATCCAGATCGCGCCGGCGTTGATCGCATTGTCCTTCAGCACCGCCAGCACCTTGTCGATGTCGCCGCCCGGATCGACGACGACGCCTTGTCTGTCGTCCATGTCGAAAAGGATGGTGCAGTTTTGCTGGAAGGCCGTAACCGGCACGATACCGGCATTGAGCTGACCCATGATCGTCCTTTCCCCATGTCGCCCCCTTAATACTGTGTCGCTCCTGATGTAGAGACACACGTAAACGGCGTCCACCGCTGGCACGGACACAAAAGAAATGGGCGGCCGAAGCCGCCCATGCGAAAGCCCGAAAACGCCAGGCTTATTTCTTCATCGCATTCATGACCGCGCCGATGATGCCGGTCAGAATCGCGCCACCGCCGGCACCGCCGATGATGTTTTGCAGATTGAGCGCACTGCCCAATCCGCCCGTTGCCGCTGCCGCCGCTGCCGGATCAACCGTGCCACCGCCGAGCAGGCTACCGAGGATGGCCGCGCCGCCGACGCCGCCAACGGCGCCGCCAAGGATCTTGGGAAGCTGACCCATTGCCGCCGTCTTGATCGCCGCGCCAACTGCCTGACCACCGATGATACCCGTAATCACCTGAATAATGATCGGAAGAAGCGTGTTCATGTCCATATTACCAGTCCCTCCATAGCTGCCAGCCTCCCGGGCCGACAGCATCATGAGACGCCGAATTGGACGAAAGTCAAATGCAGAAGTGCTTAAATAAAAGGGGCGGCCCGAAAACCGCCCTTACTAGTTAAAAAAGCTGTGACTTTCGTTATTCTGCAGCGATCGCATGCTTGGGTTGAACGGCCGCAGAATAGTCGTTCATCAGAGTCTTGGCGATTTCACCCACCTCGAATCGGTATGGACCGATCTCAGAAACGGGCGTCACCTCGGCAGCCGTCCCGGTGAGGAAGCACTGCTGGAAGCCTTCGAGCTCTTCGGGCATGATGGCGCGCTCGATCACCTCGAAGCCGCGGTCCTTGGCAAGACCGATCACCGTACGGCGGGTGATGCCGTCGAGGAAGCAATCCGGGGCGGGGGTGTGGATCTTGCCGTCCTTGACGAAGAAGATGTTGGCGCCGGTCGCCTCCGCAACCTGGCCGCGCCAGTCGAGCATCATGGCGTCGGCATAGCCCTTGGCTTCGGCGGCGTGCTTGGACATGGTGCAGATCATGTAGAGGCCAGCGGCCTTCGATTTCGACGGCGCGGTGCGCGGATCGGGACGGCGCCATTCGGCCAGATCGAGACGGATGCCCTTCAGCTTCTGCGCCGGATCGAAATAGCTCGGCCACTGCCAGATGGCGATGGCGCAGTTGATCCGGCTGTTTTGCGCCGAAACGCCCATCTGTTCGCTGCCGCGCCAGGCGATTGGCCGGACATAGGCATCCTGGAAGCCCTGCTTCTTCAACAGCGTGCGGCAGGCGTCGTCGATCTCGGCAACCGAATAGGGGATCTTGAAGCCGAGCAAGCGTGCCGATTCGTGCAGGCGCTCACTGTGGTCGGTCAGTTTGAAAATCTCGCCGCCATAGGCGCGCTCGCCCTCGAACACCGCGCTGGCGTAGTGCAGGCCATGGGTCAGCACGTGGACCTTCGCGTCAGCCCATTTGACGAACTCACCGTTGATCCAGATAAAGCCATCCATTTGGTCGAAGGGAACGGATGCCATGTTAACCTCCCGCGGGCGGCCGCCCGCACATCATTGTTTTTCGTTTCAGCCGCACCGGGCGGCCCGTTTCTTCAAAGCCTAGAGTGTCTCAAAGCGTAGGCGGATATATAAGATCTGGCAAACTCAGGAAGTTCCGGAAAAACGGCCTTCTCTTGCCTTTTCGTTCGCAATCCGCCGAAAAGCTTGTCAAAAATTACCATCGGGAGGAAAATACGTCAATAGTGCTGACGTAATTTCCCTTTCACCGCGGAGAGAAGATGACGGATCGCAGCCACCCAACCGCAAAACCGATCAGGACGGCGATCACCGACGAGGACGGCATCGACTTCGCCATCATCGAACTGTTTTTCTTCGCCTATCGCGATTTTACCTCCGACCCGGACCAGATCCTGGCCGATTATGGCTTCGGCCGCGCCCATCACCGGGTTCTGCATTTCGTCAACCGCAGGCCGGGCCTGACGGTCGCTGAGCTCCTCGACGTGCTGAAGATCACCAAGCAGAGCCTGGCGCGCGTGCTCAAGCAGTTGATCGACACCGGCCACGTCGTCCAGTTGCAGGGTCCGCGCGATCGCCGCCAGCGCGAACTCTATCCAACGGCCAAAGGCCGCGCGCTGGCGCTGGCGCTGGCGCGGCCACAGTCGCGCCGCATCCATGCTGCATTGGAAGATTCCGGAGCTACCGAACGCGCCTTGATCGAACGCTTCCTGGAAGCGATGGTCAATCCGGAACTAAGGGCGCAGATCGACATTGTGCCCGCAAAAATGTCAGGGAAAAGCCATGGAGACCACTGAAAGGGTTGATCAACCGGCAGCACCGGATGATGATGCACCGCATCTGCTGGTGATCGATGACGACACTCGTATCCGCAATCTTCTCAAACAATATCTGACGGAAAACGGCTTTCGCGTCACCGTTGCCGGAAATTCCGGCGAAGCGCGGCGCAAGCTCGCCGGTCTCGATTTCGATCTGCTCGTTCTCGATATCATGATGCCGGGCGAAACCGGCGTCGAGCTCGCCAAAGCGCTGCGGGCAAGCAAGAACGTACCGATCCTGATGCTAACCGCGCTTTCCGAGACCGACAGCCGGATCACCGGGCTCGAGGCCGGCGCCGACGACTATCTGCCGAAGCCTTTCGATCCCCGCGAATTGATCCTGCGCATCAACAACATTCTGCGCCGCGGCGGTCCGGCAACGACGCCCAAGGTCGAGCAGCTGGTCTTCGGCCCCTACACGTTCCAGATCGCCAGGCGGGAGCTCAAGCGCGGCGGCGAGGCGCTGAAGCTGACGGACCGCGAGCAGGAGATCCTGGCGATCTTCGCGGCGCGAGCCGGCGAGACGATACCGCGCCATGAGCTCGTCGGCGACGAGTCCGAAGTCGGCGAGCGCACCATCGACGTCCAGATCAACAGGCTTCGCCGCAAGATCGAACGCGATCCGTCCAATCCGGTCTGGCTGCAGACCGTGCGTGGTATTGGGTATCGGCTCAGCGTGGAATAGACTCCTGTCCGCAGCCCCTTGTTGAGTGGCTGCAGATGAGCAAAAAGGGCGAATGGCGACCACGCAACTGGAACGGCCGGAAGATAGCGGCTTGAGCGCTCGCGCCAAGCGGGCGCTGAAGGCGGTGCCGCTCGCCTGGAAACGGTTCTGGCGCCTCGTTTCGCTTTACATGCCGAAGCGGCTCTATGCCCGCTCGCTGATCATCGTCATCGCACCGATGATCCTGCTGCAATCGGTGCTCGCCTTTGTATTCATGGAACGTCATTGGCAGACCGTGACGCAGCGCCTGTCGCAGGCCACGGTCCGCGACATTGCCGCAATCGTCGACCTGGTGGAAACCTATCCGAACGACGCCGACTACGCCAATATCATCCGCATCGCACAGGATCGCATGCAGCTGAAGATCGACTTGCTTCCGCCCGATCCATTGCCGGCGCCCGGTCCAAAGCCGTTCTTCTCGATCCTTGATGAAATTCTCTCGTCCGAGATCACCCATCAGATCAACCGCCCGTTCTGGATCGACACGGTCGGCAATTCCAACATCATCGAGGTCCGCGTCCAGCTCGAGGGCAAGGTGCTGCGCGCCTTCGTGCGCCGCAGCCAGGCTTATGCATCGAACACCCACATTTTCCTGATCTGGATGGTCGGCACCTCGCTGGTGCTGCTGATGATCGCCATTCCCTTCCTGCGCAACCAGATCCGGCCGATCCTGACGTTGGCCGAGGCCGCCGAGAGTTTCGGCAAGGGCCGGCCGATGCCGCGCGATTTCCGTCCGCGCGGCGCCGAGGAGGTGCGTCGCGCCGGCTTTGCCTTTATCCAGATGCGCGAACGCATCGAACGCCAGCTCGAACAGCGCACCGCCATGCTGACCGGCGTCAGTCACGATTTGAGAACCATCCTCACCCGCTTCAAGCTGCAGCTGGCGCTGACCGGGACCAAGGCCGACACCGAGGCGCTCGGCCAGGACATCGACGACATGCAGTCGATGCTGGAGGGCTATCTTGCCTTTGCCCGCGGCGAAGCGACGGAAGACGCCGGCCGTTTCAATCTAGAAACCTATTTCGACAAGCTCGGCGAGGAGGCCACGCTGCGCAAGCGCAAACTGTCGACCGCGCTCACCGGCGATCCAAATGTGCATGTGCGGCCCCACGCCTTTGCCCGGCTGTTGTCCAATATCGTCGGCAACGCCTTCCGTTACGCCAAGACAGTTGAGATCAACGCCAACCATAGCCGCGGCTCGCTGCTCGTCACCATCGACGACGACGGTCCGGGCATTCCGCCCGAAAAGCGCGAGGACGTGTTCAAGCCTTTCGTGCGGCTTGACGAGGCCCGCAACCTCGACGCCAGCGGCACCGGCCTCGGCCTTGCCATCGCCCGCGACATCGCACGCAGCCATGGCGGTGACATCATGCTGGACAAGAGCCCGCTTGGTGGCCTGCGCGCCGTCATCAAGGTTCCGGCCTGATTAGAGCGATAAGCGTCCAATTGGACGCACAAAGTACGGCCGCCGGCTTGCGCCTTCATCGGCCCGTCATGAAACCATGTTGAAGAGCGCGCATGAAGCGCGCGAACTTGATTGATTCGGCCTTGCGGCCTCGCATCAAGGAAACCGACGACCTTTCAAGCAAAGGGCTGCCATGCGCATCCTGATGGTCACCGATGCCTGGCGCCCGCAAGTCAACGGCGTCGTCCACACACTGGAACGGCTTTCGGAAACCCTGAAATCCTTCGACGTCGAGACGGGGTTCCTGACCCCGAACATCTTTCGCACCTTGCCCCTGCCGACCTACCCGGACATCCGGCTGGCACTGACGACGCCGGGCCGGGTCGCGCGCCTGATCGAAGCGCGCAACGCCGATCATATCCATATCGTCACCGAAGGCCCGCTCGGCATCATGGCGCGGCGCTATTGCCGCAAGGCAGGCCGGCCGTTCACGACAAGCTATCACACGCGCTTTCCGGAATATCTAAGCGCGCGGCTGCCGATACCGGAAGCCTGGGCCTATCGCTGGCTTCGCGATTTCCACAATTCCGGACAGGGCACGCTGGTCGCCACCCAGTCGCTGGCGGACGATCTGTCGGCGCGCGGCTTCACCAAGCTGAGACCATGGACGCGCGGCGTCGACACCGACCATTTCCGGCCGGACAAGAGGAAAGATCTGGGGCTCAAGGGACCGATCTTCCTCTGCGTCGGCCGCGTCGCGATCGAAAAGAACCTGGCCGCTTTCCTCGATCTCGACCTGCCCGGCAGCAAGGTGATCGTCGGCGAGGGGCCGGAGTTGGCCAGGCTCAAGGCCAGATACCCCGATGCCCATTTCCTTGGCCACCGTCCGAACGACGAACTGGCCGAAATCTACGCCTCGGCCGATGTCTTCGTTTTCCCAAGCCGCACCGACACGTTCGGCAATGTCATCATCGAGGCGCTGGCCAGCGGCACGCCGGTCGCAGCCTATCCGGTGACCGGGCCAATCGACATTGTCGGCGACGGCGTTGGCGGAGCGGTGTCGAACGATTTGCGCGAGGCAGCGCTCGCCGCGCTCCACGTCAATCGCGCCGAGGCGCGCCAACGGGCAATGCGCTATAGCTGGAAAGCCTGCGCGGAAATGTTCCTGGAGACGGTCGAAGAGGCGCTGGGAACGACACGTAAGCTGATACCACCTTTCGTCATCGGGCGAAGCGGCAGCAAAGCCGGCGCGCAGACCCAAGGATGACGAAGCTAGAATAGTCGGCCGCCGTCGGGCACCTTGCGTTCGATTGCGCCGAGGACGACGGCACCCTCCTCGTCGGGGAAACCGAGCGTCAGCACTTCCGACATGAAAGGTCCGATCTGCCGTGGCGGAAAATTGACCACCGCGAATACCTGCCGGCCGATGAGCGTCTCCGGCGTATAATATTTGGTGATCTGCGCCGACGATTTCTTCACCCCGATGTCGGCGCCGAAATCGATCTTCAGCTTGAATGCCGGTTTGCGCGCCTCGGGGAATGGCTCGGCCTCGACGATCGTGCCGGCACGGATATCGACACGGTCGAAATCGGCGAAGCTGATCTCGGGCTTGCGCTGGCTGCTCGAACTCATTGAGGATCAGGACCTGGCTCAGGCGTTTCCATAGGTCTCGAACAGGACGCCGGCCAGCGCATCCTTGGCAGAGGTTCCCGACCAGACGACGAACTGGAACGCCTGGAAATAGCATTCGCAGGCTTCCAGCGCCGACGACAGCAGCACCTCGACCTGCTGGCTCGACGGCTCGACTCCACCGGCGAGCAGCAGCGACTGGCGGAACATGATCGCGCCTTCCTGTTCCCAGAGGTCGAAATGGCCGAACAGCATCTGCTCGTTGATCAACGAAAGCAGCCGCATCACCTCGAGCGCGCGCGCCTCCGGCACCTTGATGTCGAAAGCGCAAGCCAGATGCAGCGCCTCGAAATCCTCCATCCAGGAAAATGAGACGTGGTAGTCGGTCCAGCTTCCGGCAACCGAAATCGAAATCTCGTCGTCGCCGGCTCGCTCGAAAGACCAGTCGTTGTTGTGGGCCACCTGCTCGATGACATCCACCGGGTGGATTTCGCGCGAGAGTTCGAGTTCGAGAAGTTCCATGGAATGCTTCCTGTCGTTCAGGGGAGCGCCTCACGCTCCGCGGGGCACACACAGCGAACAATCTTGTCTAGAACTCGGACGGCCGGGACTTCGTCAACGCAAAGACCCCAGACCGGACCCCACCGCCCGGCGGCATGACCCTGCTCCGAATCATGCAACAAATTCAGTCTATTGATCGGGAGTCGCGTGACCAGCCCAATTTTTCGCACTGCGTCATTCGCATGTGGAAAGCCGCTGTCACAAAGATTCACGCAATGCCGTTAAGGGATTCACGACAAAGCGCTTTTTGCGATTGTGCTTTGTGGAAAAGTTTAACGATTATTTTTTTGATCTGGGCTTTGCCGCAGCTGCAGGCGCGGCCTGCCCGGTCAATTCGGCGAGCTTTGCCTCAAGTGCTTCCAGGCGCGCAGCGAGACGGGTGTTTTCTTCCCTGGCCTTAACAGCCATATCGCGGGCGGCCTCGAATTCTTCGCGCTGCACCAGGTCCATTGAATTGAGAAGGCGCTCGGCCTGCCCTTTGAAGGCGGTTTCCACTTCGCGACGCACCCCTTGCGCGGCACCCGCGGCGTCGGTCATCAGCTTGGCGAATTCATCGAGAATGCGGTTCGGTCCGGTCGACATGGCAAATCCTCGCTTGCTCGATTTGACGTAGTGGCGCGCGACGCGGAATGCAAGAACGTTGAGTCTGCTGCGTCATCAAGTCGGAATGCAATTTGATCTGACCTAGCAGGCCATAGCTGGTACCATCACAAGGAAGAGGACTTTGACGGGAGTCTGCAATGGCTATCAGTGCGGATTTGAACCAGCGTCTTGCCGCACTCGCCGCAGCGCTTGCCAGAGGCGTCAGCGACGCCGATGCAGGGCGGATCAAGCCAGCCGACAACGTGCTTGATCGCCTAGAGGCCAAATATAAGGCATTGGCCGAGACCAAGCGCTGAGGCGGTAGCACAGGCACGATTAGCCTGCTTTCCGAAGCCGTATTTGCCGCGCCAGAGCCAGCTTGACCCTGCCAAAGCCCTGCCGCATGGTCCGCGCCCGAACGTGATCGCAACCGGGAGATCTTGTTGAACGAGTATCTGATGCTGCCGCTGGCGGCCCTGCCCTTCCCCAACATCGACCCGGTCATCGTCCAGATTGGGCCGCTGGCGGTGCATTGGTATGGCGTCGGCTACATCGTCGGCATTCTCTTCGCCTGGTGGTATGCCAAGCGGCTCGTCACCAACAAAAGGCTCTGGCCCGACGGCACGGTGCCGATGAAGCCCGAGGATCTCGACGACTTCATCGTCTGGGCGGCCATCGGCGTGGTGCTTGGCGGGCGCACCGGCTACGTGCTGTTTTACGACCTGCAGCGCTATATCGCCCATCCGCTCGATATCCTCGCCGTCTGGCAGGGCGGCATGTCGTTCCATGGCGGCCTGCTCGGCGTCATCCTCGCCATGACGCTGTTTTCCTGGTCTCGCGGCATCCGCACATGGTCGCTGTTCGACGTGGTGGCGGCTGGCGTGCCGGTCGGCCTTGGCCTCGTCCGCATGGCGAATTTCATCAATTCCGAATTGTGGGGCAGGCCGACCGACGTGCCGTGGGCGGTCGAATTCCCCAATGGCGGGCCATTTGCGCGTCATCCGAGCCAGGTCTACGAAGCGCTGCTCGAAGGCCTGGTGCTGTTCCTGGTCCTGCGCTTCCTCACCCATTCCGGGCTCAAGCTGAAGACGCCACGCTTCGTCGGCGGCGCCTTCATCGCCGGCTACGGTCTCTCGCGCATATCAGTCGAATTCTTCCGCGAGCCCGATCAGCAGCTCGGCTACCTCCTCGGCACCGGCTGGCTGACCATGGGCATGGTGCTGTCGCTGCCGATGGTGCTTGCCGGCGTCTGGGCGATGGCGACTGCAAAGCCGGTAACTCAGCCACAGCCGGTATGACTCGGCTGAAAACCCGCATCGCCGAGCTGATCAGTGCGGCGGGGCCGATACCCGTCAGCCAGTACATGGCGCTTTGCCTGTTCGATCCTGAGGAAGGCTACTATACGACGCGCGAACCGTTCGGGGCCGCCGGCGACTTCGTCACCGCCCCGGAGATCAGCCAGATGTTCGGGGAGCTGGTCGCAGTCTGGCTCTACGAAGCCTGGCTGGCGACCGGCCGGCCGCTGCCGGTCACCGTTGCCGAGATCGGCCCCGGCCGCGGCACGCTGATGAAGGACATGCTGCGCACGCTTTCGCGGCTCGATCCGGCGCTGACTGCCGCCGCGTCCTTCGCCATGATCGAGACCAGCCCGCGGCTGATAGATGTCCAAAAGCAAACGCTTGCCGCCACGCCTGTCGCGATCGGCTGGCACGAAAGCATCGACACGCTGCCGCAAACTCCGCTTTTCATCGTCGGCAACGAATTGTTCGACGCCGTGCCCATCCGCCAGTTCGTCCGCGCCGGAACAGGCTGGCGCGAACGGATGATCGGCCTCGACGGCGCGGATGAATTGCACTTCTTCGCCGGCGCCGGCTCGGTCGATCCGACGCTGTTGCCGAACGAGGCCGAAAACGCGCCACAGGGCGCGATTGTCGAGGTCGCGCCGGCCCGAGCCGCACTGATGGCGACCATCACTGAGCGCATATCCAGTCGTGGCGGCGTCGGGCTATTCCTCGACTATGGCTATTTCCGGCCAGGGATCGGCGACACGTTGCAGGCATTGCGCAAGCACGATCACGAAGATGTGCTGGCCAATCCGGGCGAAGCCGATCTCACCGCCCATGTCGATTTCGCTGCCCTTGCTGCCGTTGTGCGAGCGCACGGCCTCGATGCCCATCTCTCCACGCAAGGCGAATTCCTGGTGGAAATGGGCCTTCTCGAACGCGCCGGCCAGCTCGGCGCCAAAGCCGATCAGGCGGCTCGCGAAAAGATCGCGAGCGAGGTCGAACGCCTCGCCGGCCCGCAAGCCATGGGCGACCTGTTCAAGGTACTTGCCGTCCTGCCTGCCGGCATCGCCGTTCCGCCGTTTGCAGCGGCGGATTGACTTTTCGCTGCTGCCTCTTCCACTCTCCCGGCTTCCGACCGTCGCCTACCTTGTGGACTGTAGCCCATCTTTGGACTGTAGCTTGACGAAATCGCCCACACGGACAACAACGCCGCCATGCTGAATCAGACGAAACCGGATCCCGTTCGGTCACCCTTGCTGGAAAGGGTGCGGGCACAAGGCATTCGCCACGGCTATTTCACCCGCGTCGGCGGCGTCTCCAGCGGTATCTATCAGGGGCTCAACATCGGCACCGGCTCGAGCGACGACCAGACGCAGGTAGCCGAGAATCGCCGCCGCGTCGCCGACTGGATGGGTGTGCCTTCAACCCATCTCTTGACCGCCCACCAGATCCATTCGCCCGATGTCGTCGTCGCCAGGGAGCCTTTTGCCGGCGAGCGGCCGAGGGCCGACGCCATCGTCACCGACCGGCCGGGCATCGCCGTCGGCGCCTCGACCGCCGATTGCGGACCGGTGCTGTTCGCCGATGCCGAGGCGCGTGTCATCGGCGCAGCCCATGCCGGCTGGAAGGGCGCCTTGTCAGGCGTGCTGGAAAACACCATTGCGGCGATGGTAGGCCTCGGCGCCCGGCGCGAGCGCATCGTCGCGGTTCTCGGTCCTTCCATCGGCCCCGAAAACTACGAGGTCGGGCCAGAATTCGTCGCCCGCTTCGTCGAGGCCGACGCCAACAATATCAGCTATTTCGCGCCCTCCGCGAAGTCGGGACATGCAATGTTCGACCTCAACCGCTATACGGTCGATCGGCTGACCCGGGCCGGCGTGACCGCCGACGGGCTCCGCCGCTGCACCTATGCCGAGGAGGATCTGTTCTATTCCTACCGGCGCACCACGCATCGCAACGAGCCGGATTACGGGCGGCAGATTTCGGCAATCGTTTTGGAGACTGAATAATGGCGCTGCATTTCGAACGGTCGGAATTTGACGCGCGGCGCGATCGGCTGATGATCGAGATCGCCGAAAAGAAGCTCGATGCCGTCCTGCTGTTTGCGCAGGAGAGCATGTACTGGCTGACCGGCTACGATACGTTCGGCTTCTGCTTCTTCCAGTGCCTGGTGGTGAAGGCAGACGGCTCGATGATCCTGCTCACCCGCTCGGCCGACCTGCGCCAGGCGCGGCACACCTCGATCATCGACAACATCGTGCTGTGGACCGATCGCGACGGCGCCAATCCGGCGATCGACCTGCGCAATCTGCTCAACGATCTCGACCTGCTCGGCGCCCGCATCGGCGTCGAATACGATACCCACGGCTTGACCGCCTACAATGGCCGGCGCCTGGATGAGCAATTGCAGACCTTTGGCCAAATCGCCGACGCTTCCGGCATCGTCAGCCGGCTGCGCCTGTTCAAGAGCCCGGCCGAGATCGCCAAGGCGGAGAAGGCCGCAAATCTCGCCGACGACGCGCTGGACGCGGCCTTGCCGCTGATCAAGCAGGGCGGCGATGAAGCCTTGATCCTGGCTGCCATGCAGGGTGCGATCTTTGCCGGCGGCGGCGACTATCCGGCCAACGAATTCATCATCGGCTCGGGCGCGGATGCGCTGCTTTGCCGTTATAAGGCCGGTCGCCGCAAGCTGACCAAGAACGACCAGTTGACGCTCGAATGGGCCGGCGTCTTTCACCACTATCATGCGGCGATGATGCGCACTGTGCTGACCGGCAAGGTGTCGAAACGTCACCAGGAACTGTTTGATGCTGCGCGCGCCGCACTTCTGGCCGTCGAAAAGGCGATGACCCCCGGAAACACTTTTGGCGACGTATTCGATGCGCATGCCCGCACGCTCGAATCGCACAATTTGACCAAGCACCGGCTCAATGCCTGCGGCTACTCGCTCGGCGCCCGCTTCACCCCGTCATGGATGGACATGCCGATGTTTTATCAGGGCAACCCCGAACCCATCGCGCCAAACATGACGCTGTTCGCCCACATGATCATCATGGACTCCGAAACCGAGACCGCGATGACGCTTGGCCGCACCTATCTGACGACCGAATCGCAGCCGAAGCCGCTGTCCCGCCATGATCTCGACTTGATCGTGCAGTGAATCCATAATGATAAGGATTCAAAGGGCGTTCATCGCCAGGGAGTTTTGAGGCAAATGAGGCGATCGCATATGACGACCGTGTCATTGCTCGCGGCGCTGGCGCTGGCCGCCTGCACCAATGCAAAGGACGTTCTCGAACCCTCGGCCATCGCCCCGCAGTCGACACAGGCTGTGCCCGCAGCCGGCACGGCTGCAGCACCGCAGCCTTCCGCGACGGCACAACCTTCCGCCCCGGCGCAATCGGCAACCACGACCGTGCCCGCAAAGAGCGCCGCCGTTATCGCACGAACCCGCCTGCAGGTGGCGCCGATCGTCGGCGCCTCGGTGGAAGCAGCCACACCGCTGACCGCGGAGCTTCAGGCGCGAGCCAAGCAGCGCGGCATCACCCTCGCTGGCAGTGCCGGCCAGACCCCCACGCACGTGCTTAAAGGCTATTTCTCGACGATGTCGGAAGGCAAGGACACGACCGTCATCTATGTCTGGGACGTCTACGATCCGGCGGGCAACCGGCTGCATCGCATCAATGGCCAGCAGAAGGCGCCGTCGGTCAGTGGTGGCGACGGTTGGGCTGCGGTCGCGCCGGAGACCATGCAGGCGATCGCCGACCAGACGATCGACCAGTTTGCCGCCTGGCTTGGCAGCCAAGCGGGCTGACGTGTTGCCAGCTTTCTCATCGCAAACGTTTATTGAGATTAGCCGGCGGATTCCCGATCACGACGCTTGCAATACCGGCACGGGCCGCTAAAAGCCCGACTAAGAGGCTCAAGAGAGTCTGTCGGAGTCTCTCAATCCTTCACCAGGAACGGTGCATGAAGCTTTTCGCGGGCAATTCCAACAGGGTGCTAGCCGAAGCGGTCGCCCGCTATCTCAATATCCCGCTGGGCAAAGCCAGCGTCAGGCGCTTCGCCGATCAGGAAATCTTCGTCGAGATTCAGGAGAATGTGCGCGGCGAGGATGTCTTCGTCCTGCAGTCCACCTCGTTCCCGACCAACGATCACCTGATGGAACTGCTCATCATGATCGACGCCTTCATGCGCTCGTCGGCCAAGCGCATCACGGCGGTCATTCCCTATTTCGGCTACGCCAGGCAAGACCGCCGCGCCTCGGGCCGCACGCCGATCTCGGCCAAGCTGGTCGCCAACATGATCACGCGGGCGGGCGTCGATCGCGTGCTGACGCTGGATCTCCATGCTGGCCAGATCCAGGGCTTTTTCGACATCCCGACCGACAATCTGTTTTCAGTGCCGGTCATGGCCCGCGACGTGAAGGCGAAATACAAGCAGCTTGCCAATGTCATGGTCGTGTCGCCGGATGTCGGTGGCGTGGTCCGCGCCCGTGCGCTCGCCAAGCGCATCGACGCCCAGCTTGCCATCGTCGACAAGCGTCGCGAACGTCCCGGTGAATCGGAAGTCATGAACGTCATCGGCGATGTGCGCGGTAAGGATTGCCTGCTGATCGACGACATCATCGATTCGGGTGGTACATTGTGCAATGCGGCCGATGCGCTGCTCGCCGCCGGCGCCACCAGCGTCACCGCCTACACCACACATGGCGTTTTGTCCGGCGGCGCTATCGCCCGCATCGGCGCCTCGAAGCTGCAGGAACTGGTCATCACCGATTCGATCCAGCCGACCCAGGCGGTGCTCGACGCCAGCAACATCCGCGTCATCTCCATCGCCGACCTTATGGGTGAGGCGATCTCGCGCACGGCGACCGAGGAATCGGTGTCGAGCCTGTTCGACTGAAATCCGCCACGCCACAGCCGCGCGCCCAGCGGATCCTTCCAACCGAAGGTTCGGGGTCATGCGTTACCCCTTCGACACCCTGATGTTGTCTTTTGACCCACGCATATAGCCGCGCGGCGAGGTTCCCAGCATGCGCCTGAACATGGTGGTGAAGGCCGGTACGCTGTCATAGCCGAGGTCGAGCGCCACCCTTGTGATCGGCTCGCCATCCGCCAGCCTCGGCAAGGCCGCGAACAGGCAGGCCTGCTGGCGCCATGTCGACAGCGACAATCCGGTCTGGCGATGAAAGGCACGCGTGAAGGAGCGGCGGCTCATGCCGACGATGTCGGCCCATTCGTCGATCGTCGCATGCGGCGATGGCGCCGCGACGAAGCGCCGACATAGCGCCGCGAGCCTGGGATCGGACGGGAACGGCAAACCGAGCGGCCGTTCCGGCAGGGTCGGGATTTCATACAGAAGCAGATTCATGATCAGCCCGCCGCGCCCCTCCAACTCGCCGCCTTGCGGCAGCTTTTCGGATTCCACGATCAGGCTATGCATGAGGTCGGTGACGCCGACCACCCGCAGCCCTTCTGGCAGTCCCGGGATCGCCTCCGGCATTACATAGACAGAACGCATGCTGACATCGCCGAGCATCTCGACAGAATGCTCGGTACCGGCGGGAATCCACATGGCATGATCGGGAGGCACCATCCAGCGCCCGTGCCGCGTCGTCACCAGCACGACGCCAACAAGCGCATGCAGCAATTGACTGCGGCTGTGACGGTGCTGCGGCACATGGTAACCGTCGGGATATTCGGTCGGCAGGGCAACCGCTGGCCCGGCAACCTGTTCCAGCCACTGCCAGCGGCGCTCATGCAACTGCCCTAGATCGGTAAACTGGCCGAGATCGGTGTTGCCCGCTTTGAAGATTTCCTTGCCGTGCGGCATTGGGTATGGCCCACTCGCGAAACTATTGGACCAAACCACGAAAGAAGTCGCCCGGCAAGTGTCCTATAGACAACCGGTTTGCGGAGCAGCTGCGGAAGCTTCCGCCAAAAAGACCACGGAGCATACCTTGACTGACACGACAGCCACCACCGTCGCCACGCCTGCGCCGGCCAGCCACGCTTCGGCGCAAGCGACGGCCTTTACCGTCATTCTTGCGGTAAGCTTCTGCCACTGTGTCAACGACATCATGCAGTCGCTGCTGTCGGCCATCTATCCGCTGCTGAAGGACAATTACGGCCTCGATTTCTGGCAGATCGGCCTTTTGACTTTCACCTTCCAGGTGACGGCGTCATTGCTGCAACCGCTGATCGGCATGGTCACCGACAAGCGGCCGATGCCCTATTCGCTGCCATACGGAATGGCGGCCTCGCTGATCGGCCTGATCGTGCTGGCCTATGCCGGACATTATTCGCTGCTGCTGATCGGCGCGTCGCTGATCGGCCTCGGTTCGGCGATCTTCCACCCGGAATCCTCGCGCATCGCCCGCTTCGCCTCGGGCGGCAGGTTCGGCCTGGCGCAGTCGCTCTTCCAGGTCGGCGGCAATCTCGGCCAGGCCATCGGGCCGCTGCTGGCTGCCTTCATCGTCGTGCCCTTCGGCCAGACCAGCATAGCGTGGTTTGCCGTCGGCTCGCTGATCGGCATCGTCGTGCTGTGGCGGGTCGGTGGCTGGTACAGCCGCCTTCGCGCCTCGCTCGCCAACCGCAAGACGGCAGGCTTCGTCTCCCCCTTTCCGCGCCACAAGGTGTTGGGCGCGCTGGCGGTGCTGACCTTGCTGGTGCTGACCAAGAACGCCTACGTCGCCAGCCTGGCCAGCTACTACACCTTCTACGCCATAGATAAATTCGGCGTTTCGGTGCAGATGTCGCAGGTCATGCTGTTCCTGTTCCTCGGCGCCTCGGCGCTGGGCATCCTGCTCGGCGGTCCGTTCGGCGACCGCTACGGCCAGAAGACTATGATCTGGTTCTCGATCGTCGGTGTGCTGCCCTTCACGCTGGCCCTGCCCTACGCCAATTTCGAATGGACGATGATCCTGACCGTGCTGATCGGCCTGATCCTGTCGTCGGCCTTTTCCAATATAGTCGTCTTCGCCCAGGAGCTGGTGCCCGGCCGGGTCGGCATGATTGCCGGCATCTTCTTCGGCTTCGCCTTCGGCATGGGCGGCATCGCCGCCGCCGTGCTCGGCGTCGTCGCCGACATGAAAGGCATCGACTTCGTCTTTCAGGTCTGCTCCTACCTGCCGCTGCTCGGTTTGCTGACAGTGTTCTTGCCAAACATGAAAGAGGCTAGAAAGATCGAGGACGGGATCACGATCGGGTGAGGCTTCCGTTGGATTTCGGCTTTTCCACCGTCAGGCGGCGCGAAATGGCAACTCGATGGGAACTCGCACTGCAGGCGCTCGTTGAGAACGAGGCCAGTATTGCAAGCGCCATCGCAGCGCTATGCAGAATTCTCTCGGATGGAGGTCATGCGGGCAGTCATCGTTGGCGCCGGGATCGCGGGACTTTCGGTTGCCAAGGGGCTTCGGCTCCTTGGCTGGGAGGTCGAGATTTTCGAGCAGGCGAGCGAATTGAAGCCCTTGGGCGCCGGCCTCAGCCTGAGCGCCAACGCGCTTCGGGCGCTGCGAACGCTTGGGCTTTACGATGCGGTTGTGGCTAATGCCCAGGCGATACACCGGCTCGACCTTCTTGACGACAAAGGCCAGGTTCTTCAATCGACGGATTTTCAGCGTTCTAGCCAGCGATACGGTCATCTCAGCATGGCTGTGCTGCACCGAGGCGACCTTCACAAGGCCCTCCTTTCGCAACTACCCCACTCGATAATTCACACCGATATGGAATGCGTCGATGCACGTGATTTGGGTGATCGCATCGTTCTACGCTTCGCAAATGAGGCGAGCGTGGAGAGCGATCTAGTGCTCGCCTGCGATGGCATTCACTCCGTGGTTCGCAAGGCGCTGTTTCCGCAATCGAGGGAGCGCTTCGCGCGTTATGTCTGCTGGCGCGCAATCGCGCCCGGCCTTCCGCAAGGAATGGACCCCACCCGCCTGACCGAGAGCTGGGGGGCCGGCAAACGGATCGGCCTGGCGGCGATTCCCGGCGAAAGAGTCTACTGGTTTGCCTGCAGCGGCGCCGACCGCGTCGGCGATCCCAAACTGGCGCAGGCCGATCTTGCCGAGGTGCGCGCAATGTTTTCCGGTTTTCACGATCCAGTTCCGGAGATCTTCGATCGGACCCCTGCCGGCTCGATGATCTGGACGGACATTCTCGATCTCGATCCAATGCCTGCCTTCACCCGCCACAAGGTAGTGCTGCTCGGCGATGCCGCCCATGCCGTCACCCCAGATCTGGGACAGGGAGCGGGACTCGCCATTGAAGATGCAGCGGTGCTTGCGGCTTTGTTCGGACGCCATCCAGTCGAGCAGGCAATCCGCGAATATAACAAGCGCCGCCTCGACAGGGCGCATAGCATCGCATCCGAATCGCGTCTTTACGCCAAGGTTGCGCAATGGCGGAACCCGCTTGTCGTTCCCCTCCGCAACTTGCTGGTGAAGAGCATCCCCGAACGCTTCATCGACCGGCAGCTGGATTCGGTTCTCGACATAGACTTCGAGCCGGTCAGGGCCGCCGCGTAGCTCCGGGCCTGCGCGCGGTCTTGGAGAACAACCTCTTCCCGCCCGCCCTACACATGAGAGCAGGTACAGATCGATTTCTGCCATCACCTGCTGCAAAGCTTTCTAAAGGCACTGATCGCGGCAGCCGCTCTTGAATGGATATCCTCGACTGAAGGAACGGGCCTAGTGTGAATGACCCGCCGGATCTGCAGATCACCAATCAGCAGGTCAAGAACCAATCGGCCGCTATGCGCGCAGATGGCGCGGCCAAAGGGCTGGTGATCGTGTTTGAGTCTCAGGTTGATGAAGGTTTGTTCTTGGTGCCGTTCGCTTCGGTCAGCGTTGCTCCGGTCACAGCTATGGCGGGTGCTGGTCGTCGGGTCACAAGGCCACGCCACTCAGCCCCTATCCCCGATGCGACTCCTATTCCAACCAGGACTGCCATGAGCCCTATGATCAGGTTCGCGCTCACCGGTTCGCCCAACAACACGGCGCCGAAAATTGACGCTGTCACTGGGTTTACGGCAACGGAGACGGCGACTAGTGTCGGCGCTGCGCGTCCGAGCGCGAAGGCCCAGAGGAAGAAGATGAAAGCCCCGCAAACTACGGCCAGATATCCGCTCGCAATCCATTGCAGTGCGCCGAGCGCCGCAAGCTGCGCCAAGCCTCCATTCAACGCCGCGGAGATCGATAGGCAGACTGCACCGATGCCCATGCCAAACGCCGTAAACGAGATTGGCCCGGAGCGGGATAGAAACGGTCGGGACCAGACATTGTAGAGCGCCATGCAGAACGCCGCCGCAACCATGAGGAGGTCTCCGCGCCATGCGCCTGGGGGAGCGGTCGTCAGGCTCATGCCGAGTGCAGCCACCACGCCTGCCATCGCGATCAGGACGCCGACGATCTTGCGCATCGTCGGCGGCTCGACCCGTAGAACTGCCCCTGCAACCATGGTGAGCAAAGGCAGTGTCGATAGCGCCAAGGCTCCGCGCGCCGCCGTCGTATAGATAAGGGCCCCATTGAAGAGCACGGGAAACAGGCCGAAGAACAGCAGACCCATAGCGGCGGCACCCAGCCAGTCGCCTTTCGCCGGCCACCTGTCTTGTCGCCAAAGCGCCACGGCGACCAAGACAAGAAAGCCACCACCGAATCGAACGGCCCCGATGGTGAGAGGATCGAGCGTGTCTGTGAGATACCGTGTCGCACCGACCGCAGTGCCGCCAAGGGCGCTGGAGAGAACCGCTGCTAGCACTCCGAGAATTTCCATCGTTGCATGACCTCGCGGGCTTGAAACCAGCGATAATGGGCAGGCGCGCTTAAAGGAATCGAATAAGCTCAATAAGCTTGATAAGGTTTCGCTATGAGCACCCCGAGTCTCGATCCAGAACTCCTGCGGGCTTTTGTTGCCGTTGCCGAGCACCTCTCGTTCACGCGGGCAGCCGAGCAGCTCAACCGAACGCAGGCCGCCGTAAGCCTGCAAGTGAGACGTCTTGAGGAGCGCCTTGCGGTCGCATTGTTCCGCCGCTCGACTGCTCGCGTCGAACTCACCGCCGCCGGGGATGGCTTTCTGATCGATGCACACCGCATTCTTGCCCTCAATGAGCAAGCGATTGCACGTGTTTCCAATCAGAGAGTGGCTGGGCGCATTCGCATCGGGGTCATGGAAGACTATGGCACCAAGATTCTGCCGCGCCTCCTCGCCGACATTGCTCGGCGATTTCCGCTGGTACAGGTCGAAATGGAGATAGGCCTCACCGCCCGGCTCCTGAAAAGGCTCGGCTCATCGTTCGATGCGGTCATAGCCATGCATGCAGAAGGTGCAACCAAGGGTGATCTGATATGCCGCGAACGGGCTGTTTGGGCAGCGGCGGCCGACCATGCTGTCGAAGAGCTCGATCCTCTGCCCATTGCCTTGTCGAATCCCGATTGCCTATTTCGCTCCTGGGCTGTCGAGGCGCTCAACAAGGCAGGTCTGCCGTGGCGATTGGCCTATGTCAGCCCGAGCCTGTCAGCTGTAGAGGCCATCGTTGAGCAAGGCCTGGCGATAACCGTCGTCAAAGGCAGCATGCTTGCGCCTGGCCTACGCAGCATCCATCCAGGCCGACATCTGCCGCCGCTGCCTGGAGCCGAGATCCGTCTTCATCGGTCCGAAACGTCTCCTGCCAGCGCCACACTGGTCATCAATCACCTTGCGCATCGCCTCCGCTCAATGGCCTTGGGTTCATAGCCTGCGCTCACCCGCGGCAAGGGTGGTGCTGCTTAGCGACACCGCCCATGCCGTCATGTGCTGCAGAGCTTTCTAAATGCACTGATCGCAGCGACCACTCTCGAATGGATGTCGTTGTCCGAAGGAACGGGAACAGTGTGAATGACCCGCCGGACCTGCAGATCACCGATCAGCAGGTTCAAGAACCAATCGGCCGCTATGCGCGCCGATGGCGCGGCCAGCGCACCGCTCTCTAAGCCGCGCTGAATCAATTTCTCGATCAGAGGAAATACCGAATCGCGACCACCTGCGGCAATCGTCGCGCCCAATTCGCCGCTTTCGTCAGAAGCGGCCGCGCGGTTCAGCGAAATTGCCCGCTCACCGAGCAGCATCGAAAGGAGGATCGGAGCAACATCTTCAAGGGTAACCATAGGATCGGCATCGTCCCCGATTGCCGCATCCAGTGCCGCTTTCGTCGTCCTTGCATTGTTTTCGACCATCGTCTTGAACAGGCCCTTCTTGTCGCCATACCAGCGATAAAGGGTTTCGTTTGATGCCTTTGCCTCTTTGGCTATGCCAAGCATGGAAGTCCCGCCGTAGCCTCTCTCCTTGAGAAGCTTGTAGGCCGCCCTCTCGATCTGTGCTCGACGCGCGGCCTTGGTATCTTCACGCATTCCAATCTCCGAAAATGCCGAACTTAGAAAATGCCAATCTCAAAAAATGCTTGACCGACCGTACACTTATGTACGTATATGAGAAAGCGTACACGACGATACGGTTTTATGGAAGCTCGGAAATGCCTGGGATAGTGGTGGGATTGTCGGTGACATCGATCGTCTTTTCGGGAGCGATATTCGGATTTTTCTACGCCTGGGTCTGCTCCACAATGTGGGGGCTCGACCAGGCTGATCCCCGAGTGGCAATCCAGGCCATGCAGGCGATGAACGCATCGGTTCGCAACGCCGTGTTCTTTCCCGCCTTCTTTCTGACGCCGGTCGTCCTGGGGCTCACGGCTGCCGCGATGCGTTTCTATGGCCGCAAGTCGCCAGCGTTCTGGTTCGCTGCGGCGGCGTTCGTCTATCTGACGTCAGGCCTCTTCCTCACCTTGACGGTGAATGTGCCGATGAACGAGGCGTTGGCCGCAACCGTCATTCCCAACGATGTCGAGACTGCGCGAGAGATCTGGCAGGATTATTCACAACGGTGGCAGTTCTGGAACCAGGCACGAACCATCGCGTCAGGGATAGCCTTGGCTTTTGCCGGTTTCGGTCTGGCGAGGGTGTGACCGGGATCGCCTGGGGTGGTTTCTGCCCTATAGGCGCTAGATTGAGCTTACGCCGCGTGTACCTCATATGTGCCTGAGGGAACAATGCGGATTAGCCGAAGACATGCCACTCACTCTACGGGGATCGACAATCCGGCTTTAGCCCTCGACATCACGACGCTTGTCTCGAAGCTTCTTACATCCGGATTGTCGAAGAAATATGCTTTCGTGAATTCATCATACTCTTCCATATTGGTCATCGAGATAACCAGAAGGAAATCCGCACGGCCCGTGACGTAGTAGCATTGGGATATCTCCGGGCGAGATCCGGCCAACGTGCGAAAGCGGCTCACCAGGTCTGACTGTCCCTTCTCGAGTATCACCTCCACTATCAGCGTAAGCGGTCGCCCCACCGCTTTGGGCGAGAGGATCGCCACCTCCGCCTCGATCACGCCTGCTTCCCGCAGTTTGGCGAGTCGACGCTGGCACGAGGTCGCGGACAATCCGACGCGTTCGCCAAGCTCCGATGTGGTCTGACGGGTGTTCTGCTGGAATATCCCGAGCAGTTTCCGATCTATCTTATCCATTCCAACTCCGCTTTCTTTCGACATCCTGGGCGGGCAAATTGCAGAAATAATGCACCGAGTGGCCCAGATATGCAGCCTATGAACTAATTAGCGCAGCTAAACTGCATCCGATCAGAAACCGGAACGACATCGGACGCAAGCTGCATGCAAGAAAACTTCCCAGGCCGAACTTCCGAGATCGTCATCGATGGTCTGAACGTCGCGGCTCTATCACGTGAGCAAATGGAGAGGACGCGCCAAGGCGGCGTCAATGCGATCAATTTGACGATAGTGCCGACTTCAGGCTCGTTCGAAGAGTGCATGGCCACCGTCGGGCGCGGTCTGGCCAAGCTATCAACGCTGAAGGACGTCGCACTGGTCGCGACGACGGCAGCGGACATATGCGCGGCCCGCAGCGCGGGTCGCGTGGCGGTAGTGATGGGTTCGCAAAACGCGGCCTTCGTCGAAAACGACCTCGCGCTCCTGGAGATCGCGAAACGGGTCGGCGTACGGATCATCCAGGCCACGCACAACGCGAAGAACCGCCTCGGATCGGGTGCGCCCTCTAAAGGTGATGATGACACTGGCATGACCGAGCAGGGCCGACTCTGGCTATCCGAGATGGAACGGCTCGGCCTGCTCGTCGACCTGTCTCACTGCGGTTTGAGAACAACCGCCGGGTTTCTCTCGGCTGCCAAAAAGCCGCTCGTATTTTCGCACGCAAACGCACATGCGCTCTGGCCGAGTCTGCGCAACAAACCCGACGACATGCTGCGTCGCGTAGCCGATCTAGGCGGTGTTACCGGCGCAGTGATGTGGACGCCGACAGTCCGGGGAGACCGCTGGCCAACGCTCGACGATTATGTGGATCACATTGAACACATGGTGAGAGCGGCGGGGATCGAGCATGTCGGTTTTGCAACCGACATATCCGACGGCATTGAGGAAGACCCCGCCGAGTGGGGTCAGGCCTGGGGACTTGGGAGCCTGCCGACCCTCATGGAGGGCGTCGGGCCTTGGTACGGATACATGACCGAACGGCTCGACGGCTACCGGTCGCTCTCCGACACTCCAAAGCTCCGTGATCGCTTGGTCGCGCGCGGGATGGCCCAAGCCGATGCCGACAAGGTCATGGGCGCGAATTTCCTGCGGGTCTATCGCGACGTGTGGGGCGGCTGAACGATGGAAGAGACAAGGAACGGACGCATGACCCCTCCCGTACTTGAAGGCATGTGGACCATGCTGGCGACCCCGATGGATCCAACCGGGGAAATCGACTTTGCCGCCCTCGGCGCGTTGATCGACCACCAGATCGCCTCTGGCATTTCGGGGCTGCTGGCGCTCGGCTCGACCGGCGAGTTCTATGCTCTTTCGACAAGGGAGCGCGAAGAAATCCTGGCATTCGTGTCGGCCCACGTCGCAGGTCGTGTACCGCTATTGGCGGGCGCGAATGGGGGTAGCACCGCCGAGATCGTTGGCCATGCGAAGGCGGCCAGGGCCGCTGGCATCGACACGGTGCTTCTCGCCCCACCTTACTATTCGCTGCCCGCACAAGACGCGCTTAGGCGGCATTTCGAAGAGGTGGTTTCACGAGCCGACGTGCAGGTTCTGCTTTACGACAATCCTGCGCAGGCGGGCGTGGACATTGAGATCGATCTTGTCGGTCAACTGAACGGCGACCCCCGGATCGTTGGCATCAAGGAAGCCAGTGGCAGCATCGCGCGTGTGCTCGCCATGCAGGTAGCGTTTCGGAAGCAAGCTGCAGATTGTCAGCGGTGTCGACGATCTGGCGCTCGACCTGATCTTTTGGGGCATTCGCTGCTGGATGAGCGGACCGTCGAATTTTCTGCCCAGGCAGATGGCGGCGACGGCAAAATCTGCGCTTGACGGCGACTTCGACAACGCACGCCGGATGATGCGCCAACTGTGGCCGCTCATCGCGGAGATCGAGACGGGCAAGTATCTCGCGCGCATCAAGCATTGCTGCACGCTGTCAGGCCTCCAGGTCGGCGATCCCCGCCCACCCGTATTCCCGATCACCAGCGAGGAAGCAGCCCGGCTGGCGCCACTTCACAAGCGTGCGTCCGAGGTCGTCTGATGGAGCTTTCGAAGGGTGGGAATGGCAGAGTTGTTGTCGTCGGGGCAGGCATTGTCGGCGTTACATGTGCGCTCGCGCTGCAGCGCCAAGGCCACGAGGTGGTGCTGATCGACCGTCACCAGCCAGGAGACGCATGCTCGTTCGGCAATGCCGGCATATTGACCGCAACGGAGTGCGTCCCCTACGCGCTTCCGGGTTTCCTGCGCTGCCTGCCCGGTTGGCTGCTCAACCCTTTGGGGCCACTCGCGGTTCGGCCCCGCCATCTGCCCAGAATGGTCAAATGGGGCACGCGTTTCGCGCGCGAGAGCGCTCCTCATCGCGTGGAGAAGATCTCGCGCGACATGCGTGCCTTCTATAGGTCGAGCGTCGAGCTTTACCGTGAGTTGCTTGCCTCAGTGGGCAAGTCGGAGCTCCTTCAAACAACGGGCTATCTCGCGGTCTACCGCGACGAGGCCGCCTCGAAAGAGGATGCCTTCGCCTGGGATCTGACCGGACGGGGCGGTGTTTTGCTGGAGACGATCCGTGGCAATCAGCTCAGAGACATGGTTCCGGCTTTGTCACCTGACCTTACCTACGGCGTGTTCGTTCCCGAGGAGGGCTATGTCCGTAACCCGCATCGCGTGGTCAGGGCGCTTGCTGAACGTTTCAGCGCCGACGGCGGAATTATCCTGCAACGGGAAGCGCGTGGCTTCCAAAATGCCGATGGGCGTTTGACGGCGGTGGAAACCGACCAGGAGTCGCTCCATGCCGGCCAAGTTGTGCTTTCGGCAGGCGCGTGGTCGACAAGGCTGGCGTCCGATCTCGGCGCGCGCGTGCTGATCGAATCCATGCGCGGCTACCATTTCATGTTGCCCGACCCCGAGATTGAGCTTCCCATGCCGATCCTGTCGGGCGAGTTCAAGTTCTTCGCCACACCGATGGAGCATGGCCTCAGGCTGGCGGGAACTGCCGAATTTGCCGGGCTCGAT
The DNA here is from genome assembly GCF_040319125.1 of Mesorhizobium sp. M0938. Taxonomy (NCBI): domain Bacteria; kingdom Pseudomonadati; phylum Pseudomonadota; class Alphaproteobacteria; order Hyphomicrobiales; family Phyllobacteriaceae; genus Mesorhizobium; species Mesorhizobium sp. M0938. Next base: position 237,118 of record NZ_JAMYNS010000008.1, on the reverse strand, counting down.
TGGCCGGCGAACTACGCCCGTGCGGACAAATTGGCGAAGGCCGCGCAAACAATCTTCCCCGGATTGCGAACCGCGGGCGGCAGCCGGTGGATGGGCCATCGCCCCATGACACCCGATTCCATGCCGATCATCGGACCGTCCCCCAGGTTTCCGAACGCTGTGCTCGCCTTCGGCCATGGGCACAATGGACTGTCTGGTGCGCCGATCACAGGACGCATCGTGGCCGATCTTATCGCCGGACGGTCCCCGGCAATCGACCTCGCTCCACTCAGCCCGACCCGGTTTCACTGACCTGCAACCATCACAAAAAAGGGGAGTAACGATGCTCACAGGGATCAACCGCCGACACGTTCTCAAGACGGGCGCTGCGACTGCCGCTCTCATCGGATTCGGCTTCAATGCAGCCAGCGGGCAGACACCTAAGCGAGGGGGGCATCTTCGTCTAGGTGTTGGTCACGGTTCCGCGACAGACACGCTCGACCCGGCGACTTTTCCGGACGCTTACATGCAGCTTGTTGGGTATGCACTGCGCAGCACATTGACTGAGGTGTTGCCGTCGGGGGACATCGGCGGCGATCTGGCTGATAGCTGGGACATGTCGAAGGATGCGAAAACATGGACATTCCAATTGCACAAAGGCGTGGAATTCCATGACGGAAAGCCGCTTGAGGCGAGCGACGTCGTTGCATCGATCAATCATCACCGCGGAGAAAAATCTTCATCCGCAGGCATAGCTCTTGTCGAACCCATCGACGACATAAAGGCCGACGGCAAGTCGGTCGTAATATTCACGCTAAAGGAAAGCATGTCGGACTTCGACGCCTTCCTGAGCGTCTACTTTTTATCAGTGATGCCTTCGAAGGACGGCATCGTCGATTGGAAATCGGGCATCGGCACGGGTGGCTACAAGCTCGTCAGATTCGAGCCGGGCCTGCGTACGGCGCTGGAGCGGAATCCAAACTACTTCAGACCAGATCGTGCATATTTCGACTCGGCAGACGTGCTTTGCATCAAGGATGCCACTGCGCGCGTCAGCGCACTTCTGGGGGGAAACGTCGACGTTATCGACAATATCGATCCCAAGACAGTCAATCTGCTGTCACGCAGTTCGGCGATCAAAGTGGAGGAGGCTTCCGGCTCCCTGCACTATGCGTTCCCAATGCGTTGCGACACCGCACCCTTCAATGATTTGAACGTACGGCTCGCTATAAAATACGGTGTCGATCGCGAGGCACTGGTGAAGACAATCCTGCAGGGCCAGGGTTATGTCGGCAACGACCATCCCATCGGTCGGAAGCAAAAATACTTTTCGGAGGATCTACCGCAGCGCGTTTACGATCCTGAGAAAGCCAGGTTCCATCTTAAAAAGGCCGGCATGGATTCACTTAAGGTTGAGCTCACAGTTTCGGATGCTGCGTTTCCAGGGGCGATCGATACCGGCGCTCTCCTACGAGAACAAGAGGGCAAGGCCGGCATCGAGCTTGCTGTGTCGCGTGTTCCAAGTGACGGCTACTGGAGCGACATCTGGATGAAGAAACCCTGGTGTGCGAGTTACTGGTCCGGCGGCGTAACTCCCAATTATATCTTCTCGCATGCCTACTCTGCCAACGCGAACTGGAACGAAGCGTTCTGGCAAAATGAGGAGTTCAACAAGATCCTCATTGCTGCCCGCAGCGAATTGGACGAGGCCAAGCGGGGAGAAATGTATGGGGAGTTGCAGCGTCTTGTCAGCGATTATGGCGGATCCGTAATTCCAATGTTCGCTAACTTCGTGACCGCCCGCTCCAACAAGATCTCACATGGCGATGTTGCCAGCAACTATGAGTTGGACGGCACCCGTGCGATCGAGAGATGGTGGTTCACCTAGACATAGATCACATTGGCGCCGCCTCGGCCCGCCACGGCTTGCACCTCGCCCCACCTTCCGCTATAGAGCCGCCACCCGCGTAGACACCCTTGGAGGCAACGCGGCGGAAGGCTGTCCGGGCCTGCGTGATCCCAAAAAGATTTTGGACCAGATCATGTAAGGCCATGACGGCTTTCGACGTTTACGGCCCAGGCATCTCGCCGGCCGCGAACGCTCCAGAACAACGCGAAAGGAAATGCCATGAGCCAAGCTTCTTACGAGCTCAAGGCCGAAGCGCGCGAACAGGTCGGTAAGGGGTCCGCCCGTGCAGTTCGCCGCAACGGTAAAGTGCCTGCAGTAATTTACGGCGACAAGCAGCCTCCCCTGGCGATTGCGCTGACCTACAAGGACATTTACTACAAGATCCATGGCGGCGGGTTCCTGACCACGATCGCCACGATCGATGTCGACGGCAAGAAGATCCAGGTCCTGCCAAAGGACTACCAGCTCGACCCGGTCAAGGATTTCCCGGTCCATGTCGACTTCCTGCGCATCGGCAAGGACACCGAAGTCAATGTCGACGTGCCGGTCCACTTCATCAATGAGGACAAGTCGCCCGGCATCAAGCGCGGCGGCGTGCTCAACATCGTGCGTCACGAAGTCGAGTTCCACTGCCCGGCCAACGCGATCCCGGAATTCATCACCGTCGATCTCACCGGCACCGATATCGGCGATTCGATCCACATCTCGGCGGTCAAGCTGCCGGCCGGCGTCAAGCCGGTGATCTCCGACCGCGACTTCACCGTCGCCACCATTGCCGGCTCCGCGGCGATGAAGCCGGAGGCGGAAGAGACGGTCGAAGCGGCTGAAACCGAAGCGGCCCCTGCCGCCGAAGAGAAGTAATCCTTTCCGCCCGGAGGTGACGATGCTGCTGTTTGCAGGCCTCGGCAATCCGGGCGCGAAATACGCCAACCACCGGCACAATGTCGGCTTCATGGCGGCGGATGCAATCGCCCGCCGCCATGCCTTTTCGCCCTGGTCGAAGAAATTCCAGGGCCTGATCGCCGAAGGCACGCTTGGCGGCGAAAAAATCATCCTGATCAAGCCGCAGACCTTCATGAACAATTCCGGCCAGTCGATCGGCGAAGCGCTGCGCTTCTACAAGCTCGCCCCTTCGGCGCTCACCGTCTTCTATGACGAGATCGACCTCGCCGAAGGCAAGGTCCGCGTGAAGACCGGCGGCGGCGCCGGCGGTCACAACGGCATCCGCTCGATCGACGGCCATGTCGGGAACGCTTACCGCCGCGTGCGCATCGGCGTCGGCCATCCCGGCGTCAAGGAATTCGTCCAGCATCATGTGCTTGGCGATTTCGCCAAGGCCGATCGCGAATGGCTGGAGCCGCTGCTCGACGCCATCGGTGATCATGCCGAAATGATCGTCAGGGGTGATGAATCCGGCTTCATGAACAAGGTCAGCGTTGCCGTCAGGGGCAAGGCCGCGCCCGAGCCGGAAAAGCCCGGGCAAAAGCAACAGGGTGCAAAACAGCAGAGTCACGTCCGTCAGGCGCGGCCGCAGCAGCCGGCGGTCAAGCTGCCCGAAACCGGGTCGATGGCCGCCATGCTGAAGAAGCTGTTTGGCGGCAAGGATTGAGCTTCGGCGTGAACTGACCCGAAGGGCTTGACGTTCGTCACCGCTTTCGCCCATAGCCCTCATCAAATTTCGATTTCCCGATAGGACCGGACAAAAATGGGTTTCAAATGCGGCATCGTTGGCTTGCCCAACGTCGGCAAGTCGACGCTTTTCAACGCGCTGACCAGGACGGCGGCGGCGCAGGCCGCTAACTATCCGTTCTGCACCATCGAACCGAACACCGGCGAGGTGGCGGTGCCCGACCCGCGCCTGCAGAAGATCGCGGCGATCGGCAAGTCGAAGGAGATCATCCCGACCCGCATCTCCTTCGTCGACATCGCCGGCCTGGTGCGCGGCGCCTCGAAGGGCGAAGGGCTGGGCAACCAGTTCCTGGCCAATATCCGCGAGGTCGACGCCATCGTCCATGTGCTGCGCTGCTTCGAGGATGACGACATCACTCATGTCGAGGGCCGCATCGACCCCGTCGCCGACGCCGAGACCGTCGAGACCGAGCTGATGCTCGCCGACCTCGATAGCCTCGAACGCCGCATCGCGCAGTTCCGCAAGCGCGCTTCCGGCAAGGACAAGGAGGCGCTGGCCGTGCTTCCGATGATGGAAGCCGCCCTCGAACTCCTGCAGGCCGGCAAGCCCGCCCGCATCCTGCTCAACGGCATCGCGCCCGAGGATCTGCGCATTCTGCAGGGGCTGAACCTGCTGACGTCGCACCCCGTGCTCTATGTCTGCAATGTCGCCGAGGCCGACGCCGCCACCGGCAATGCGCATACCGAAGCGGTCGACCGGATGGCTGCCGCGCAAGGCGCCCGCACCGTGGTGATTTCCGCGGCGATCGAAGCCGAGGTAGCGCAGCTCAGCGATGAAGAGGAAATGGAGTTCCTCGCCACGCTGGGCCTTGAGGAACCGGGCCTGAACAAGGTGATCCGCGCCGGCTACGAGCTTTTGCAGCTCATCACCTATTTCACCGTCGGGCCGAAGGAGACGCGCGCCTGGACCGTGCACAAGGGCGCCAAGGCGCCGCAGGCGGCTGGCGTCATCCACACCGATTTCGAGCGTGGCTTCATCCGCGCCCAGACCATCGCCTACAACGACTTCGTCACGCTGGGCGGCGAAGTCGCGGCCAAGGAAGCCGGCAAGGCGCGCGACGAAGGCAAGGAATATGTCGTCCAGGACGGCGACATCATGCTGTTCAAGTTCAACACCTGATGTGACCGACGACGCGCCGGCTGCCATCATGGCCGCCGACGCGATCACAGCCTCGTGCACGGCCGCACAAGCCCTTCCGGGCGGGTTGACTGCCTGCAATGCCCGGTCTAAGGGGCGTCTGCACCGGCACGTGCTTTCATCGAAAGCCTCTGTCCCCGTGCAATCCGAAACGACGCAGCGCTATCGAACGCACCGCTCTTTGGCCACAGCAAGGGAGACCCGGCGATGATCAAGGCATTCGTCGTGGACAATGATCGACTGCGCCTCGCTGACGATCTCTTGGCAAACAGCGACAGGATCGTCTGGGCCGATCTTCTGAATCCGACAAAGGAGGAGGAAGCGACGATCGAGACCTGGCTCGGCGTTGCCATTCCGACGCGCGAGGAGATGGAGGAGATCGAGATTTCGAGCCGTCTCTATATCGAGGACGGCGCCTATTTCATGACCGCCACGCTGCCGGCCCAGACCGAGGCCGACGATCCTCTGATGTCGCCGGTCACCTTCGTGCTGGCCGGCAACAGGCTGATCACCGTGCGTTACCACGAGCCCAAGGCCTTCACGACCTTTCCGCTGCGCGCCGAAAAGGTGGCGACCGGCTGCACCAGCAGCGACACCATCCTGATCGGCTTGCTGGAGGCAATCGTCGACCGCCTTGCCGACATTCTGGAGCGCGCCGGCCGCGACATCGAGGCGATCTCGCGCGACATCTTCGAAGCGCGCTCGACCAAGGCTTCCAAGCGCAACCGCGACTTCCAGGAATTGCTGAAAGCCATCGGCCGCAAGGAGGACATCGCCTCCTCGATCCGCGACAGCCTGATCTCGCTACAGCGGCTGGCCGGCTTTCTCACCCACGCCTCGGCCCAGACCAAGATGAGCAAGGACGTCCGCGCGCGCATCAAGACCCTGTCGCGCGATGTGCTGTCGCTTGCCGACCACGCCACCTTCCTGTCGCAGAAGATCAACTTCCTGCTCGACGCGACGCTCGGCATGATCTCGATCGAGCAGAACGCCATCATCAAGATCTTCTCCGTCGCCGCGGTCATCTTCCTGCCGCCAACGCTGGTGGCGTCGATCTACGGCATGAATTTCAATGTCATGCCCGAGCTGACCTGGCACTTCGGTTACCCGTTCGCCATCGGCTTGATGATCCTGTCGGCGATCCTTCCGTTCTGGTATTTCCGCCGCCGCGGCTGGTTGTAGAGCCATCGGACCTCCTGTTCCGCTGGCTGTTCCGGCGGGCGGGACGGCCTGGCGCACCAGAAATCACTTGACCAAATCTCGCCCCGCCTGCATCCGGGAACGCCGATCCCTTGGGATCGTACAATCTTGAACCGGATTCCAGACCATGACCGGAAAGACCTGGGCCTATGAGGATTTCGTCGAGGGAGCCTCGCTCGACCTTGGCACGAAGCTGGTGAGCGCGGCCGAGATCATCGAATTCGCGCAGGAATTCGATGCGCAGCCGATGCATCTCGACGAGGCAGCGGGCAGGGCCAGCATCCTTGGCGGGCTGGCGGCCTCCGGCTGGCACACATGCGCGATGTTCATGCGCATGCTGTGCGACGCCTTCCTGCTGGACTCGACCTCGCAAGGCGCCCCCGGTGTCGACCACGTCAAATGGAAAAGGCCGGTGCTGGCCGGCGACGTTTTGAACGGCAACACCACCGTCCTCGCCAAGCGCCTGTCCAGATCCAAGCCCCAGATCGGCCTCGTCACCATGCGCAGCGAGCTTTTCAACCAGCGTGGCGAAGGCGTCTTCGAACTTGAGAACACCGTCATGTTCCTGACCCGAGGGGCCAGCGCGTGAGTCTCGACGAGTTCTTTCGCATCGGCGCCACCGTCACGCTCGGGTCGCATACATTCGAACCTGAGGCGATCAAGGCGTTCGCCAGGAAATACGATCCGCAGATATTCCATCTCGACGAAGAGGCGGCGAAGAAGAGCGTGTTCGGTGGCCTGTGCGCCTCGGGTTGGCACACAGCGGCAACCTGGATGAAATTGAACCTCGAAACCGGCGTGGAGGCCGAGGGCGCTCGCTGGGCCGGCGCTGGGCCGGCGCCCGAATTCGGCCCCTCGCCCGGTTTCAAGAATCTCAAATGGCTGAAGCCCGTCTATGCAGGAGAAACCGTAACCTTCACCCGCACCGCGCTTAGCCACCGCCCCATCGCATCGCGGCCGGGCTGGCGATTATTGACGCTGCGCTCGGAGGCTTTCGATTCGACCGGCGACAAGGTTATCGAGTTCGAAAGTGCGGTGCTGGTGAAGGTGGGGTGAGGAACCTTTTTCCTTCTCCCCCTGGGGGAGAAGGAAGAATCGTCCTCTCAATGCCCCTCAAACCCGATCAGCGTCCTGACCGGCACGCCGAGTGCTTCGAGCTTCTCGCGGCCGCCAAGGTCCGGCAGGTCGATGACGAAACAGGCGGCGAGTATGTCGGCGCCGATCTGCCTGAGAAGCTTGACCGCCGCTTCCGCCGTGCCGCCGGTGGCGATCAGATCGTCGACGAGAATCACCTTCTCGCCGGGGGATACGCCATCCCTGTGCATCTCCATCTCGTCCAGCCCGTATTCGAGGCTATAGGCGACGCGCACCGTCTCGAAAGGCAGCTTGCCCTTCTTGCGGATCGGCACGAAGCCGGCCGAGAGCTGATGGGCGATAGCCCCGCCGAGGATGAAGCCGCGCGCCTCGATGCCGGCGATCTTGTCGATCTTCTCGCCGGCATAGGGGTGCACCAGTTCGTCGATGGCGCGGCGAAAGGCGCGCGCATTACCGAGCAGCGTAGTGATATCGCGAAACAGGATGCCCGGCTTGGGGTAGTCGGGAATGGTGCGGATCGCGGCAAGCAGCGTGTCTTCGAGAGAAGATTTCATGAGGCGGAGATTCCGTTGCCGTACAGTTTTGCCGGTAAGCGGCCGAAAAGAAAAGGGCGCCTTTCGGCGCCCCGGCATTTTCGTTCTTTCGATACCGGTCAGTGCGCCACGCCGGCCCACACCTTGCGCTTGGTCAGATAGACCAGCGCGCCGAACAGCAGCAGGAAGACCAGCACGCGAAAGCCGGTCTTCTTGCGGGCTTCCAGATGCGGCTCGGCTGCCCACATCAGGAAGGCCGACACGTCGCGGGAATACTGGTCGACGGTCTGCGGCGCGCCGTCGTCATAGGTCACCTGATCGTCGGAAAGCGGGTTGGGCATCTTTAGCGACACGCCGGCTATGAAGTACGGATTGTAGTGCGTGCCTTCAGGTATCTCCATGCCGGCCGGCGGCTGCTCGTCATAGCCGGTCAGCAGCGAGTGGATATAGTCGGGACCGCCCTGGGCATATTGCGTGAAGATGTCGAAGACGAAACGCGGAAAGCCGCGCTCGACGCCGCGCGCCTTGGCCAGCAGCGACATGTCGGGCGGGGCAGCCCCGCCATTGGCGGCCGCTGCTGCCTGATCGTTGGGGAACGGCGCCGGAAAATGGTCGGACGGTATGCCGGGACGATCGAACATGTCGCCGGCATCGTTGGGACCATCATTGATCGTGTACTCGGCCGCCAGCGCCTTGACCTGCGCTTCCGAATAGCCAAGATCTTCCAGCGTGCGAAACGCCACCAACTTCATCGAATGGCAGGCCGCGCAGACTTCCTTGTAGACCTTCAGCCCGCGCTGCAACTGAGCCTTGTCGTAGGTGCCGAACGGCCCGGCGAAGCTCCAGTCCATCTCCTTCGGCTCGTGTATCGGGAAATGCGTCGGCGCGGCTTCGCTGTGCGCCTCCTCCTGAGCGATAGCCCCGGTGATCGCCGCCCCAGTGCCTACCAGCACAAGGCCGAGCAAAGCCAGCGAGGTGAGAATCGTCTTCATGCCAAATCCCCTTGAGATTCTCTGCCGCGCCGTCGTCGTCCCGAGCATGATCTCGTCCGAAAACCGGTCTCCACTGTTCAGGATCATGCTCAGCCCTTGGTTTCCGGTGCGGCCGTCGCGCCAGCCGGATGTCCGCCGCCGCCCTTGTTTTTCTCGAGCACCGCCTCGGTGATCGAATTCGGCAGCCGCCGCGGCGTCTCGACCAGGCCTAGCACCGGCAGCACCACCAGGAAGAAGGCGAAGTAGAACAATGTCGCCATCTGCGCCATGAAGACATAGCTGCCTTCGGCAGGCTGCGAACCCAGCCAGCCAAGCAGGACGGCATCGATCACGAACAGCCAGAAGAACAGCTTGTACCAGGGCCGGTAGACCGCCGAGCGCACCTTCGAGGTGTCGAGCCACGGCACCAGGAACAGCATGGCAATCGAGCCGAACATCGCGAGCACGCCACCGAGCTTGGAGTTGATCGGCCCGATATTGAAGGTGATGGCGCGCAGGATCGCGTAGAACGGCAGGAAGTACCATTCCGGCACGATATGGGCAGGCGTCTTCAGCGGGTCGGCGACTATGTAATTGTCCGGGTGGCCGAGAAAGTTCGGCAGATAGAAAACGAAATAGGCGAAGATAAACAGGAACACCAGCATCCCGAAGGCGTCCTTGATAGTCGCATAAGGGGTGAAGGCGACGGTATCGGTCTTCGACTTGACTTCGATGCCGGTCGGGTTCGACTGGCCGACCACATGCAGTGCCCATATATGCAGCACGACGACGCCGGCGATCATGAACGGCAAGAGATAATGCAGTGAGAAGAAGCGGTTCAGCGTCGGGTTGTCGACGGCGAAGCCGCCGAGCAGAAGCTCCTGGATCCAGTTGCCGACCAGCGGGATGGCGCTGAAGAAGCCGGTGATGACGGTCGCGCCCCAGAAACTCATCTGCCCCCAGGGCAGCACATAGCCCATGAAACCCGTCGCCATCATCAGGAGGTAGATGATGCAGCCAAGGATCCACAGAAGCTCGCGCGGTGCCTTGTAGGAACCGTAGTAGAGGCCGCGGAAGATGTGGATGTACACGGCGACGAAGAAGAACGACGCGCCGTTCGAATGCAGATAACGCAGCAGCCAGCCCGAATTCACGTCGCGCATGATCTTTTCGACCGAATCGAAGGCGAGCGTGCTGTCCGCCGCATAGTGCATGGCCAGCACGATGCCGGTCAGCATCTGCGCCGCCAGCATGAGCGCCAGGATGCCGCCGAAGGTCCATGCATAGTTGAGATTGCGCGGCACCGGATAGGCGACGAAGCTGTCATAGACCAGCCGCGGCAGCGGCATACGGGCGTCGAACCAGCGTCCGATACCGGTCTTGGGCGTATAGGTCGAGTGTCCCTCGCTCATCGAAATGTCCCTCAGCCGATACGGATCTTGGTGTCGGAAATGAACTGGAACACCGGCACCGCCATGTTCTCCGGCGCCGGTCCCCCGCGGACGCGGCCGGCGGTGTCGTACACCGAACCGTGGCACGGGCAGAACCAGCCGCCGAACTCGCCTTCCTGGCCGAGCGGAATGCAACCGAGATGGGTGCAGACCTGCACCATCACCATCCATGCCTCCTTGCCCGGCATGGTGCGGTTGGCGTCGGTCGCCGGTGCGTCAGAGGGCAAATTGGCGTTGCGGGCGAGCGGATCCTTGAGCTGGGCCAGATTGACCGCCTCGCCGTCCTTCATCTCTTGTTCTGTGCGGTTGCGTACGACCACCGGCTTGCCGCGCCATTTCACGACAAGCGATGTTCCCGGCGTCAGCGAGGAGACGTCGATCTCGACCGAGGCCAGCGCCAGCGTCGAGGCATCCGGGCGCATCTGGTCGATGAACGGCCAGGCGACGGCACCCGCGCCGACCACTGCGGCCATGCCGGTGGCGACGTAGAGAAAATCACGACGGTTGGGATCCTGGATGTCGGTTGCGCTCACGGGTGCCTGATCCTTTCGCCTCTTCCGTGCCGGTGGTCGAGCCTTATTCCCCGCTCATTCACGCCAACCCGACAGCGCATGGCGAACAGGCTAGCGAATTCCTCCGGCATTTGGACTTCGGTTTATGCGTGAAGCCTGTTTTTGTCCAGACGGGTGAAGGCACAAGGGCAGATTGTCGCGGGGAGGCAAACCGGCGTCGGGCGGCATGGCGACGGAGACGGTCAAACCACAGGAAAACAACGGCAAAACCGGCGCCTGCGGTTGCCTCGACAGAAGACCGGCCCCGGTCTATCCTCGGCCATGGCGCATGTCATCGACCGCGACAAATGGGCCGGGGCGTCCGACCGCCGGTCCGACCACTGGCAAGGCGAACTGCAGTGCGGCGCCTACGGCTCCAAAAGCTGCCTGATCTTCAACTATCTGCCGGAGATCGGCGGCGGCCCGCGGCTGCACACGCATCCCTATTGCGAGATCTTCATCATCCGCGCCGGCACCGGGCTGTTCACCGTCGGCGACCGGCAGATCGAGGCGTCGGCCGGCCAGATCCTGATCGTGCCGCCGAACACGCCCCACAAATTCACCAATCTCGGCCCAGGCCCGCTGGAGACCACCGACATCCACGAAAACGGCAGCTTCATCACCGAATGGCTGGAATGACCGTTATTTCGCGCCGAGCCTGGCCAGCACGGCTTTTGGGATATTGTATTCCCGGATCACCGCGTCGTGCTTGCGCAAGCCGCACAGTTCGCGCTGGATGAAATAGCCGTGGACGGCCTCCGCCGCGTCCTTGAGCAGGTGGCCACGCTGTTCGCCATCGTCGCCATGTTCACGCAACCTCGCCAGCGTTTCATCCACGCGCCGGCCGGCGCGGCCGAGCGCCGCCGCCTTTTCGCCGAGGATTTCATGGCCGAGCAGGTCGAGAGCCGACTCCTGCGCGCTGGACCGTCCGAAATTCGATGGCATTCGCACCGACATGATTCACTCCGCTTTTTGCAGAAATCGCGGCCCTACTCCGCCGGCCGCGTTTCCTCCAGCATGCTCTCCTCGTTGTATAGGAAGCCGCCGGACTGCCGCTTCCATAGCCGCGCATAGAGCCCGTCGAGCGCCACCAGTTCGTCATGCGTGCCTTGTTCGACGATGCGGCCGCCGTCGAGCACCACCAGGCGATCGAGTGCCGCGATGGTCGACAGCCGGTGCGCGATGGCGATGACCGTCTTGTTCTCCATCAGCCTCGCCAGATTTTCCTGTATGGCCGCCTCGATGTCGGAATCGAGCGCCGACGTCGCTTCATCGAGTATCAGGATCGGCGCGTCCTTGAGGAAGACGCGGGCGATCGCCACGCGTTGGCGCTGGCCGCCCGACAATTTCACGCCGCGCTCGCCGACAAAGGCCTCGTAGCCCTCTCGATCACGATTGTCGCGCAAGTCGAGGATGAAATCGTGCGCCTCGGCCTTCTTGGCAGCCGCGATCACCTCGGCGTCGGTTGCGTCCGGCATGCCGAGCTTGATGTTGTCGCGCAAGGAACGGTGGAAAAGCGCGGTATCCTGGCTGACGACGCCGATATTGGCGCGCAGAGAATTCTGCGTGACTTTGGCAACATTCTGGCCGTCGATCGTTATTTTTCCGCCCTCGAGGTCGTAGAGGCGCAGGATCAGATTGGCCAGCGTCGTCTTGCCGGCGCCGGACGGCCCGACCAGTCCGACCTTCTCGCCTGGCCGCACGACAAGGTCGATGCCGTTGAGCACGCCGAACCCCTTGCCGTAGTGGAACTCGACATTCTTCACGTCGATCCGGCCGCCGCCTACCACAAGCTCCCTGGCGTCGGGCGCATCGGTCAGGCCGAGCGGCTGCGAGATCAGCGCCTTGGAGTTTTCCAGAACGCCAAGGTTCCGCAGGATGCTGTTGAGCTGCATCATCAGCCGGCCGAGCAGCATGTTGAGCCGCAGCACCAGCGACAGCGTGAAGGCGACGGCGCCGACTGTGATCGAGCCTTCGAGCCAGAGATAGACGGCAAAACAGGCGATCGCAGTGATCATGATCCCCGACAGCGTCGTCAGCGCCATGCGCACGCCGGTCAGCCTGCGGGTGAACGGACGCAGCGCGTCGAGATAGATATCGAAACCGCTCCTGATGTAGCGGTCGTCGCCGTCGGCAGAAAACAGCTTCAGCGTCTGCACGTTCGAATAAGAATCGACGATGCGGCCGTTGATCATAGAACCGGCCTCGGCGGTTGCCTCGGCATGCTTGCGGATCGCCGGCAGGTAGCGCTTGGCCAGCCAGCCGAAGGCGGTGATCCAGATCACCACCAGCACCGCCAGTCTGAGATCGAGGCTGGCGACCAGAACCAGCGTCGTCACCGTATAGACGACCATGAACCAGACGACCTCGATGAAGCTTTCCATCAAATCGCCGGTCGCCTGCCCCGCCTGCCAGACCTTGGTCGCGATACGGCCGGCGAAATCGTTCTGGAAAAAGGCGTAGGACTGGCGCGAGACATGGCGGTGAGCCTGCCAGCGCACCAGATTGTAAAAGCCGGGCGTGATTGTCTGCTCGTCGACCAGCGCCGCCAGGCCGACGACAACTGTGCGGATGACCAACACCACGGCGGCCATGAAGACAAGTTCGGGACCGGCGGCAGTCCACAGCGCGTCCCAGCTGCGCCCGCCGGGGAGCTGGTCGAGAATGTCGACCAGCCGCCCGACGAAGTAGAACAGTCCGGCCTCGACCAGCGGCGCGATGCCGCCGATGACCAGCATGGCGAAGAAAGCGAATTTCGCCTGGCCGACATAGTGCCAGAGGAAACCCCTGACGCTGACCGGTGGCCGAAGGTCCGCGGGCTCCCTGAACGGATTGACCCAATTCTCGAACCAGCGATAGACGGCAATCATCATGCGGCGGCCATCATTGTGCTGCCTGCCTTCACTCTGCTGCGATCATTCTGCTGCTTGCCCCTTGACGATGGCGTCGTTGGCGGCGGCACTGTCGTCGAGCAGGAAGCCGCCCGACTGGCGCTGCCAAAGCTGCGCATAGAGCCCGCCGCTGGCGACGAGTTGCTCATGCGAACCTTCCTCGATGACTCGGCCCTTGTCCATGACGACGAGCCGGTCCATCGCCGCGATGGTCGAGAGCCGGTGCGCGATGGCGATGACGGTCTTGCCTTGCATGAGCTTGTAGAGGTTCTCCTGGATGGCTGCCTCGGCCTCGGAATCGAGCGCAGACGTCGCTTCGTCGAGAATGAGGATCGGCGCGTCCTTCAGCATAACGCGGGCAATGGCAATGCGTTGCCGCTGGCCGCCGGACAATTTGACGCCGCGATCGCCGACATGCGCGTCGAAACCCGTGCGGCCACTGGCGTCCGAAAGCCTCGATATGAAATCAAGCGCCTCGGCCCGGCGTGCCGCCTCGACCAGCATCTCGTCGCTGGCGTCCGGCCGGCCATACAGGATGTTCTCGCGCACCGAACGATGCAGCAGCGAGGTGTCCTGGGTGACCATGCCGATCTGAGCACGCAGCGAATCCTGCGCCACCGCCGCGATCTCCTGGCCGTCGATCAGGATCCGGCCAGCTTCGAGGTCGTAGAAGCGCAACAGAAGATTGACCAGTGTCGACTTGCCGGCGCCCGAGCGGCCGACGATGCCGACCTTTTCGCCCGGCTTCACCGTCAGTGACAGGCTTTCGATGATGCCCTTCTGCTTGCCGTAGTGGAAGCGGATGTCCTCGAAACGGATCTCGCCCTTGGTCACCGCAATATCCTTGGCCCCCGGCCTGTCTTCGACGAGGCGCGGCAGCGAGATCGAGCTGATGCCGTCCTGCACCGTGCCGATGTTCTCGAACAGGGCCGACATCTCCCACATGATCCATTGCGACATGCCCCAGAGCCGAAGTACGAGGCCGATGACCAGGGCGACGGCGCCGATGGTCACCGCCTGGCCGAGCCACAGCCACAGCGAGATCGCGGTGACCGAAAACAACAGCAGCGCATTCAGGATGTAGAGCAGGCCATAGAGCTGCGTCACCAACCGCATCGACCGGTAGACGGTATCGAGAAAGCCGGCCATGCCTTCCCTGGCGAAGGACGCCTCGCGCCGCGCATGCGAGAACAGCTTGACCGTCTGGATGTTGGAGTAGCTGTCGACGACGCGGCCGGTCATGGTCGAGCGCGCATTAGCCTGCTCCTCGCCGACCTTGCCCAATCGCGGAATGAAATAGCGCAAGAGCAAGACATAGCCGGCAAGCCAGACGACAAGCGGTGCCGCCAGCCGCAAGTCGGCCGAGCCGACGATGAACAGCATGCCGAGGAAATAAACGACGATATAATTGAGCACGTCGATGAGCTTGATGACGCACTCACGCACCGCGAGCGCGGTCTGCATCAGCTTGGTCGCGATGCGTCCGGCGAACTCGTCCTGATAGAAGCTCATCGACTGCTTGAGCAGGTAGCGATGCACCTGCCAGCGGATACGCATCGGATAATTGCCCATCAGCGTCTGCTGGTTGAGGAGCGAATGGAACCAGACCGTCGCCGGCAGCACGAACACCACGATAAACGCCATGCCGGCGAGCTTCCAGCCCTCGGTCTGCAGGAACGTCTCGCGATTCTGCACCGAGAGCCAGTCGACGATCCGGCCCATGAAGCCGAACATCCAAACCTCGGCGACGGCGATAGCCGTCACCAGCACAGCATCGAGAGCGATGTAGGGCCAGGCGCCGCGCGTATAGTGCACGCAGAAGGCGATCAGCGTCTTCGGCGGCTCGACCGGCTCCTCGGCGGGGAACGGATCGAGCCTTCTTTCAAACCAGCGGAACATTGTCTTGCTACTCACATGCTTGGTTTCGCTCACGCGGCGCGGGAACGCGTAGCGTCCCGGGAGCGCCTGGTGCTTTGGGAGCGCGTAGCGTCATGGGATCGCGTGGCGACAAAGACCGGCGTCCCGGAATCACCCGGGCCGCCGATCCTGCTTCGCGCAATATAGGACGTCGCAGTCTTTTCGCCGACAGGCTCGTTTGGCGATCCTGGCAGCGCGGTGTCGACGACCCGGAGTTTTGCGCCTGTCTTTGCGCCAGGCCGGATCAGTCTGATGATCCGGCGCACCAGCGACGGCCGGCTGCGGTCGGGAACCGCACGCGAGAAATCGACGTCCGGCAGCATGCCGCGATGTGGTCGCCGACGGGTCTCGGCGTGAACCGCCGACGAATAGGTTTCGCCGATCAAAAGCGCCCAGGTCGCCATCCTGCGCTCGTGCAGGCTTCTTGAACCGGGAATTCTGCAGGGATCGAACATCGGTCCGTCCTCCATGTGAAAGTGTAGGAAAAAGGCTGAGTCCGACCTGTTCGCGGGCGAACGGCCAGCGAAAGGCGAGGATTGAACAAAGGCGTGTTCAGGTGGGGCGTTCAGCCCCTTCGACAGCTTGAAAAACATCGCAGGATTCCTTCGAAGACCGAAAAAAGGTTTCGGCTAAGAATCGGTGCGATCGAAGTCTAAAAGGTCAGGAGAATCGTCGTACCGAAACCGCCGGCAGGCTGGTAAGCCCACAAGAGGGGCGCTGGATGTACATGATAATCATGAATTACCCCTCCATCGGTTCGGGTTGACAATGCCCGGCGTATAACCGATTTCGCAGAAAATGACCACCCGCCAGTCCAGCAATTTCCAAAACCGCGCGACCCCTGTGGCCGATCTGCCACGGATCAAAATGGCGTCGAAATGAACGACCGTCTCCGCATCGCGCTCTACCAGCCGGATATCGCCGGCAATACCGGGACAATCCTGCGCTTCGCCGCTTGCCTCGGTCTCGGCGTCGACATCATCGAACCGGCCGGCTTCCCGCTCTCCGACCGGGCGCTGAAACGGGCCGGCATGGATTATCTCGAAATGGCGCGGCTTTCCCGGCATGTCGACTGGCACGCTTTCGAGGACTGGCGCAGAGGCGAAGCGCGGCGGCTGGTGCTGCTGTCGACCAAAGCTGCGACCGCCTATACGGATTTCATCTTCGCCGACGATGACGTCCTTCTGTTCGGCCGTGAATCCGCAGGCGTGCCGGATTCTGTCCACGAGGCGGCGGACGCGCGACTGATCGTCCCGATGCAAGGCGCCGCGCGCAGCATCAACGTCGCGCTTTCCGTCGCCATGGTGACTGGCGAGGCGATCCGGCAACTCGGATAGGATTTGCATATCCTCAGTGGGCGCAACGTTTATCGCCGCTTTCTGGCCTACGACCACACCCTCTCTTGTCATTCTCACCCAGGCGCACATCGCCTTCTCCTGCGGTTTGCATATCAAGGGTTTCTTCGTTACAAGCTCAACTTAACTTGAGGTCAAGCGGAAAATTCGAATGACTGCGGTGACGGAATTGACGGTCGGCCAGGTGGCGACGCGAAGCGGGGTGGCGGTATCGGCGCTGCATTTCTACGAGGCGCGCGGACTGATCCGCAGCCACCGCACATCAGGCAACCAGCGGCGCTACGGCCGCGACGTGCTGAGGCGTGTGGCGATCATCAGGATCGCGCAAGAGGTCGGCATCTCGCTGGCCGAGATCGGTGCTGCACTTCAATCATTGCCTGAAGGCCGCACTCCGACGCGCGAGGACTGGAACCTGCTTTCAACGGCCTGGCGCGACCAGCTCGATCGCAAGATTGCCCAGCTGAAAAAGCTGCGCGACGGATTGACCGACTGCATCGGCTGCGGCTGCATGTCGATCGACAAGTGCCCGTTGCGGAACAAGGAAGACCGATTGAGCGCCCAAGGGCCGGGAGCGAGGCGGTTGTTGGTCGCGCTTTAGGATGTGTTGAGATTCAGGTCAGGCCGCGCCGAGAATGGTGGGTTCCGAGAACCGGAACGGAGCGGACATTGGGTCCGTGAGTACCGGAAGCGCAGGAAACCGTCGTTCGCAGGCCGGCATCACCTGAATATCGACACACCCTAATCCGCTGCCGGCAGCCGCCTGATGGTGAATTCGATGACGTCGCCCGGCCGCTCGAACCAGCTTTCGATCTCGGTCCAGTAGGCCTGCTTGGGAAAGCGCTCGAACCACTCCTTCGCCTTGAGCCGCGCATCGGAGCGCGGCAGGACGAAAGTCTCGCGCAGGAACCCGTCGCGCGGCATGCGCTCGCGCTCGGTGCGCGAACGCTCGAGCCTCTTCTTCAAGCCGTCCAGCGGCGGTCTTGCCGGGGTGCGCACGAAAGAACTCCATTCACACTTGACCCTTGCACCCAAGAGATTAGGGATCGCGGCCGGAAAAGACGAGTCATTTGTCGGGGTGCGCCCCGCAACCGGAGACAGCATTTGCAACGACCCGAAATAGCGGCGGGGCTGCCGGCCGACATCGAACAGAAGAAGATGAAGGCGCGGCTGTGGTTCGAGACGTTGCGCGAGCGCATCTGCGCCACTTTCGAGCAGATCGAGCGGGACCTGCAGGGGCCGCAGGCCTCATGGTCGCCCGGCCGCTTCGAAAAGACGCAGTGGGAGCGCGACGCCGGCAAAGGCGGCGGCATCATGTCGATGATGCGTGGCCGCGTCTTCGAGAAGGTCGGCGTCCACACCTCCACCGTCTATGGCGAGTTCTCGCCGGAGTTCAGGAAGCAGATGCCGGGCGCCGAAGAAGACCCGCGCTTCTGGGCAAGCGGCATTTCGCTGATCGCCCATCCCTGGAACCCCAACGTGCCGGCCGTGCATATGAACACCCGCATGGTCGTCACCTCGCGCCACTGGTTCGGCGGCGGCGCCGACCTGACGCCGGTGCTCGACCGCCGCCGCACCCAGGACGACCCGGACACGGTTGCCTTCCACCGCGCCATGCAATTCGCCTGCGACAAGCATCCGGCGGTGGCCGACCACGCGAAATTCAGGGCCTGGTGCGACGAGTACTTCTATCTGCCGCACCGCAACGAACCGCGCGGCACCGGCGGCATTTTCTTCGACTGGCTGCATTCGGACGAGGACAGAGGCGGCTGGAACGCCGATTTCAACTTCGTCCAGGATGTCGGGCGCGCTTTTCTCGTCGTCTACGGGCATCTGGTGCGGGCCAATTTCAACGATAACTGGACCGACGGCGATCGCGAAGAACAGCTGATCCGCCGTGGCCGCTATGTCGAATTCAACTTGCTTCACGATCGCGGCACCATCTTCGGGCTGAAGACCGGCGGCAACGTCGCCTCGATCCTGTCCAGCCTGCCGCCAGAGGTGAAATGGCCGTAAACTCTCGGTGAGTTGGACGTGAGCCGCAATCAGGTCCAAATCGCTGGATTCTGGCAGCGAATGTGGCACAGAGAATATCTTTTTCGTCTAATATCCCTTTGAAAAAACAGGGCTATTTTTCGCTTCGGGCCGGGAAGCGCCGGCGGTTCTCGCCTCCTCCAGAACCGCGACTCGACGCGACCGGACGGCCTAATGATTGAGTGAGGCACCTTTTTAAGTGCCCTCATTTTCCAGGAGAGCATGCCATGCGCAAGCTTATTATGTCGGCTGCGGCTGTTGCCGTTCTTGCCTCTGGTGGCGCTGCCTTCGCAGCGGTCAAGCACACCACGGGCACAGTCAAGGTCTATGATGGAACGGCTATGAGCCTTGTTCTGGATGACGGATCCACCTTTACGCTGCCCAAGGCCTTCAAGGATCCTGGCCTAAAGGTCGGCGAAAAGGTTCGCGTTTCGTGGGACATGAGCGGCAAGGGCAAAATTGCCGAGGCAGTCAGGATCGTGAAGTGACGGCCTGCCCACTGAGGCAAGACGAGGTCTTGCCTCCAGAGCAAGACACCGTCTTGTCTCCGGGGTAGTGTAAGAAGGCGGAGCAGCGCTGCTCCGCCTTTTCGGTCGTGCGGCAACCAAAACCACTCGATCGTGTTATGCTTGCTCGGCCAGCGTATGACCCGAATACCGATACCGGTTTTCGACAGGGATCATGCGTCGATCAAAGGTGCTGGAGCTTCCGCATTCAGCGAGTGCGCGGCGCTCCGAGGAGGAAAAGGAGAAATCCGATGAAGGAATTCCACTGCGGCTCGCTCGTTCCGGGATGTGACTGGCATACGCGCGCCGAAGAGGAAGCTGAAGTCATGCGTCGTGCGGTCGAGCACATGCGCGAGACGCATGGCGAGACGATCATCCGCGAGACGATGATCGAAGCCATCCGTTCGCGCATCGAAAAGGCCCGCGACGCGGCTTGATTTGTTTAACTTTCGAGTGCTTCTGCGGCGCGCCCGAGGAGCGCGCCGCGATCCAGCGCAAAGCCGGACTCGATCCACTCGTTTTCCAGATTTTTCAAGGTTGCGCCGAGTTTCGGCCCGGGCGACGCGCCAAGCGTCGTCAGATCGACGCCCTTGAGCGGAAAATCGGGCTTTTTCCATTTTCCGGCAAAGGCCAGCAGGCGCGAGAAGCCGCCGGCTTCGAGCAGCGCGTCATTGTCCTCGATCGCGCGGGCTCGAGCGGAAGCGAGCGACAGCCGCAAACGATCGACAAAGCCCTGATGATCGCCACGATAAAGCCGTTTTGCGAGTTCCGCCTCGGTCGTCTTCGGCTCGACAGGTGCTGTCAGCGCCCACTGCCTGAGACGGCCGGCTTGGCTGACCGAGAATCTCAGCCGCTCGGTGAGCGTCTTCATTCGCGCGGCGTCCGGCGGCACGATCGCTTCCAGCCTGAGCAGTGGGTCCGGCGTCCAGCCCAGATCCTTTTCGGCCCTGGTCAGCGCATGGATCGCATCGATGCCCCATTTCTCGCTTTCCGGCAGAACGCTGGTGAGCACGCTGGCCTGGCGCATCCACAGCAAGGCGCGCGATGGATCGGGCGCCGACAGCAGCTTCTTCAGCTCGGACCAGACGCGCTCGACCGAAAGTTGGCTGAGCCCCTCCTTGAGCCGGGCGCAGGCCTTCAGCCCTTCGGCATCCGGCCGGCCGTCGCCATACCAGGCGAAGAAGCGGAAAAAGCGCAGGATGCGCAGATAATCCTCGCGGATACGCGCCTCCGGATCGCCGATGAAGCGAAGCCGGCGCGCCTCGATGTCGGCAATGCCGCCGACCAGGTCGACAACCGTGCCATCGGCCTCAGCATAGAGTGCGTTGATAGTGAAATCGCGCCGTTCCGCGTCGGCCTTCCAGTCGCGCCCGAACGACACTTTTGCCCGCCGCCCGTCGGTCTCGATATCGGCACGCAGCGTGGTCACCTCGAATGGCTTCCCGCCGGCGACAATCGTGACGGTGCCGTGCTCGATGCCGGTCGGCACGGCCTTGAAGCCCGCCGCCTCGGCGCGGCGGATAGTCTCATCAGGCAGGCAAGTGGTGGCGATATCGACGTCGGCGACCGGCTGGCCGATGAGCGCATTGCGCACCGCGCCACCGGCGACACGCGCCTCCTCGCCGCCATCGGCCAGCGCCGCCAGCAGGCGCTGCAGGTGCTTTTCGCCGAGCCAGTCGGCTTTGCCCGCGAGCGACACCGCGCCGCTCACGTATAGAGCCTTTCATAGAGCGTGCGGATGATGCCGGCGGTGACGCCCCAGATGCGCTGGCCGTCATAGGGCATCTCGTAGAAGAACCATTCCAGGTCGTTCCACATGCGGCTGTCGCGGCCATGGTTGGCGGGATCCATCAGGAAGCGCAGCGGCACTTCGAAGGCGGCATCGACCTCTTCGGAATTCAGCGTCAGTGAAAAACCCGGCCGCACGATCCCCAGCACCGGGGCGATGCGATAGCCGCTGCCGGAGACATAATCGGGCATGCGGCCGATGATCTCGATCTGGTCCTGGCCGAGCCCGATCTCCTCGAATGTCTCGCGCAATGCCGCCGCCTCCGGGCTCGGATCGGTGGGGTCGATCGTGCCGCCGGGAAAAGCCACCTGCCCCGAATGGTTGCGCAGCTTTTCCGCCCGTTTGGTCAGCAGAACCGTGGCATCGCGTCCATGGTCGACCACCGGGATCAGCACGGCGGCATCGCGCAATGCCTTCGCCAGCTTCAACCGCGGATGGCCGGGATTGAAGCGATGGTCGCCATAATCGTCGGCGGCATGCGCCAGCGGCTGTGCCGCGACACGTGCGCGAAAATCCCAGGCGGAAAACGGCGCCCGCGTCACTTGGTCCATAGCGTCACCTGGTCCATCGTACGCTGCCCATCATGCGCTCAGCCGCTGCAGTTTTTCCGCCGTCATGATCGGATAGACCACGCCCTTCGAGCGGACGGCAAACATCCTTCTGCCGCCGACGTCGATCTCTTCGCCATGCCCGACCAGTTCGTACATGACCGGCCGCGCCACCAGCGCCTCCAGCCGTCCGCGCACCAGCACATAGGGTTTCAGACCACCCGTCGCGTCCTCGTCGACGAAGCGCAGCGGATGGTCCGGACCGGCCTCGACCACGTCGCCGACATTGGTGCGGAAGGTGATGACTTGGCCATCGGCGGTGCCGCAAACATCCATCTCGACGGCGATGAAAGGCGCGTCGACGACGCGGATGCCGACCCTTTCGACCGGCGTCACCAGATAGGTCTTGCCGTCTTCGTCCTTGCGCAGCACGGAGGAAAACAGCTGCACCAGCGGCATACGGCCGATCGGCGTGCCCTGGTAGAACCAGGTGCCGTCCTGCCTGATCTCCATGTCGAGATCGCCGCAAAAGGCTGGATTCCAGCGCTCCACCGGGGCCGGCCCCTTGCCCGCGCGGGCGGCACGCGAGATCAGCGCCTCCAGTCCGCGCGCCTCGGTGGCGGCCGTCAAACTCTCTTCACGATCCTCGGCGCGTTCCGTCATGGTCACGAAATAGTCACTGTTGTTCCGCTTGTCAGCCTAAGTCTGTGATTTAAATTCAAAGACAGGCGCCATGCGAGGCCGAATCGCGGCATTCTGCGGCGTCGAGGGTGCAAGCCGGTATTTCCAACGAGAAGGATCGATGCTGCATGAGCGTGATGATCAAGGAAAGCCCGATCAGCGAAAAGGACATGATCGCCCAGGCCGAGACGGCGCTGGCCGACATTTCCAGGGTTCGCGACGGTGTCGGCCGCGTCATCTTCGGCCAGGAAAGCGTAGTCGAACGCACGCTGGTGGCGCTGCTGGCCGGCGGCCATGCTCTGCTCGTCGGCGTGCCCGGCCTCGCCAAGACCAAGCTGGTCGAGACACTGGGCATCGTGCTCGGCCTCGATTCCCGCCGCATCCAGTTCACGCCCGACCTGATGCCGTCCGACATTCTTGGCTCCGAGGTGATGGAGCAGGATGAATTCGGCAAGCGTTCCTTCCGCTTCATCTCCGGGCCGATCTTCGCGCAGCTGCTGATGGCCGACGAGATCAACCGCGCCTCGCCGCGCACTCAGTCGGCGCTGCTGCAGTCGATGCAGGAATACCACGTCACCATCGCCGGTGCTCGCCACGACCTGCCGGCGCCCTTCCATGTGCTGGCGACGCAGAATCCCCTGGAGCAGGAAGGTACCTATCCGCTGCCCGAGGCGCAGCTCGACCGCTTCCTGATGCAGGTCGACATCCTTTATCCCGAAATCGAGGCGGAGCGCCGCATTCTTCTGGAAACCACCGGCATTGAGGACGCCAAGGCGCAGAACGTGCTGCAGCCGGCGCGGCTGAAGGAGATCCAGACCTTGATCCGCCGCATGCCGGTGCCGGAAAGCGTCGTCGAGGCGATCCTCCAGCTGGTGCGCTCGGCGCGCCCCGGCCAAGGCAACGCCGAGACCGACAAGCACGTCGCCTGGGGCCCGGGCCCGCGCGCCAGCCAGGCGCTGACGCTGTGCGCCCGTGCCCGCGCCCTCTACGACGGACGGCTGGCGCCGTCGGTCGACGACATCAGAGCGCTGGCCGAGCCGGTGCTGCAGCACCGCATGGCGCTGACCTTTGCCGCCCGTGCCGAGGGCACGACCGTGCGCGACGTGGTGGCGAAACTGGCAAAAGGCATCTGATGGCGCGTATTGGCGAGGCCCAGGCACCGGCAGCGACGCGTGACGCGCTCGCCCGCGGCCGGTTGCGGGCGTCGCTGGTGCCTGACCTGCTGGTCGAGGCGCGCCGCATCGTCAACACGGTGATCGCCGGCTGGCACGGCCGCCGCAAACGCGGCATCGGCGAGAATTTCTGGCAGTTCCGGCCCTATGTCGAAGGCGATTCCTCGCGTATCGACTGGCGCCGCTCGGCCCGCGACGATCACATTTATGTGCGCGACCGTGAATGGGAGGCCGCCCATACAGTGTGGCTGTGGGCCGATCCATCGTCCTCGATGCTCTACAAATCGACCGGAGCCACTGTCTCGAAGGAATCCCGCGCGCTGGTGCTGGCGCTGGCCATGGCCGAACTGCTGTCGCGCAGCGGCGAGCGCATCGCCTGGCCCGGACTGACAGATCCGTTCACCGCCCGCAACGGCGCCGAACGTATCGCGGCGCAACTCACCCATGCCGGCGAATTGCCGGCTAAGCCCGACCTGTCCGCCATCCGCCGCTTCTGCGACATCGTCATCGTCAGCGATTTCCTCGATCCGGTCGAGGACACGATTGCCTGGCTCGACGTGCTCGCCCGCCACGGCGTGCGTGCCCATCTGATCGAGGTCGCCGACCCGGCCGAGGAGAGGTTTCCCTATGCCGGCCGCACCGAATTCACCGATCCCGAGACCGGCGACAAGCTGACCGCTGGCCGGGCCGAAACGCTGGGCGATGAATACCGCCTGCTTTACACCGCCCGTCGCCAGGAGCTGACCGACTGGTGCAAGCGGCTCGGCTGGAGCTTCACGGTCAACCATACCGACCGTCTCGCCTCCGAAGCGCTGGTGCGCGTCCATATGGCGATGACCGTCGATGGCAGCTCCGCCGGGAGGATCCGCGCATGAGCTGGCTGCCGCTCTCTTTCGGGGCGCCGATGGTGCTGTGGGGCCTTCTGGCGCTGCCGGTGATCTGGTGGCTTTTGCGGTTCACGCCGCCCAAGCCGCAGACCGAGATATTCCCGCCCCTGAAGATCCTGGCCCGCGTGCTGAAGCGCGAGGAGACGCCGCAACAGAGCCCATGGTGGCTGACGCTGCTCAGGCTGCTGATGGCGGCCCTTATCGTTGCAGCACTGGCCGAACCTGTCTTCAACCCGCGTGAAAAACTGCCGGCCGAAGGCGCCGCCCTTGCGCTGGTGATCGATAATGACTGGGCAAGTGCCGCCGACTGGAGCCAGCGCGTCGCCACGGCCGAACGGCTGATCGCCGATGCCAGCTCCAACGAGGTGCCTGTCATCATCGCCTTCACCGCCGAAAAGCCGAATGCCGAGATCGGCCCCTTCGATGCCGCCACCGCGCTCGACCGGCTGCGCGCGGCAAAGCCGCGGCCGATCCCGACCGACCGCCCTGCCGTCTACGCCCGCGTCGCGGCAACCCTGGAGAGTTTGCCGGGCGCCAGCGTCGCCGTGCTCGCCGATGGTCTGGCTGCGGAAGGCGACGAGGCCGCCTTCAACACGCTTTTGTCGAAGAACGCCGCCCGCGTCGTCTGGGCTGTCTCCGACCGGCCTGACTTGATCGGCCTGACCGGCGCCGACAATCAGGTGGACGGCTTCGAGCTGACAGCCATCCGCGCACCGGGCGATCCGGCGCCGGCTCAAGTGACGGCCGGCGCTTTCGACGACAAGGGCCGCCGCATCGCCGACGCCACGCTGACCTTCTCGCCTGGCGAATCCGCCGCCACCGGCACGATGGCGGTGCCGTTCGAACTGCGCAACGATTTCGCCTCGATTACGCTCGACGGCCAGCGGCAGGCCGGCGCCGTCCGCGTGCTCGACGAGAATTCCAAGCGCCGCCGCGTCGGGTTGCTGTCGCAGGCCGAGGCCGACCAGGCGCAGCCGCTTCTGTCGCCGCTCTATTATATCAGACGCGCGCTGCAGCCCTTCGCCGATCTGGCTGAGCCGTCGAGCGCCGACCTCGCCGACGCCATCCCGCAACTGCTCGATCAGAAGCCGGCGATGATCGTGATGGCCGATATCGGCACCATTCCTGAGCAGGTGCGGCAAAGGCTGGTCGACTGGGTCGACAATGGCGGCACACTGGTGCGGTTCGCCGGCTCGCGGCTGGTCGCCGCCGGCAATGATGACGACCTGCTGCCGGTCAGGCTGCGCACCGGCGAGCGCTCGCTCGGTGGCGCGCTGTCGTGGACGACGCCGCAGCCGGTCACTGATTTCCCGAAGACCGGCCCCTTCGCCGACCTCGCTCCGCCCGCCGAGGTCACCGTCACCAGGCAGGTGCTGGCCGAACCGACGCCAGATATCGTCGAGCGCACCTGGGCGACGCTTGCCGACGGCACGCCGCTGGTGACCGGGATGAAGAAGGGCAAGGGCACGCTCGTCCTGTTCCATGTCACGCCGGAGGCAACCTGGTCGAACCTGCCGATCTCCGGCAGCTTCGTCGAGATGCTGCGCCGCATCGTGCAATTGTCCCGCAACCAGGGCGCTGCGGTCGCCAATGCCGAGGCCGCGGCCGCCTCGCTGGCGCCCTACCGCATGATATCAGCCGACGGCGCGCTGGTGCCGCCGACGCCGGATGCGCGGCCGCTGGTGCCGGGTGCCGGCCCGCTGCCGGTGACGTTCGAAAACCCGCCCGGCCTGTACGGCTCCGAAACCGGCGTCTTCGCCCACAATCTGCTCAATGCCGAAAGCAGCTTCGCACCGCTGGTCCGTCCTCAGATCACCGTGCCGGTCACCACCATCCAGTACGCTTTCGACGAATCGCAGAATTTGAAGGGCCCGCTGGTGGCGGCAGCCCTTTTGCTGATGGTGCTCGACACGCTGGCCGTATTTTGGATGGGCGGCCTGTTCTCGCGCCGGCCGCGCCGCGCCCGCACTGCTGCCGCAACCACCGCCGCCCTGATGATTGCGCTCGGCGCCCTGGTCGGCCACGCCGACATCGCCCGCGCCGACGATGCCAAACCTGGCGACGAGCGGGCGATCGAGGACATCTCCAAGACCCGGATCGCTTATGTGCAGACCGGCGAGCGGAGCGTCGATTCGATCAGCCAAGCCGGGCTGGAGGGCCTGACCCGCTTCCTGATCGAGAAAACCGCGCTCGAGCCGGGGGCGCCGGCCAGCGTCGATATCTCGAAGGACCAGCTATCCTTCTATCCGCTGATCTACTGGCCGATCGACCCTGCCGCACCGATGCCGAGCCAGGCCGCGATCGCCCGTGTCGACGCCTATATGCAGCAGGGCGGCACGGTGCTGTTCGACACGCGCGACGAGTTCGCCACCGGCATCGGCGCGGATTCGGCCAGCCCGGCGACAGAGCGGCTGCGCGACATCCTCGGCAATCTCAACGTACCGCCGCTGGAACCGGTGCCGTCGGATCATGTGCTGACCAAATCCTTCTACATCCTGCCTGAGTTTCCCGGACGCTTTGCCGGCAGCCCGCTCTGGGTCGCGGCGTCGCTCGAAGCCAGCAACACCGAGAACCGTCCGGTGCGCACCGGCGACGGCGTCTCGCCGATCATGATCACCGCCAATGATTTCGCCGGCGCCTGGGCGGTCGACGAGAATGGCGATCCGCTTTTGCCGACCGTGCCGTCGGATCCGATGCAGCGCATTTATGCGCTGCGCGCCGGCGTCAACATCATGATGTACATGCTGACCGGCAACTACAAATCCGATCAGGTGCATGTGCCGGTGCTGCTCGAACGGCTGGGGCAGTAAGCCATGAATTGGTCGCTCGCCTTCGAACCGCTCATCTCCTGGCCGTTGCTTGGCCTGGTGCTGGCGCCGCTGTTGCTGTTGGCACTGGTCGGCCTGTGGCTTCGCCAGCGCGGCGCGGTCTTCCGTTTCGCCGCGCTGCTGGCGCTGGGTGCGGCCCTGCTCAACCCTGTTGTTCTCGACGAGGAGCGCGAGGCGCTGAAAAGCGTTGTCGCCGTCGTCGTCGACCGCAGCCAGAGCCAGGACATCGGCGAGCGCACCAAGCAGACGGACGAGGCGCTGGCCGGGCTTCAGCAGCGCCTCGCCCGCTTCAAGCAGTTCGACGTCCGCGTCGTCGAGGCCGGCAAGTCGGAAGCCGCCGAGGAGCGCACCGAAACGCGGCTTTTCAGCGCGCTCGAAGGCGCCTTCCGCGACGTGCCGCCGTCGCGCATCGGCGGCGCCGTCATGATCACCGATGGCGAGGTGCATGACGCCCCCGCCGGCGCACCCGACTTCAACGCCCCGCTGCACGCGCTGATCACCGGCAACGACCAGGAAAAGGATCGCCGCATCCGCTTCGAGAATGCGCCGCGCTTCGGTCTGGTCGGCAAGCCGCTCGAAATGACCTATCGCGTCATCGGCACCAACAATGAGGCCGGCTCGGTCGATGTGCGCGTGTCGGTCAATGGCGAGCAGGTCTCGGTCGAGCAGGCCACCATCGGCCAGGCCATGCCGCTGCAAGTGACGATCCCCGGTGCCGGCCGCAACATCGTCGAACTCGCCATCGATCCAGAGCCCGACGAACTCACCGACACCAACAATCGCGCCATCGCGCTGATCGACGGTATCCGCGAGAATTTGCGCGTGCTGCTGGTCTCCGGCGAGCCGCATGCCGGCGAACGCACCTGGCGCAATTTGCTGAAATCCGACGCCTCGGTCGATCTGGTCCATTTCACCATTCTGCGGCCGCCGGAGAAGCAGGACGGTACGCCGATCAACGAATTGTCACTGATCGCCTTCCCGACGCGCGAACTGTTCGTCGAAAAGATCAAGGATTTCGACCTGATCATCTTCGACCGCTACCAGCATCGCGACGTGCTGCCGATCCTCTATTACGACTACATCGCCGAATATGTCGAAAAGGGCGGCGCGCTGCTGATCGCGGCGGGGCCCGAATATGCCGGCGAAAGCTCCATCGCCCGCACGCCTTTGATGTCGGCGCTGCCGGCGATGCCGACCGGCGAAGTCGTCGACAAGGCCTTCTATCCGCGCCTCACCGAGCTCGGCCAGCGCCATCCGGTGACGCGCGGGCTCGACGGCTCCGCCACCGAGCCGCCGCACTGGAGCCGCTGGTTCCGCACCATCGGCGTCGAGAACCCCGAGGGCGAGGCGGTGATGAAAGGGGCGGACGATCGCCCGCTGCTCCTGCTCGACCGCAAAGGGGAAGGCCGCGTCGGCATGTTCCTGTCCGACCAGGGCTGGTTATGGGCGCGCGGCTTCGAAGGCGGCGGCCCGCATGTCCAGCTCTATCGCCGCATCGCCCACTGGCTGATGAAGGAGCCCGAACTCGAGGAAGAGCGGCTGACCGCCGACGGCCGCGGCATGATGCTGGAATTCCGCCGCCAGACGATGAGCGACGACCCCGGCCCGGCCCAAATCATCACCCCGTCCGGCAAGGCGCTGACCGTCAAGCTGGAAAGAGCCGAGCCCGGCGTCTTCCTGGGCAGTATCGAGACCAACGAGATCGGCCTTTACCAGGTCGGCAATGGCGATCTGAAGGCGCTTGCCCATGTCGGCCCGGTCAATGCACCGGAATTCACCGACGTCATTTCCACCGAGAACCGGCTGAAAGCGCCGGCCGAGGCCACCGGCGGCAGCGTGCGCCGGCTGGCGCCATCCTCAGCCCTCGGCAACCTCACAGGCGGCGTGACGCTGCCCTCGGTCGTCCCGGTCCGCGCCTCGGGCGCGGCGACCGGCAACGACTGGATTGGCCTGCGCACCACCGACGACAGCGTGCTGAAGGCCGTCTCGCGCGTGCCGCTGTTCGGCGGCTTCCTCGGCCTCGGCCTGCTGCTTCTGGCATTGGGCTCGATGTGGTACCGCGAGGGGCGGTAGCGCGGAGGTTTATCCTTCTCCCACAAGGGGAGAAGGATAAAACGCCGCGCTACTCCTCCGGCTCGGCCGTGAACATCAGCGGATAGCCTTTGGCCTTGGCGGCATCGGTCGCCCGTGTCGCCTTGGTCTCGGCGACGTCCCTGGTGAAGACGGCGACGACGCAGACGCCGCGCTGGTGCGCGGTGATCATCACCCGCCGCGCCTGGTCTTCGCTCAGCTTGAATTCGCCCTTGAGCACCGTCACCACGAACTCGCGCGGCGTGAAGTCGTCATTCAGCAGGATGACCTTGTAGAGCTTCGGCCGTTCGATCTTCGGCTGTATTTTGGTGCGGGGTTTGGTGACGATCTCAGGCATCGGAACCGGCAATTGCGAGCGATAATTTCGCCTTATTCTGACATGGAGGAAAGCGGTCGTCTATTTTGAGCCGTGCACAAACCGCCTTCCGGCAGGCGCGGCCGTTCACAAGTCCGTGCCTATGTGGGAACTGCCGGCTGCCGTTCAACGGCTTGGCGCAGCGAAGCCCGGCAGGGATCGATGACTCGGCCGCAGACGTCGCCCATCTGCAACGAAAAGGAAGACCGCTCCAGGCGCATCGCAACTGGAGCGGTCTTCTTAGTGGACAAGAGATGTCGCTCGATCAGGCCTTCGGAGCTGCCTTGACAGCGTGCTTTTTGTGCTTCTTGACGGTCTTCTTGGCCGCGACCTTCTTGACGATCTTGGCCGGCGCAGCGGTCGTCGCAGTCGTCGCCGCCGCGGTCGTGCCTGCGGCATTGGCGCTGCCGACGCCGAGAACCGGCATCGAGAAGGCAAGCGCGATGGCGAGACCGAGAGCGGAGAGCAGGGACTTTTTCATGGCTTCGTTTCCTTTTGCTTGCAGATCGGGTTGAGGGTCACTGAACCGGGTCGTTCGGTGTCACTCCAAGCAGCTTCAAAGCGTTGGCGAGCATCCGGATGCCCTGTGCCTGTTTCTTATTGGCGCAGAACCGGTTGCCCTTTCTTTGAAGTGCCTTCGCCGCGGTGACCTGCGTTGCCGCGGCATGGGTTTCGAGGGCTTCGTCAAACTGACGGCTCAGGCTGCTGCAACGCTCGCTCCGGGTGATCGCCGCCTTTGTATCGGCGACCTTTGCATCGGTCACCTTTGCATAGGATTGTTCGACCGCGGCGGTGATAAGCGAGATGCCTAGCAACACACCCATCAAGCTGATCGAGAACCTTTGCATCGGTTTGTCCGTAATCCCTTAACGCGTGCTGCAGTCGATGACCTGACCGCCACGGCACCCCTTATGCCCTTGATTTTTTTCGGGAGTTTTTCCGAACTGTAGAATTTTGTTTCTGGATTGTTTCTGAGCGGCCCGTTCGGGCTCGCTTACCGTCACCGGCCAACATATGGCCTGAATTCTGTCGTGTGGGTGATGACCGAACGACGGTTTCGGCCACCAATGACGGCAGGGCTTCCAGTGAAATCCGACGCGCACATACTGATCGTCGACGACGACAAGGGCATTCGCGACCTGCTTCAGGAATTCTTCCGGAAACGGGGGCTGCACACGTCGGTCGCCGCCGACGGTACCGAGATGGAAGCCGTGCTGCGCCGTGCGCAGGTGGACCTTATGGTTCTGGACGTCATGCTGCCGGGAAAGAGCGGGCTGGAGCTTTGCCGCGATCTTCGTGCCAACTATGCGACGCCGATCATCATGCTGACCGCCGTCACCGAGACGACCGACCGGGTGGTCGGGCTGGAGATGGGCGCCGACGACTATGTGCCGAAACCCTTCGATCCGCGCGAACTGCTGGCGCGGATCCGCGCCGTGCTGAGGCGCAACGGCGCCGCCGAGCCGCGGCGGCCCACCTCGCGGCAGATCTACCATTTTGCCGGCTGGACGATGGACTGTTCGCGCCGCCGGCTGATGGCGCCGGGCGACGTCAGGGTCGAGCTGACCATGGCGGAGTTCAACCTGCTGCAGACCTTCGTCAAGAGCGCGCAGCGCGTGCTGAGCCGCGACCAGCTCATCGAACTGTCCGGCGGCGACAGCGGCTACAGCTTCGATCGCAGCGTCGACATTCTGGTCAGCCGGCTGCGGCGCAAGATGGAGGACGACCCGAAAACGCCGAAACTGATCCTGACCGTGCGCAGCGGCGGCTATCAGTTCCTGCCCGAGACGACCTCCGAATGAGACGCATCCTGCCGCAGACCCTGCCAGTCTGGGTTCTGCTCATTGTCATCGCTGGCCTGCTGATCAGCCAGATCACCACGCTTTACATCGTCTCGCGGGACCGTGCCGCCGCCAACGACGTGGTCGATCTCTACAGGCTCAATGACCGCGCCTTCTCGCTGGTGCAGTTGATGCATGCCGCCCCGCCCGAAGCGCGCAAGGCCACCGCGTCCGGCCTGTCCAACGCGACCTACGCGCTTACCGTTTCAGACACGCCCGCCGTCGCCTCGTCGATAGCGGGCGACGACGAACTGGCCGAACTGGAGGACATACTGGTCGGGCGGCTGGCGAAATTCGGCGTCACCGATGCACGGGTCCGGCGCGACCCGGCGACACGGGAAGCCGACGATAAGGGCGCGGTCCAGGGTCGCGATGTCGGCGAGGTCGAGCGTGACCTCCTGGTCCTGGCGGCCGACTTCGCCCAGAGCGACAAGCTGACAGCGTCGCTCCGCTTCGCCGACGGCCAATGGCTGAACTTCACCGAGCCGAACACACCGGTAGGACCCATATTGAGCTTCGACAGCCTGCCGCTCTATGCCTTGATCGCCGGACTGGTGGTGGCCACTTCGATATGGTCGCTGCGCCGGCTTACCGCGCCCTACCGGATGATGGAAACCGCGGTGAAACGGATCGGCAACGACCTGAAGAGCCCCCCGGTCGCCGAGACCGGCAGCCGCGAGATCCGCACAGCCGCAAAGGCGGTCAATGCCATGCAGGCCAGGCTGCGCGACTATGTCGAGGATCGCGAACATCTTGCGGCAGCACTCGCCCACGACCTGCGCACGCCGCTGACAAGAATGCGGCTGCGGCTCGAACTGCTCAGGAAATCGGCGGTTCGCGAGGCGCTGGCGCACGATCTCGCCGACATCGAAGACATTGCCAGCTCGGTTATCGACTTCGCCACCTTCGAGGTGACCGAGGAGAAGAGCGAACGGATCGATTTCTGGTCGCTCGTGGAATCGGTCGCCGACGGCTACGAAGAGGTTTCGATCGACAATGACGACACGCGGTCGCGCGGCCTCGTCTGCCTTGCGCGGCCGGTCGCGCTCAGGCGTTGCGTCACCAACCTCGTCCAGAACGCCGTGACCTATGGCAAGAAGGCGCATCTCAGCGTCCACCGGTCGGAAAGGACCATCACGCTGGCCATACGCGACGAGGGACCGGGCATACCGCAGGCCGAGCTTGACGCGGTGTTCGGCTCGTTCGTGCGCCTTGAACAGTCACGCAACCGCCAGACCGGCGGTCTCGGCCTCGGCCTGACCATCGCCCGCAACATCGCCCGTAGCGCCGGCGGCGAGGTCAGCCTGTCCAACCACCCCAGTGGCGGCCTGCTGACGGAGCTGAAATTGCCGCTGGCAACGTAGATGCGGCAGAGGAGAGCGAAGGAATGCGGCAGTTGGTTCTTTCTCTCCCCGAGAGAACAGCTACCGCCGCAACACTGCGCTCAGCACATCCCTGACACCGATGGCGCCGACGAAGCGCGACTGGTCGTCGAACAGTGCCACCGGTGCTGTCTGCGAGCGGTGCATGGCCAGCATCACGGTCTTCAGCGGGGTACCGGGATTGGCCCAGAACACCTGCGCCGTCTCCTCCGGCTGCGCCTCGACATCGGCGCAGGAAACCCAGAACGCCGGCTTGCCGTCGCGCTCGGCCGCCGCCACCAGCCCGTGCTCGTCGATCTTGAAACGCGTCGTCCTGCGGCGGTCGAGCCACACCCAGCCATCCTTGCCCTGTTCGAGATCGCGGCGGTCGCGCATCACGTTCCAGGCGGTCAGCACCGAAAGCGGATTCACATTGGCGATGAAGTCGCGGACATAGTCGTTGGCGGGGCGCAGCACGATGTCTTCCGGCGCGCCCGTCTGCACGATGCGCCCACCTTCCATGATGGTGATGTGGCTGCCGATCTTCAGCGCCTCCTCCAGGTCGTGGCTGACGAAGATGATGGTCTTCTTCAGCTCGGCCTGAAGCTGCAGCAACTCGTCCTGCAGCTTGGTCCGGATCAGCGGGTCGAGCGCCGAGAACGGCTCGTCCATCAACAGGATCGGCGCTTCGGTGGCGAACGCGCGTGCGAGGCCAACCCGCTGCTGCATGCCGCCGGAAAGCTCGTGCGCGTATTTCTTCGCCCACTGGTCGAGATTGACCAGTTTGAGCTGGCGATGCACGCGCTCCTTGCGCTCGGCTTCCGGAACGCCGGCGAGTTCGAGGCCGAGGCCGACATTCTCCTCCACCGTGCGCCACGGCAGCAGGCCGAACTGCTGGAACACCATCGCGACCTGCTTCTGCCGCAGCCGCCGAAGGGTCGCCTCGTCGCAGGTGACGACATCGACCGTCTTGTCGCCATCCTTGACCAGGACCTGGCCGCGCGAAACGACGTTCAGCCGGTTGACGGCGCGCAGCAGCGTCGACTTGCCGGAGCCGGACAGGCCCATGAGCACGGAAATTTCGCCTTCGTGCACGGTGAGGCTTGCCCCGGCGCAGCCCAGCACGTTGCCGGTCTTTTCGAGGATCTCGGCACGGGTGGCGCCGCTGTCGATCAGCGCGAGCGAGCCGGTCTGGTCGCTGCCGAAGACGATATCGACGTTCCTGAAATCGACGGCGACGGTCATTTCTTGCCTCCAACGCCAATGCGGGTCATCCGGTCGAGCACGATAGCCAGCACGACGATGGCAAGGCCTGCCTCGAGCCCGAGGTCGATCCTGCGCGAGCCGAGCGCCCGGTTGATCTCTGTGCCGAGGCCGCCGGCGCCGATAAGGGCCGCGAACACCACCATCGACAGCGACAGCATGATCGACTGGGTCAAGCCGGCCATGATGGTGGGCAGCGCGGAAGGCAACTCAACCTTCCAGAGCAGCTGGCGCCTGGTGGCGCCGAAGGCCTCACCGGCCTCGATGATCGACTTCGGCACCGAGGTGACGCCGAGATGGGTAAGACGGACCGAGGTCGGGATGACGAAGATGATGGTGACGATGAGGCCGGGCGCATTGCCGAGCCCGAACAAGGTCAGCACCGGGATCAGGTAGACGAAGGTCGGCAGCGTCTGCATCAGGTCGAGCACCGGCAGCATGATGCGGTAGACCTTCGGCTTGTGCGCCGCCCAGATGCCGAGCGGCACGCCGATCGCCATCGAGGCGGTGGCGGCGGCAACCACCAGCACCAGCGTCTCCACCGTCTGCTTCCACAGGTTCTGGTTGAGGATGAACAGCAATCCGAGGAAGACGGCGAGCGCCAGGCCCTTCGAACGCTGCAGGACATAGGCGAGCAAGGCGATCAGCGCGATGAGCAGGACGGGCGGCAACAGAAGAAGTCCGTCGACCATCCCGTCGAGCAGGAAATTGAGGCCGTTGGAAAACGCCCTGAGGACGGTGTTGAAATTGTCGGTGAGGAAGGTGAAGAAGGCCTTTCCCCAAGCACCTATGGGGATCTTGTAGCTGACCAGGAATTTGGAGATCGGATCCATCTAGCCCCTCTTCTATCGGCGCCGTCCTTGCCGGATGGTTATCTTGTCACAGGATATGAAAAAGGGCAGCCTTTTCCGAAAGGGCTGCCCTTGTTCTCATTATGCCGAATTCAAAGTTATCGGCTCAGCTTCCGAGCGCGGTCTTGACCGCCGCCGCCGCGTCGCCGCCGTCGAAAGTGGTCACGCCGGCGATCCAGGGGGTGACCGCATCCGGGTGCTTCTTCAGCCAGTCGGTCGCGGCCGTATTGGCGTCGCCGCCTTTCAGGATCGCGTCCATCATCTCGCCTTCCATATCGAGGTTGAACTTCAGATTGGCGATGAACTTGCCGGCATTCGGGCATTCGGCCGTGTAGCCCTTGCGCACATTGGTATGCACGGTGGCGGCGCCGAAGCCGCTGTCCCCCATACCGTCGAGATAGGTGATCTTCATGGCGCCCATCACCGGATGCGGCGTCCAGCCGAGGAAGGCGATCCACTCATTGTTCTTCATCGACTGCTCGGCCTGGGTGAGCATGCCGGCCTCGGAGGATTCGACCAGTTCGAAGCCTTCGAGATTGGCCGCCGGGTCCTTGATCATGTCGAGAATGATGCGGTTGCCGTCATTGCCGGCCTCGATGCCATAGATCTTGCCATCGAACTTGTCCTTGAACTTGCCAATATCGGTCAGCGTCTTGACGCCGGCGTCGGCGACATAGGTCGGCACGACGATACCGTAGCCGGCGCCGCTGAGGTTCTCGCTGACGGTCTCGACCGAGCCGTCGGCTGTGTACTCCTTGATGTCGTTGGTCATCGACGGCATCCAGTTGCCGAGAAAGACGTCGAGGTCCTTGTTCTTCAGCGACGCATAGGTCACCGGCACCGAAAGCTGGATCACCTCCGGCTCATAGCCGAGCGCGGTGAGCAGCACCGAGGCGACGCCGGTGGTGGCCTGGATGTCGGTCCAGCCGACATCGGAGAGACGCACCGTCTTGCAGCTTTCCGGATCGGCGGCGAGAGCTGCGCTGGTGGACAGGAAAGCCGCCAGGCCAAGGCCGGCGACGAAGGAATTGATACGCAACATGAAAATTCTCCCATTTTGATTCTTTGGCTAAGCGAAGTTACGGTTTTATCTCCGCTTTGTTTCGTCAGCCAAACACCATTCTGGTGCGGTTTCAAGCGATAAGGCAATCGCGACGAACGGCGCGGACTGGCCGATCAGCGACACGCTGCCTGCTGCTCCAGTGCTTTTGCGGTGTCCAGCCGCTTTCCGATGAAATGCGCCTTTCTGGTGGAATACGAGGACGCCCCCTCCCCGCGCCGCGCGAACTCGGCTTTAAAGGGCGACATGGCCAAGCTGTACTTCCACTATGCGACGATGAATGCCGGCAAGACGACGATGTTGCTGCAGGCCTCGTACAATTACCGCGAGCGCGGCATGACGACGATGCTGTTCGTCGCCGCCCTCTACCGCAAGGGCGACACCGGGCTGATCTCGTCGCGCATCGGGCTGGAGACGGAAGCTGAGATGTTCCGCGACGGCGACGATCTGTTCGCCCGGGTCGCCGAGCATCACGACCATACGACGGTGCATTGCGTCTTCGTCGACGAGGCGCAATTCCTCGAGGAGGAGCAGGTGTGGCAGCTCGCCCGCATCGCCGACCGGCTGGACATCCCTGTCATGTGCTACGGCCTGCGCACGGATTTCCAGGGCAAGCTGTTTTCCGGCTCGCGCGCGCTTCTGGCGATATCAGACGATCTGCGCGAGGTGCGCACCATCTGCCGCTGCGGCCGCAAGGCGACGATGGTCGTGCGGCTTGGCGCGGACGGCAAGGTGGCGAGGCAGGGCGAACAGGTGGCGATCGGCAAGGATGTCTATGTCTCGCTCTGCCGCCGCCATTGGGAAGAAGAAATGGGCCGCGCCGCGCCCGACGATTTCATCGGTTTCACCTAAGAGGCTTGTGCTGGGGGAAAGAAACCCGATCGGCGAGTTGGCGATCAATTGCTTTGTGACGGCAATTATGCTACTAATTTGAGTATGGTGCTGATCTGCGCCGACGACCCCGCCGCCGAGGCGGTTTTTGTGTCGGGTTCGGCGCCATCCTTTACAAAGCCCCCAATCTTCCGCCTTCCCTTCCCCCCATGCCACACATATATTCGCGGCGGTTCGCGACACGAACAGATGCCGAGCGGGAGGCCCCTATGGCGACATTGCAGAATTTCGACGCCGAAATTGCCAAGACCAAGCAGGTCGTGCAGGACATGCGCACGAAAATCGAGCAGTCCGGCACGGTGCTCGACACGCTCGCCAAGACCGACAAGAAGATCGGCGACGCCAATTTCGACCTCGAGAACGCCCGCATCGAGGATGTGCTGAAACAGCAGAAGGTGATGGAAGGCAACATCGCCGACCTGATCATCGGGCTGGAGGACGCCACCAACGTCTTCGGCGCCGAATTCGAGAGCATGAAGAACTACACCGGCTGGGAAAGCTTCATCGGCATGTTTTCCAGCCAGCGCAAGCAGCGCATGCGCACCGATCGTGTCCGCAACATGTCGCTGGCCGGCAATCTGCAGGAGCTGCTGGCGAAGTCCGACACCATCGTCGGCATCCTCAAGGCGCAGAAGCAGGTTCTCGACCAGCGCTACAAGACCTCCGAGGCCAGCCTGTCGCAGGTGATCGAGCGCCGCAAGACGACCATGTCCAATCTCGAAACCGTGCAGAAGCGCATCGAGGAGCTCAACCCGATGCTGCTCGACATCGAGAACAAGATCGCCGCTTCGACCAGCCAGAAGGAGCGCACGCAGCTTGAAGGCGAGCGTTCGAAGCTGGCCACGGAGTATAACGAGAAGCAGGCCAAAGAGCAGGAGCTGCTGGCCGAAAGCCAGACGCTGGAGCGCTACACCTCGATGTTCCAGACCTTCGTCGATTCGCTCAACAACCAGATCGCGGCGCAGTCGACGCTGATCAACAAGCTGACCATCGATACCGAGCAGCGCATCGTGCTCTACAAGGCGCTGGAAGACTCGCTGAAGACCGCCGCCCAGCAGGACGTCGCCCACAAGATCAACACGCTGGGCAGCCAGGTCGACAATACCGCTGAGGAGACCATGGCCGGCATCGGCGCCGCCTCGCAGAAGCACATTGGCGATCTCCTCGAAATGCACGAGAAGAACATGGTGGCAACCGCCGACATCCAGCGCCGCAAGAAGCTGGCCGACGATGCCTTTGCCCGCCGCTTCGACGACGTGCTGAAGAAGCACAATGCGGCAAACTACGTGCAGTCGTAATTGCTGCACGCGCATCGCTCTCAAGGGCTGGCTGCATGACACCCGAAAACGAAGCGGCAACGCGTTATTTCTCGGCAATCAGGGCGGCACTCAGCGGCCTCGAAGTGTTCATGCGCGACGATCGCTCGCCGCTCTACCGGCACGGCATCGTCGCCAAGATCGTCGCCGAATACATTGCGCGGCTCGACAACTCCTTTTCCTGTTGGCGTAACCGGCTGGGTTTCACGGAGACGTTTCGCATTTCGCGCGCCGAAAGCGGCTTTCCCGTCTTCCAGAATGTACTCGAGCTGGAAAACGACCGCCGTCAGGCCGATAC
The DNA here is from genome assembly GCF_040319125.1 of Mesorhizobium sp. M0938. Taxonomy (NCBI): domain Bacteria; kingdom Pseudomonadati; phylum Pseudomonadota; class Alphaproteobacteria; order Hyphomicrobiales; family Phyllobacteriaceae; genus Mesorhizobium; species Mesorhizobium sp. M0938. Next base: position 198,670 of record NZ_JAMYNS010000008.1, on the reverse strand, counting down.
GCGGCTTGCCAACATACCGCTGGCCGACGAGTTGCGCGAGGAAATGGCCGACTTCATCCTGCGCCACAAGGAGTTCCCCGAGGCGCTGCAGAAATCGATGGCAGAGCGGCTCTATCTGGAGGGCGTCAGGAGCGAGACGACCTTCGCGCCGTTCACATTGGCGCAGACGGCAAAAGTCTCGGTCAATCCGAAGACCGGGCGGCCTTATTACCTCGTCCATTGGGCCACCTTCGACGGCAGCGCCAACCTGCCGCTGGTCTACATGGTGACGGTCGAGGATTCCTCAGAAGCGATGATCGACCAGCTTGTCGACCGCGACGGCAAGCTCAACGACAAGGTCGACATTCCGCTTCCCGTTGAAGGGCTGCTCAATCCCGAGCTTGCCCACCGCTTCGACGACTTCACCGAGAAGAATTCCGCCTACACGCTGTCGCCGGCGACGATCGCTGTCAATCTCGACAAGGATTTCGAGCCGCTCCACCCCAAGCAGTTGCGCCGCGTCGTGCTCGGCCCCTTCTATTCGGCAGGGATTACCGAGAACAATTCGACGGTAACCGACGTTTTGGGCAAGGTGCGCAAGCCGGAAAACGCCTGGCTGCTGACCTGGACCATCCAGGAGGTCTATTCCAAGGCCGAAAAACCCGGCCGCAAAGGTCTGTTTTCGAGCGAGAAGACGACGCAGGAATTCTTCATCGACACCGATGACCTGGAGGCGGCACGCCAAGGCGTGTCGAGCTACGAGAACCACGCGCTGATCCCGCATGAGGCCTATCAGGCGCTCTATGCCGCCGGCGAGGCGCAAAAGATCTTTTCGGGCTACAAGGTCCACATCCTGTCCAAAGGACAGGTGATCTCGGACGTCTGACCGTCAAACCGCGGAGCATCCTGCATGGACACCGGCCTGACCACGATTTCGGAAGCGGCGATCGAAAAGCATCGCGGCACGGCGCAGAGCTTCATCACCCGCATCGTCGTGCTGGAAGACCCGTCGCGTGAATCCGGCACCCCACTTGCCGGCACCAACCGCCGCTTCGTCTCGACCGTATCGGTCGGCTCGGTCAGGCGCACACGCGAGGTCGAGCTTTCAAAGACCGTCGCTGCCGTCCATCCCGACGACCAGCTGCTCAGCATTGCACAGCACATGCTTTTGTTTCGCACCCGGCGCGGCCTGGCGATCGCCCTGGCCATATCGGACGTCTTCGCCGAAGGTTCAGACCTCGAAAGCCTGCAGGCGAAAAACGCCCGCGCCCCGCTGGAAGGCGACGAGGCGGCCACCTTCAAGAAGCTGCTGTCGGCCTCGGCCTATATCTCAGCCTTCAGCCTCACTTCCTACCTGTTCCAGCTGATCGACAGCGATGGCGAGGCGCCGAACGACACGCCAGAGCCGGACTTTCTGTTCGACACGCCGCAGGACGCGGTGAAGTCGATCGTATCAGGGCTCGACAGGGCGATATCAGGCGCGAAGGACGACGCCGACCTGATGACCAAGGCGCGCGCCTTCGCCCGTGTCGCCATCGATGGGCTGCTGGCACGAAAAGGCCGCTTCGACGGCATCGGTCCGTTCGAGAACGCGCATATCCGCATCGACGTCGATGACTTCACCCTTGACGGCTTCGACGTCGCGCCGGGCAAGCGCTCGAAGCCGCTGGTGATGACCTTCAAGAAGCCGGAAGAGGTCGTCGGCAATCACATCGCCAAATACCAGTCGGTCAAGCTGGCCAAGATGCTGATGGCTTACGATTTCGAACGTGAGCTGAACCCGTTCGTCGAGCTCGGCGGCTTCCTGTTCACCTTCATCGGCGACGGCGCGCCCGGCACCGGCAAGACGACGCTGATCCAGATGATCGCTGGCCTCGTCAACGGTTATTGCCAGGTCGCCGGCTATCCCTTCGCTTACGAGAATTTCGGCGTCGACCAGATCTCCTCCTACCAGGGCAAGTCGGGCCAGAACTGCCGCCAGTTCATCAACAATGTGCTGAACCCGCGCGTCATCGGCTTCGGCACCATCGACGATATCGACCAGGTGGCAGCACGCCGCTCCGACGACCGCGCCTCGGCCGGCCAGCAGGAAATCACCGGCGTCTTGATGGACGCATTTGCCGGTGCCGGCACAGTGGTGCGCGGCAACTGCTCCTTCGGCATGTTCTCAAACTATCCCGAAAACGTCGACGACGCGCTGCGCCAGCGCGCCGGCGCGCGCTGGATGGTCGACGGTCCGCAGAGCCGCGACGACTACATCGACATTTTCGTGCTGCTCGCCGGCAAGAACCACAAGATCCCGCTCGGCGACCACAAGCTCTACGCCGCCCAGGAAATCCAGCGCGCGGTAATGGAAGCCTATGAAGAGCATGAAAAGCCCAGGGAAGATGGGCTGATGAAGGTCTATGAACGCTACATGAAGGAGAATGGGGCGCCGAAGTCGATGGCCGACATCGGCACCTATCTGCACATGATCAAGGAGGCCGAGCCGCGCTTCACCGGCCGCGCCATCAAGAACGTCACCGACGCGATCAAGATGCGCGCCATGGACATCGAGTTGCCGGACGAGTGGTTCGAGAAGCCGGACGTCTTCATGCACAAGGGCTACGACGACAAGAAGGCGATGATCGAGGAATTGCGCGGGCCGTTCTCGATGGACATGGTCATGCAGGAGGTCAACCGCTACGCCGACTCGGAGTTCCGTTATTCCGACAAGTCCGACGACGCGGCGGTGACCAAGATGATCCGCGACACCCGCCTGCGCGACCGCGCGGTGCGCGAAATCGAGGAGCTGAAGAAGAAGGGCCTGTGGAATGCTTGAGCCTGGCGCTTCTCCCTTCTCCCCGTTTACGGGGAGAAGGTGCCCGAAAGGCGGATGAGGGGCAGCGCTGTGCGAGGTGGAAACGAGCCGAAGGTGGCGAAGGCCAGGCAGCTTCGAAAAGTCGAGAACGATGCCGAGGAATGGCTATGGCACGAATTGCGCGGGCGACGATTGAACGGCCACAAATTTGTTCGCCAACTACCGATTGGCCCCTATTTCGCCGACTTCGCCTGCCGTGAAGCCAATCTGGTTGTGGAAGTTGATGGAAGCCAGCACGCAAATCGATCTCAGGATCGATACAGGGATGAGACCATGAACAGGAACGGTTGGTCGGTGTTGAGGGTTTGGCACGCTGATGTCCTCACTGGCCGTAAGAGCGTACTGGATACGATCGTTGCGGCCTTGGATGGTCGGCTCAATCGGAAGATGATTGCTGTCGACGCGAAGTTTTTGCCCGCTTCAACGTCAGAGGGAAGATGATGAGCGCTTGCGCCGCCCCTCATCCGCCCTTCGGGCACCTTCTCCCCGTGAACGGGGAGAAGGAATAATGGCCAAGTCATCCGACCTTTTGCGCGACAATGAGCTGATCTACGGCCGGCTGTTGACGATCGACGAGCCGCATCTCATCCAGCGTTACAACAAGGCTTTGGTCGCCTTCGGCCTGAAGCCGACGAAGCTGAAGAGCTTCGACATCGACCGCACCGGCTTCTCGCCGCAGGTTGCCGAGGAATGCGACGACTACAATTACCTCGATCCCAATGAGATCAACCGCCGCTTCATCATCCTGACGCCGTCGCAGATCGACCTGCCGGTGGTCCACACCGCCTTTTCCAACACCTCGCAACTGATGTTCGAGTTCATGTCGAAGAATCAGCGCGCCATCGACGCGCTGACCATAAAGGACGTCATCTACGGCGAGATCGAGGATTCGGTCCCGGAGGTCAGCGACATCGAGGATCTGCTGTCGATCAATCAGGTCGAGTTCAAGGTGCTGTCGGCGGAGGACGTGCTTGGCAAAGCCGCCGAGCTCGGCAAGCTCGTCGACCGGCTGAAGCAGGAGCCGGACGCCTGGCGCGACAACGCCATGCTCACCCGCATGGTGGAGCTGGCCAAGATCTGCGGCGACATCCGCGAGAATGCGCTGGTGCCGGATCAGGTGATCTTTCGCCACAGCGCCTATTGGACCAGCCATTTCGGCGGGCTCTATGTGTTCATCGACCCTGACATGACGACGGTGATCAGCGACCCGGCAGCACCCGGCTTCCGCCGCTCCCGACCGTGGCAAGTAAGCTACCTCTCGATCAATGACGCCGACAAGGTGTTCAAGTTCCTCGCCGCCACCGGCCGCATCGAACTGCCGCGCGCCTCGTGGATCGAAACATCAGGCTATCTCGAACATCGCGCCGAGATGGTGGTGCGCGCACTGATCCGCGACGCCGAGCCCGATCGCAATCTGACCGACGTCGACAAGGTCTGGCTGCAGACCTGGATCCACGGCCATACAGACCTGATCACCAGAGACGGCAATTTTCCCTTTCTCAACGCCGCCAAGCGCGAGATCGCCCACCTCGGTCGTCTCGAGATCGAAGACGTGTTCCCGCAGCAGCGCTTCCTGGTAATTCGAGCCAGGCCCGACCATCCCGACGCCTGGCTGACCAACCAGCTGATCTCGGATTTCGTGCCGCAGGACTTCGTCTCGCGCTACGTCTTCAACAAACCGGGCTTCTACAGCGACTATGGCGGCTTCAGCGACGCCTGGCGATCACATGTTGTGGACGTTCTGAAAACCACATATCTGAAAGACAAGGTGGCGTTTCGCGCACGCCTCTACGGTTTGACTGATTGAGCGCCTGACTTTTCGAATTCTTGGCTGATTGACGAGGGGGTGACATTGCCATGCTTGATCCGATCGTGAATTTCTTCACCTGGGTTTTCCAGTGGATCGGCCGCGGCATCGGTGTCGTCATCGGCGTGATCTTGTGGCCGTTCATGTGGGCCGGGCGCTGGTACGCGCAGCGCGGCTGGATCCTGAAGGCGGTGCTCGGGCTGGCACTGCTCGTTCTGATCGGCCTCTACGCCAACTTCTTTTACGCCACCCAATGGTGGAACAATTTCAACCCGAACTACGTCGACAATTACACCTTCGAGAAACGCAATATTTCCGCCGGCGAGCAGACCGCAGCGGGCGCCGGCACCGACACCGCCAGGACCTGTGGAAACTCGGGGATAGCCCAGGTGGCGGCCGACCTGACCGACTTCAACGTCAACCAGAATGCCTGGGTCTCGTCGATGATCCTCTATAAGCTTGGCCTGTTCGGCATCAACTGGGACCATACGCCGTTCATGGACAACAAGGCCTCGTTCCAGCGCGGCATCAACCAGGCGGTGCGGCGCACGGCGACCGAGCTTGCCGACAATCTCGGCCGCGTCCGCACTACCTCGCAGATCGATGCCGATCTGCAGGATGCGCGCGGCAATCTGCAGTTCGACGAATACACATGGTACTTCGGCATCAGCCCGTTCGGTCCGAAGACGCCGACGCCGAGCTATTATCGCGACGCGGTGCGCAAGCTGCGTTCGTTCAATGCCCGGCTGGCCCTTTGCCAAACGACGTTCGACGCCCGCGCCGACAATCTGAAGCAATATATCGACCGTATCGCCAGCGACATTGGCTCGACTTCGGCGATCCTCAAGGAGCGCGCTGAAAACCACAACAATGGCTGGTTCGACACGCGCGCCGACGACCGCTTCTGGTTCGCCTATGGCCAGCTCTATGCCTATTACGGGCTGATGAAGGGCGCCGAGGCCGATTTCGAGGACGTGATCAAGGAAAAGCACCTGCAGAACCTGTGGGACACGATGGACTCGCAGTTCGTCTCGGCGCTGCGCATCCAGCCCTTTATCATCGCCAATGGCCGTGAGGATGGCTGGCTGTTGCCGACGCATCTGACGACGATGGGTTTTTACATCCTGCGGGTGCGCTCGAACATGGTGGAGATCAGCAACGTGCTGTCGCAGTAGTCCGGCTGCGCATCGCGGAGAGCGGAACCTGATCGTCTCGTCGTCGTTCAACCGCTGGGCGGCAGCCGGCGAGGACACGACATGGATATCCGGGAAGTTGCTCGAAATTTCTACGCCACAATCGACGCGCAGGACTGGGATAGGCTGGCTGGGCTGGCCTCTCCAGATCTCGCCGTTCATCTCGGCAGCGCCAGCCCGATCCGCTTCGACGACTGGCGAAAATCCCTGGGCGAGTTCTTTGTTGGATTCCCGGACGGACGTCACATCATAGACGATTATGTCAGCGATGCCGACAAGGTGGTTACGCGCTGCCGCTTTCAGGGTACGCACACCGGCATCTTCCATGGCGTCGAGGCGAGCGGAAACCGAGTCTCGGTTGGCGTGATCCATATCGATCGTCTTGAGAACGGCATCGTGGTCGAACATTTCGGCCAGCTTGACGGCTTGGGGCTGATGCACCAGATCGGCGCATTCTAGCGCGACTGCTCGAAGCGCCGAGCAGCGCTCGAACCCTGTCGCATTCCGTGCATTCCGCGGCTGTTTTGAGACGGCAAAACGGCGCGTGCTCTGGCTTCTATACCGCGCGACAACCGGGCACCAAGATCCGGGACAGGTCGTCCGGGAAACACAGCCGTCTTTCTCTAGAGGAAACATAGTTGCATGCAAGTTGACGCCACGGCAGCGACAGGGTTAGAACGTACCCTCGCCTGCAGTGCCGGGCTGTTTCGAACAGGCTTGCGACCACACTGATCAAACCCGTCCCCTCCACCGTCCAATCCAGAGGAAAGCCGCCATGGCCGAAGTGAAGTCCGACATCGAGATTGCGCGCGCCGCCGACAAGAAGCAGATCCAGGCGATCGGCCAGAAGATTGGCATCCCGAGCGAGCACCTTTTGCCTTACGGCCACGACAAGGCGAAGATATCGGCCGAATTCATCAAGTCGGTGAAGGCAAACAAGGACGGCAAGCTGATCCTCGTCACCGCCATCAACCCGACGCCGGCCGGCGAAGGCAAGACGACGACGACGGTGGGCCTCGGCGACGGTCTCAACCGCATCGGCAAGAAGGCCATCGTCTGCATCCGCGAGGCCTCGCTCGGGCCGAATTTCGGCGTCAAGGGCGGTGCTGCCGGCGGCGGCTATGCGCAGGTCGTGCCGATGGAGGACATGAACCTCCACTTCACCGGCGATTTCCATGCCATCACCACGGCGCACAATCTGCTTTCGGCGCTGATCGACAACCACATTTACTGGGGCAACGAGCTCGGCATCGACATCCGCCGCGTCGTCTGGCGGCGCGTCATGGACATGAACGACCGGGCACTGCGCGAGATCATCTGTTCGCTTGGCGGCGTCCCCAACGGCTTTCCGCGCGAAGCAGGCTTCGACATCACCGTCGCCTCGGAAGTCATGGCGATCCTCTGCCTCGCCACCGACCTCAAGGACCTCGAAAAGCGCCTCGGCGACATCATCGTCGCCTATCGCCGCGACAAGTCGGCCGTCTATGCCCGCGATCTCAAGGCCGACGGCGCCATGGCCGTGCTGTTGAAGGACGCCATGCAGCCCAACCTGGTGCAGACGCTGGAAAACAACCCGGCCTTCGTCCATGGTGGCCCCTTCGCCAACATCGCGCATGGCTGCAACTCGGTCGTCGCCACCACGACGGCGCTGAAGCTTGCCGACTACGTCGTTACCGAAGCCGGTTTCGGCGCCGATCTCGGCGCCGAAAAATTCTTCGACATCAAGTGCCGCAAGGCCGGCCTGAAGCCGGCGGCAGCCGTCATCGTCGCTACCGTGCGCGCCATGAAGATGAACGGCGGCGTCAAGAAGGAAGATCTCGGCAAGGAGAATGTCGAGGCGGTCAAGAAGGGCTGCGCCAATCTCGGCCGTCACGTCGAGAATATCAGGCAGTTCGGCGTGCCGGCGGTGGTCGCCATCAACCATTTCTATTCCGACACCGACGCTGAAATCCAGGCGATGAAGGACTACGTAGCCTCGATGGGCGAAGAGGCGATCCTGTGCAAGCACTGGGCCCACGGCTCGGCCGGCATCGAGGAGCTCGCCGGCAGGGTGGTGGCGCTTGCCGAATCCGGCGCGTCGCAGTTTGCGCCGCTCTATCCCGACGCCATGCCGCTGTTCGAGAAGATCAACACCATCGTCCAGCGCATCTATCGCGGCTCCGAAGCGATCGCCGACAAGTCGGTGCGCGACCAGCTCCACGCCTGGGAGAAGGCCGGTTACGGCGATCTGCCGGTCTGTATGGCCAAGACCCAATACTCCTTCTCGACCGACCCGAACCTGCGCGGCGCGCCGACCGGCCACACCGTGCCGGTGCGCGAGGTCAGGCTGTCTGCCGGCGCCGGCTTCATCGTCGTCATCTGCGGCGAGGTCATGACCATGCCCGGCCTGCCAAAGGCGCCGTCCTCGGAAAAGATCTTCCTGAACGAAATGGGCCAGATCGAAGGTCTGTTCTGAGAGTTTTGAACGTCGGAGGATAAGAGGGGCGCCGCATCGCTGCGGCGCCCGTCTTTTTGCTTCTTCGCGACAAATTTCTAAGCGGCGCTCCGTGCCAGCGCGCGCTGGTTGGAAGCGTAGATCGTGTCGCGCTCGGGCAGCGTGCCGGTCTTCAGGCAGTCGATCCATTCGGCAGTCTTGAGAACGGCGGCGAAGCGCGACTGCAGGATAACAGTCACCACCCGATGGATGTCCTCGGCCGAGGCGTAGCCGGCGCTGTTGGCATAGGGCACCGACCCGGTGGCGTCGGACAGGAACTCCACCGCAAAGCCCATGTGGACGGCGTGGATGATGGTCGAGAGATCGCAATTATGCGTCATGTAACCGACGACGGTGATCGTATCGATGGTGTTGGCGCGCAACCAGTGCTCGAGGTCCGTACCGGTGAAGGCGCTCGGCAAGGTCTTTTCGACGTAATGATCACGGCTTCGCCTTGATATCTCAGGATGCAATTCGGCGCCGTGGCTGCCTTTGGCGAAAACCGGTGACGTTTCGGGCGCCAGCTGCTTGATGACCACCACCTTGACGGCTGCCTCGGCGGCCGCGTCCATTGCTCGTGCTGCGTTGACGACGCTGTCGCGAAACGGCGGGTGCTGGATGGCGAGGTTGCCACCGTCATAGTCGTTCTGGATGTCGACGACGATGAGGGCACGGCGCGGCGCTGGGGTGGCTGCTTCAGACATGGAGTTTTCCTTTCCCGTTCGGCTTTGATTGGTTGAGGATAAGCCTGCCGTCGGATTGCAAAAAGTGTCCCTATTTACATTATTCGAAAGAATTGGGACAATCCAGCCCTAACCCTCATTGGTGCTCCTCATGGCCGATCCGATCGTTGCTGCTATCGCCTTCGATGGCATCAGTCCGTTCCACCTTTCCGTGCCGTGCCTTGTATTCGCAGAGGATCGCGCCGCGCTCGGCTTGCCGCGCTTCGACTTCCGCATCTGTGCAATCGAAAGCGGGCCTATCCATACCGAAGCAGGGTTGACCGTAACTGCGCCGCATGGGCTGGACGGCCTCGACGGCGCGGACATTGTGATCGTCCCAAGCTGGCGAGATCTCGAAGACCCGCCACCGGCGTTTCTGGTAGAGGCGCTGCGGCGAGCGCACCGGAACGGCGCATTGATTGTCGGACTGTGTCTTGGCACCTTCGCTGTAGCGGCGACCGGACTGCTTTCGGGACGGCGCGCCGCGACGCACTGGGCCTATACAGAGCAGCTGCAGGCGCTTTATCCCGACATGCTCGTCGACCCGGACGTGCTCTACATCGACAATGGCGATGTCATGACATCTGCCGGCGTCGCCGCCGGGCTTGACTGCTGTCTCCACATCATACGGGCCCGCTATGGCGCGGAGGCTGCACTGCGGCTCGCCCGGCAAATCGTGCTTTCCCCTCATCGGCAAGGTGGGCAGGCGCAGTTCATAGAACGTCCGATTGCCAAGACCGGCAATGCGGACCGCTTCACACAGGCCCTCGACGCGGTGCGCAGAACGCTGGGCGAGACGCACAGCCTGGACAGCATCGCCGGGCTCGCCGGCCTCACCCGCCGGACATTCACGCGCCGCTTTCAAAAATCGATCGGCACCAGCTTCGGCGACTGGCTGGTCGATCAGCGCGTCGCGCTGGCACAGCGGCTGCTGGAAGCAACGGAAAAATCGATGGACGCCGTGGCCTTCGAGGCCGGCTTCGGCAGCGCCACCTCGCTGCGCCAGCATTTCGCGGCGCGGCTCAGGACCACGCCCGCGCAGTACCGGCGCGAATTCTCGAAGAACGTTCAGGAGGAGCACGCTGCCTTGCGTTGACTCGGATCAGCCGCGTGTCACCAGCCGCGCCGGGTTGCCGACCACCGTCGTGTTTGCCGCCACGTCGCGCGTCACCACAGCACCCGCGCCGACAATGGCTCCCTCGCCAATGCTGACGCCGCCGAGGATGATGGCGCTGCCGCCGATCCAGGCATTGTCGCCGATCTCGACCGGCTTGGCGATCTCCAGACCAGCTCGTCGGCCCGCCGCCTCCTGGTGATGCTCGGCGCAATAGATCTGCACATTGGGACCGAGCAGCGTCCGCTTGCCGATGCGGACTCGCGCCGTATCGAGGATGGTGCAGCCGGCATTGAGGAAGACACCCTCGCCGAGGACGATGTTGAAGCCACAAGCGCAGTGGAACGGCGCCTCGATCCTGACACCCTCGCCCACTGCGCCGAGCAGCGACTTCAGGGCCGGTCCGATGTCGCCGCGTTGCGTGGGCGGCAGCGAATTATGCTCGAACACCGCGTCGCGCGCCATGACCCGCAGTGCATCCAGCTCCGGGTCGAGGCAAGTATACCACCCGCCCGCCGCCATTTTTGAGCGCTCACTTGCGGCCATGCCGATGCCTCCTGTTTGAAATTGCTGCCAACGCACAGAAATCAGCTGGGAAAAAACGCTAGCGTTGCGCCCCTCTGGTCAAATGCTCGACCTATGGTAGCCTGCCTCCACAGGGCTGTCCCAGGCCCGGTCATCGAGGGGGATCAATCATGCTATATATTCTGGCACTTCTGATTGGCGTCGTTGCCGGGCTTCGTACCATGACAGCGCCCGCTGCCGTCGCCTGGGGCGCCTGGCTCGGCTGGCTGCCGGTCGCCGGCACCTGGGCTGGTTTCATGGGTCACTGGATCGCCGTCGGCATATTCACCATCCTGGCCATCGCCGAGTTGGTCGCCGATCAGTTGCCGTCGACGCCGAGCCGTAAGGTGCCGCAGCAGTTCGGCGCGCGCATCGTCTCGGGCGCCTTCACCGGTGCGGTGATCGGCGCGACCGGCGGCGCCACCATCGGCGGCCTGATCGCCGGCGCCATTGGCGCGGTGATCGGCACGCTGGGCGGCGCCGAGGCCCGCAAACGCCTGGCCATCGCTTTCGGCAAAGACCAGCCCGCTGCCTTCATCGAGGACGCGGTGGCGATCGTCGGTGGCCTGCTGATCGTGGCGGCGGTGGCATGACGGCAAAGGCATTCGACGCCATCATCATCGGCGCCGGACAGGCCGGCCCGTCGCTCGCCGGCCGGCTGACGGCGGCCGGTATGAGCGTGGCGCTGATCGAGCGAAAGCTGGTTGGCGGCACCTGCGTCAACACCGGCTGCATGCCGACCAAGGCCATGGTGGCCAGCGCCTATGCAGCACACCTTGCCCGCCGCGCCGCCGACTATGGCGTGACGCTCTCCGGTCCGGTCGGCGTCGACTACAAGGCGATCAAGGCGCGCAAGGACAAGGTGTCGAACGACGCTCGCGGCAACCTCGAAAGCTGGATCGCCGGGATGGACAAATGCACGCTCTATCGCGGCCATGCGCGTTTCGTTACCGCCAATACCGTGCGCGTCGGCGATGATCTTCTGACCGCCGAAAAAATATTCCTCAACACCGGCGGCCGCGCCTCGGTGCCCGACCTGCCAGGCGTCAACGACATTTCATACCTGACCAACTCATCGATGATGGATCTCGACGAGCTGCCGCGCCATCTCGTCGTCGTCGGCGGCAGCTACATCTCGCTCGAGTTCGCGCAGATGTTCCGCCGTTTCGGTTCAGAGGTCACGGTGATCGAAAAGAGCCCGCGGCTGATCGGCCGCGAGGACGAGGACGTCTCGGACGCTATCCTGTCCATCCTCGAAAACGAAGACATTACCGTGCATCTCGGCGCCGACGACATCAGCTTCGCCAGACAGGGCAACGAAATTGCTGTGACGTTCACGACCGGCAAGGCACCGGCGGTCGGCTCGCATGTGCTGCTGGCAGTGGGCCGGACGCCCAACACCGACGATCTCGCTCTCGACAAGGCTGGCGTCCAAGTCGACAAACGCGGCTTCATTGTCGTCGACGACCAGTTGCGCACCAGCGTGCCCGGCATCTGGGCGATGGGCGACTGCAACGGCAAGGGCGCCTTCACCCACACCTCCTACAACGACTACGAGATCGTCGCCGCCAATCTGCTCGACAACGATCCCCGCAAGGTGAGCGACCGCATCGAGGCCTACGCGCTCTATATCGATCCGCCACTCGGCCGCTGCGGCATGACCGAGACGGCGGTGAGGAAGTCCGGCCGGCGCGCGCTGGTCGGCCAGCGGCCGATGACCCGGGTTGGCCGCGCCATCGAGAAAGGCGAGACGCAAGGTTTCATGAAAATCCTGGTCGACGCCGACACCAAGGAAATCCTTGGCTGTTCGGTGCTCGGCCCCGGTGGCGACGAGGCGATACACTGCGTGCTCGACCTGATGTACGCCAAGGCGCCGGCCAGCACGCTCGCGCGGGCAATGCACATCCATCCGAATGTCTCGGAACTTCTGCCCACCATCGCCCAGGAGTTGAAGCCGCTGGCGTGAAATCTATTCCCCGGCTTCCGCCGGTGACCTACGTCTCTCCCGAAAGCGGCCGCCAGTTCGTCGTCGTCTCGGCAGGTGGGGCACGCCAGTCACCGGATCGCGGCGACTACATCATTGCTTACGCCTTGCCGAAACAAGACTGAGAACGCAGCACAAAACTGGGGCGCTTCGGCGTGCCCTGGTTTTTTCTGCTCCCCGCTTTCTGCAATGCTGCAATGCAGCAATCGCGCTTGTGCGACCGCCTCATCTCCGGACAGTCTAACTTTTGAACCGATTCATTCTGGACGCCCCATGCCTTTGCCAATCCTAGCGCTTGCCATCGCGTCCTTCTGCATCGGCACCACCGAATTCGTCATCATGGGCCTGCTGCCCGAGGTCGCCGCCGATCTCGGTGTTTCCATTCCCTCGGCTGGCCTTCTGGTCACCGGCTATGCGCTCGGCGTCGTCTTCGGCGCGCCGGTGATCGCGGTGGCCACCGCGCATCTGCCGCGCAAGCCGGTGCTGGTCGGGCTGGCAATGCTGTTCGTCGTCGGCAACCTCTTCTGCGCCATCGCGCCCAACTATTGGACGCTGATGGCCGCCCGCGTCTTCACCGCCTTCGGCCACGGCGCTTTCTTCGGCATCGGCTCGGTCGTTGCCGCCAGCCTGGTGCCGCGCAACAAGCGAGCCAGCCATCGCGCTGATGTTTGCCGGGCTGACGCTCTCCAACATCCTCGGCGTTCCCGGCGGCACCGCGCTCGGCGAGGCCTATGGCTGGCGCGCCACTTTCGTGGCCGTGGTCGGGATCGGCCTCATCTCGGTCGCGGCCATCGCCTGGCTGGTGCCATCAAATATTGCCGAATCGAGCGGCGGCGGCCTGCTCGGCGAAGTACGCGTGCTCGGCAAGCTGCAGGTGTGGCTCTCCATGCTGATCTCGGCGCTGGCTTCCGCCAGCCTGTTTGCCGTCTTCACCTACATTAAGCCCTATCTCACCGACGTATCCGGCCTGTCGACCGCCACCGTCACCTGGGTGCTGCTGCTGTTCGGCGGCGGCATGACGATCGGCAACATCATCGGCGGCAGGCTGGCCGACTGGAAATTGATGCCGACGGTGATCGGCACGCTCTTGATGCTGGCGCTGCTGCTTGTCGGCTTTGCCGAATTCGGCGCCATCGCAGCCGTGGCCATCTTCATCGTTTTCCTATGGGGCCTGCTCGTCTTCGTCATCGTGCCGCCATTGCAGATCCGTGTCGTCGAAGCGGCCTCCGAAGCGCCGAACCTCGCCGCCACTCTGAACCAGGGCGCGTTCAACATCGGCAATGCCGCCGGCGCCTGGGTGGGCGGCGTGGCGCTTTCGCTGGGCGTGTCCTATGCCAATCTGCCGCTGGTTGGCGCAGCGCTCGCCCTGATGGCGGTCGCCGTCGCGGTGATGTCGCAGACGCTTGACCGCCAGCTGTTGGTGACGCACCCCGCGCAATAGTTGCGCCCATAGCGCAGCAGACTGGACCAATCGACAGCGTACCGGCGAAGGGGCATGTGTTCGGCCTCTTTCCTGGAGGAGTATCATGCAGAAATCGATCGAGCGCATCGCCGGCGACAGCGAGGGCGCTTTCTACGAATTCCCAGTGTTTCGCTTCGAAGCGTTCCGCCTTGAGGGCAGCGATAAGTCGGCATCTTCGGCCTATCTGCAGGCAGCGCTTCATGCCGGCGAATTGCCGGGCGTGGTCGCCATCGATGCACTGATGCCGCTACTTGAAGAGGCCGAAGCGGAAGGCCGCATCAAGGGCAATATCACCGTGGTGCCCCAAGCCAATCCGATCGGCCGCGCCCAGTACCATTTCGGCGAGCATCAAGGCCGTTTTCACCTGGGCACCCGCACCAACTTCAACCGCGGCTTTCCGCTGCTGGCCGCGCCGGATACGACGCTGTTGCCGGACACCACCCTCGCTACGGCCGATCAGCGGCTGAAGACGCGGCTGCTGCAGCTGTCGATCGGCCACGACATCGTTCTCGACCTGCACTGCGACGACGAGGGCCTCGCCTATCTCTACGTCCACGCCAGCCTGTGGCCTGACATGGCCGACTGTGCGGCGGCCATGGGCGTCGATGCGGTGATCCTGTGGGATGAGGACACCGACGGCACCTTCGAGGGCGCCTCGATCATGCCGTATCTGAACGTTCCCGCCGATGTGGCGCGCTTTGACCGGCGCGTCGCCACCACGGTCGAGTATCGCGGCATACTCGACGTCGACGGCGCTCTGGCCGGCGCCGATGCCGAAGGGCTCTATCGGCTGCTGGTGGCGCGCGGCGTGATTCTGGATCAGGCCCTGCCCGCGCCCGGTGACTTCACCGGGATCGTTGCACCGCTCGAAAACATCGACATGATGCCGGCACCCCGCGCGGGCGCGGTTCTCTATGACGTGAAGCCAGGCGACCGTGTGGCGAAAGGCGCACGGCTTGCCACAATCGTCCATGCACCGGGCGAAGCCAGTGGCCGCACGGAGGTGTTCGCACCGCAAGCGGGGGTCATCCTGACACGGCGTTCCCGGCGCATCATCCGTGCCGGCGAAGATCTGCTGAAGCTGGTCGGCGACAGGAAAAGCGCCGATGCAAGATCGGGAACGCTAGAGGATTGAGGAGGCCTGCCGGGCTAACCGGAGATAGCCTGGCGCGCCTTGGCCTCGAGCCATTCGGTCATCTGCCGGTAGGGGACGGGGCCGTGGCTGATGCGAGCAACGCCGAGCTCCGCAAGCCGCTGACGCGGCGGCACATGCGCCAGCGCGATGATATTGACCGGCAACGCAATTGCCTTGCAGAGCGCCTCGATAAGGCCCTCATCGCCAAGACCCGGTGCAAAAAAGCCGTGCGCTCCGGCCCTTTCATAGGCATGCGCCCGCTCGATCGCCTGGTCGAGCAGCGCCTTGTCATGCGTTTCGGGCTTGGCCTTGAGGAAGATGTCGGTTCGAGCATTGAGGAATGCCGGAATGCCCGAGGCTTTCACGGCTGCGGCAGCGGCTTCGATCCTTGTCACCTGGGCGGCGATGTCGTGCAGGCCGCTGCCGCCGACAATCTGATCTTCGAAATTGAAGCCGATGGCGCCGGCCTGCAAGGCAAGCGTCGCCGTACGGGCGACGATTTCCGGAGCGATGCCATAGCCGCCCTCGATATCCGTGGTCACCGGCAGGTCAACGGCCGCGACGATGCGTTTGATATTTTCGAGCGCAAGATCCAGCGGTATTTTTTCGCCATCAGCGAATCCGAACGCCGCCGCGACCGGCCAGCTTCCTGTCGCAATGGCCTTGGCCCCTGCTTTCTCGATGGTCTTGGCCGAGCCAGGATCCCAGACATTGTAGAGAACGATCGGGTTTCCCTTGACGTGGAGGGAGTGGAACGCCCGCGCGCGGTTGATCTGCTCGGTCATTTTTCGCGCCTTCCTGCTGTTGGGGGGCCAAGATAGACGCGGCTGGCAGCTTTGGCGATGTGCCATGAACCGTACAAGCGGCAGCCACCGAACAGACTTTTCAAACCCTGTTGCGCATCCTGTCTTTCGCGGCTATGGATTTCGCCATGAACATGCGCTCGATCAAGACCGTTTGGTGGTGGGCTCGCTGACAGCGGCCTGTTCGAACGCGTGCGCGTGACAATAGAAGGTGGCCGCAACGGAATGTCCGGGCGGCCATTTGTTTTTTCAAGCCATATCCGGGTCCGTTGCCCCAAGACGCTCAACACCCAAGACGCTGATGGAGACGGCAATGACGACGAAAATTCTGGAGAACGGGGCGGAGCGCTTCGTCACGGCGGGTGGCGTGACAATTACCCGCGAGCGCCATGACCGGCCTTACGAAGGCGCGATCGACGCCTATATCGACGGGCTGAATGCGCGCCGCGGCGCTGTGTTTTCTTCGAATTACGAATATCCCGGCCGCTACACGCGCTGGGACACCGCCATCATCGACCCGCCGCTGGTGATCTCGGCGCGCGGTCGCGCCATGCGCATCGAGGCGCTGAACGGCCGTGGCGAGGTGCTTCTGCCGGTGATCGGCAAGGCGCTCGGCGGCCTTGACGACGTGACGATCGCCGAGACGTCGAAAAGACTGATCCGCCTCGACGTGGCCAAGCCCGGCCGAGTCTTCACCGAAGAAGAACGCAGCCGCGTTCCATCCGTCTTCACCGTACTGCGCGCCATCACCGCCTTGTTCAAGACGGAGGAAGACGCCAATCTCGGCCTCTACGGCGCCTTCGGCTACGATCTCGCCTTCCAGTTCGATCCGGTCGACTACAAGCTCGAGCGCCAGCAGAGCCAGCGCGACCTCGTGCTGTTCCTGCCCGACGAGATCCTGGTCGTTGATCACTATTCGACCAAGGCCTGGACCGACCGCTACGACTATTCGGGCCACGGGTTTTCGACCGAGGGATTGCCCCGCGACGAAATCGTCGAGCCGTTCAAGACCGCCGACCGCATCCCGCCGCGCGGCGACCATGAGCCCGGCGAATATGCCAATCTGGTGCGCAAGGCGATGGAGAGTTTCAAGCGCGGCGACCTGTTCGAGGTCGTGCCCGGCCAGATGTTCTACGAGCGCTGCGAGACGCCGCCCTCCGACATTTCCCGCAAGCTGAAGACCATCAACCCATCGCCCTATTCCTTCTTCATCAATCTCGGCGAGGGCGAATATTTGATCGGCGCCTCGCCCGAAATGTTCGTGCGGGTCAACGGCCGCCGTGTCGAGACCTGCCCGATCTCCGGCACGATCAAGCGCGGCGACGACGCCATTTCCGATAGCGAGCAGATTCTGAAACTGCTCAATTCGAAGAAGGACGAATCCGAGCTGACCATGTGCTCGGACGTCGACCGCAACGACAAGTCGAGGGTTTGCGACCCGGGCTCGGTGCGCGTCATCGGCCGGCGCCAAATCGAGATGTATTCGCGCCTGATCCACACCGTCGACCACATCGAAGGGCGGCTGCGCGAAGGCATGGACGCCTTCGACGCGTTTTTGTCGCATGCCTGGGCGGTCACCGTCACCGGCGCGCCGAAATTATGGGCTATGCGCTTCATCGAGCAGAACGAGAAGAGCCCGCGCGCCTGGTATGGCGGGGCGATCGGCATGGTCAATTTCAACGGTGACATGAACACCGGCCTGACGCTTCGCACCATTCGTATCAAGGATGGCATCGCCGAGGTGCGCGCCGGCGCCACGCTGCTCTTCGACAGCATTCCCGAGGAAGAAGAAGCCGAAACCGAACTGAAGGCATCCGCCATGATCTCCGCCATCCGCGACGCCAAAACAGGCAATGCCGCCGATACCGAACGCGCCACTGCGCGCGTCGGCGACGGCGTCAACATCCTGCTGGTCGACCACGAGGACTCCTTTGTCCACACGCTGGCCAATTATTTCCGCCAGACCGGCGCCAATGTCTCGACCGTGCGCACGCCTGTGCCGGACGAGGTCTTCGACCGGCTGAAACCCAATCTCGTCGTGCTGTCACCCGGCCCTGGCACGCCGAAGGACTTCGACTGCGCCGCCACTATCAAACGGGCCCGCGCGCGCGACCTGCCGATCTTCGGCGTCTGCCTCGGCCTGCAGGCGCTGGCCGAGGCCTATGGCGGAGAATTGCGGCAGTTGCACGTGCCAATGCATGGCAAGCCGTCGCGCATTCGCGTGTCGAAGCCGGGTATCATCTTCTCCGGCCTGCCCAAGGACGTGACCGTCGGCCGCTATCATTCGATCTTCGCCGATCCGGTCCGCCTGCCCGACGGCTTCGTCGTCACGGCGGAGACCGAGGACGGCATCATCATGGCCTTCGAGCACACCAAGGAGCCGATCGCCGCGGTGCAATTCCATCCGGAATCGATCATGACGCTCGGCCACAATGCCGGCATGCGCATCATCGAGAACATCGTTGCGCATCTGCCGCGCAAGGCCAGGGAGAAGGCGGCTTAGCTCCGGCTTCCGCGGCTGGAAGCAATCAATGATCCCAATTGATCCGAAAAACGCCGCCAAGCGCAAGGTCGCCGCCCTCGCCTTCTGGTCGATCATCGTCGCGCTCGTCGTGCTCGGCCTGAAGCTGGCGGCCTGGTATGTCACCGGTTCCGTGGCGCTGTATTCGGACGCTCTGGAATCGATCGTCAACGTCATTGCCTCGGCCGCCGCTTATTGGGCGATCCAGGTCAGCTACAAGCCGGCTGACCAGGACCATCCGTTCGGCCATCACAAGGCCGAATATTTCTCGGCTGTTCTGGAAGGCGTGCTGATCGTGCTGGCAGCCCTTCTGATCCTCAACGAAGTGTGGTGGTCCTGGCGCCATCCCGCCCCGCTCGAACAGCCCTGGACCGGCCTTGCCATCAACGGCGTCGCGACGGTGATCAACGCCTTCTGGGCCTGGACGCTGATCCGTGCCGGACGCGCCGAGAAATCGCCGGCTC
Source organism: Mesorhizobium sp. M0938 (assembly GCF_040319125.1). Classification (NCBI taxonomy): domain Bacteria; kingdom Pseudomonadati; phylum Pseudomonadota; class Alphaproteobacteria; order Hyphomicrobiales; family Phyllobacteriaceae; genus Mesorhizobium; species Mesorhizobium sp. M0938. Next base: position 179,589 of record NZ_JAMYNS010000008.1, on the reverse strand, counting down.
TGGTCGCCGACGGCAGGCACATCATGACCGACGTGGCGACCTCGGTCGGCGTGTTCATTGGCCTGGTCGGTGCCGTGCTCACCGGCTGGCAAGTCCTCGATCCCGCGCTTGCCGTCATCGTCGCGCTGAACATCCTGTGGCAGGGCTGGCACGTCATTGGCTCGTCGATGAACGGGCTGATGGACCGCGCGGTCGACACGCAGGAACACATGCACATCCGCGACATCATTTCGGCCAATTGCAAAGGGGCGCTCGAGGTCCATGATCTCAAGACGCGCATTGCCGGCCGCGCCACATTTATCGAGTTCCACCTGGTCGTCAACGCCGACATGTCGGTGGGCGCCAGCCACGTCATTTGCGACCGCATCGAGGATGCGCTGAAAGCAGAAATCCCTTCGGTGCGCGTCACCATCCATGTCGAGCCCGACGACGAGGCAAAATTGCCCAAGGGCACGACGGCCGTGCCGTTCGCGTGAGGCTGTTCACCAAGTCTCGATTGTGAGGTTTTTGATCCGCTCGAATTCCCGTACATTGCGGGTTATCAGTGTGAGGTTCCAGGCACGTGCCTGCCAGCCAATCAGCGCATCATAGGGAGCAATCGCCGCAAGCGTAGCCCGAATCTCGCCGGCATGCCTTGCATCTTCCCGATCGAATTCGCCAAGGCTACGCCTTTTGCGATCCTGAGCCCTTGCGGACTTGAACGAGGGCTGCGAGGCCCTACGAAGAAGTAGTCAGAGCCCGGGAGGAATAGACATGCCAGCCACCACAACCAGCCTTGTCACCCCCACCCTGGTCATCCCCGACCTTGCCGGCAAGGCGGTGCTGATCACCGGCGCTTCGACCGGCATCGGGGCCGCACTTGCACTGGCCTACGCCGCGCAGAAATGCCGCGTCGCGTTGCATTACAATTCAAGTCGGACGGCTGCCGAAAACCTGGCCGGGACCATCCGCAACGGCGGCGGCGAGGTTTTCCTGATCCAGGGCGATTTCTCGATCCCTGCCGATGTCGAACGCGTCGTCGAGCACAGCGCGCAACACTTCGGCCGGCTCGATGGCCTCGTCAACAATGCCGGCGGCATGCTTGGGCGCGTGCCCTATGCCGAACTGACCGAGGCGCATTACGACGCAGTGATGGACCTCAACGCCCGCTCCGTGCTGACCGCATCGCGCAAGGCGATGCCATGGCTGAAGCGTCAGGGCGGCTTCATCCTCAACACCTCGTCGATCGCCGCGCGCAATGGCGCCGGCGGCGGCGCCGGCCTTTATGGCTCGGCCAAGGCCTTCGTCTCCAATGTGACCCGCGGCATGGCCAAGGAACTGATCGGCTTCAACATCCGCGTCAACGCGGTGGCGCCGGGCACCATCGCGACACCTTTCCATGAGCGCTATTCCACCGACGAGCAGATGAAGGGCATGGTGGCCACCATTCCGCAGGGCCGCGCCGGCACGCCCGAGGACTGCGTTGGCGCCTACCTGTTCCTCTCATCCGCTCTGTTGAGCGGATACATCACCGGCCAGGTGATCGAGGTGAATGGTGGCCAGTTGATGCCGTGAGCGGCGACCTGCATACTTGTCACGCGAGCCAACGGAGAAAACGGCAATGTACGGTCTGATCGGCAAGATGCGGGCGACGCGCGGCCAGCGCGACGCAATGATGGACCTCCTGCTTGCCAGTACCGGCGCAATGCCGGGCTGCCTGAGCTACATTATCGCCACCGATCCGGCCGATGCTGACGCGATCTGGGTGACCGAGGTGTGGACCGACCAGGCAAGTCACAAGGCGTCGCTGCAGCTGCCGGAAGTCCAGGCGGCGATCGCCAAGGCGCGGCCGATCATCGCCGGCTTCGAATTTCAAGTCGAGACGCGGCCCGTAGGCGGCTTCGGGCTGCCCGCCGTCAAAACCGGTTGACACCTGGGATCGTACAAGAATTCAGCATTTTTGCGAGAAGTGCCTCACCTGCCGGCAGCCCAGTTGGAGTGTCGGCGCGGTTCTAAAGCCGATTACGGAAGAATTCTGCTACTTTCACCTTGATGTCGGCCTGAACAGCAGCACGATCGACACCTTGCGCGTCCTCGCAGACTTCTGGTGCTTGCTGCTTCAAAGCTGCTGGGCAGATGTCCGTGAGCACGAAATGTCCGCCGGACACGTATTGAACCTGCGGAGGCTGGGGAAGTCCTGCCGCCAGAACCCGCGTGTTTTCCTCACCCATTCTACTGTGTTTCGGACGAAACAGCAGGACCGGCATCTGTACCGCCACCAGACCATCCTCGTCGAATAACACGCCAAATGGATCGAGCAAGGCAAGCGCCTTCAAGGGAAGGCGAGGAGGTGGGAGGTCGGCCAACCGGACGCGTTTCGGCGGTGCCGCATTCCTGTCGCCGCCGGGGCCTGCATTGCATGATTGGACGTCCTCCGGATGCGTTGCGCAATAGGCAGCGAGATGCCTGAAGTCGGGCACTCCGCCCGCAAGTTCCAATGCGACCGCCCCACCGAGTGAAAAACCGAGCATACCCAACCTGGCTGCGTTGGCATGGGTCTTGTCCCTGCTGGGCGAGATAAGCGGCGAGACCTCGCAGGACGAGGGGACTACCACCGGTCCGGCCGCCACCATGTGAGAGCAAAACGACCGGAAACTCGCCGTCCGCAATCGCCGCATTGCGGCTGGCGAAAACGGCGAAAGGGCCGGCCTGCCACTGCACCTCTTCCGCGCGCGTCGGATACCAGACGAAGGTATCGAACGGCTCCTTGGCTGGAACAGAAATACGTGTAATCCCGGCGTGGAACGGGACCGGCTGCGCCCACGCCGTCGAGACAGAAAAGGCTATCAGGAAACAAAGCATGCGCATGGCCGTCTCCGAAGACAGGTCGGCAGAATGGATATCCTCAGGATGCGACGGATGCAGGCGATCAACGCTACGGCACTTGCACTATGCTGCCGCTGCCTCTTACCTGCGAACGCCGCATGGTTGGGTGCCCGTGCAGTTCGACATCACCGCTGCCGTAAATCGAGACGTCCGCATCCGCCTGTGCGGTAATTTGTGCATCGCCGCTGCCGCGAATCTCGATCCGTGCGGATTGGGCGATCAGGCCCTTGAGCCTCCCGCTGCCCGAACCGGAGATATCCAGGCCGACGGTCTGTGCGACCCCGGTGGCGGCGACGCTGCCGCTTCCCCGGATGGTCAGCCGCAGCTCAGGCTGATTGATCTGCGACAAGGTGAGGTCGCCGCTGCCGAGCACTTTCCAGTCGGCTATTGCCGGTCCGGACAGGCTGATGTCGAGCCGGGACCCAAACCAACCCGGCTCACAATCCAGGCTGAGCCTGCCGCCTTCAAACCGCACATGGTCGAGCAGAGCGCCGCTCACAACCGCCTCCGCCTTATCCCCCGGCTGGTAGTGGACCGAGGCCGGCAGATCGATGGTCAAACTATCGCCGGTGGTGAAAGGCAAAATAGCCTCTTGTCTGGTGGACGTGGCCGGCCCGCAGGTGGACTGCCCCGAAATCCACCAACCTCCGGCATTGGCCCAATCTGGCCCGGAAAGCCCGATACCCAACACCAGAAAGACGACTGCGCCGATCAGCCCTGCCGTCGCAACGAATGCCAATTTTCCGGTCATTGTCTGGTTCCTTCAAAATGGTGACAAACAACGCTCAAACGCGGTCATCGCCCGGTTGAGCCAGGCGGGAATGCAGCCGCGCGTAATGCCCGAGTATGCGTATGCCCGCGCCCAGCCCCAGCAGCAGCAAAGCGGCGCCGCCCACAAGACAGCTAACCAGCCCGGCACCGATGAAGAGGCGTCCCAAGGTCGCCGTGAACATGCCGCCACCGTCGAATAGCAGCGTTGTGAGGATGATCTTGAGGCCGAGCGCACCGACGGCGACAAGCGCAATGGCAAGGCCGAGCGCAATGACGATCGTGGCGATAAGCAGCGGCAGCAGGAAAAGGATGTCGACGATGACAAGGCCAGCCAAAGCCACCGTGGCCGCCAACAGGTTAGACACGCTCCAGTGGGCCTCGAAGCGGCGCAGCCCAGCCTCGGCCCGCAACTCGCGGGCGAGCCTGGCCGGGTCGCCCAATGCAGAGGCGACCTCCGCTTCGTTTCGGCCCGACACGTCGGATTCGGCGAAATGGGCGGCGTAGTCGCCAACAATGTCCTCGATCTCTTGAGGCGGCAGACCGGCGAGTCCCAATCTTAGCGTGCGCAGGAAGGCATCCCTGGTCATGGCAGATCCTCAAGAAGTTTATCGACTGCGCCCGAGAAAGCGCGCCAGTCGCGGCGATGAGCTTCGAAAGCCGTCCGGCCCAAAGGCGTGAGCCGGTAATATTTGCGGGGCGGCCCGCTGCTCGACTCGACGATGCGGGTGGCGACCAGGCCGTCGTTCTGCATCCGACGCATCAAAGGATAGATCGTGCCTTCGCCCATGCTCACCGCAGCGACCAACGTGCTGGCGATTTCATAGCCGTAGCTTTCGCCCCGCGACAGCACGGCCAGGACGCACAGATCAAGGGCGCCTTTTCGCAACTGCACTTGGATCGAGTCGGTCATGTCAGGTCTCGGTTTCAAGGCGTGTATATAGCATGCTACCTGTTTATGCAAGGTAGCTGATCACGCTGAGGCCCTCACGCAATCCTGATGCGATAGGTACTTGTCGCAAAATCCAAAACCGCGACGAACGAGCCGTAGGATTTTCTCCGGCAGCGGGCTTCGCATTCTTCCTGCATGAGTCTAAGACGCGAATATGGACACTTTGCCAGACCAGCCGACCGTCGAACGCATGGCGCGGATGCCCAAAGTCTGGCAGTGGCTGGCCCTGCTGATCTTCTCGATCCTTTTCGCCGGCGCACTGGAATTCGCCGCCTTGCCGGCAGCGCTGCTGATCGGACCGATGCTGGCGGCGATCCTGGCCGGCACCAACGGCGCCACTGTGCGCGTGCCGGGCCCTTTGTTCGGCGCCGCCCAGGCGATCATAGGCTGCCTTGTCGCCGCTTCGATCTCCGCTGATATCTTTCCGATCTTCTACAAGGAATGGCCGCTGTTCCTCGGCACTGTGGTAGCGACCGTTGCGGCATCCAGCCTGCTCGGCTGGCTGATCAGCCGTTGGCGCATTCTGCCCGGCACCACCGCGGTCTGGGGCTCATCGCCGGGCGCGGCCACCGCCATGGTGCTGATGGCCGGCGCCTTCGGAGCCGACCAGCGCCTCGTCGCCTTCATGCAATATCTGCGCGTCATCTTCGTCTCGATGACGGCGGCGCTTGTCGCAAAGATGTGGGTCGATACATCAGGTATCGAGATTCCGGCCATCGTCTGGTTCCCGCCGATCGATCCAACAGCCTTTACCGCAACACTGGGCGTGGCGCTCGTCGGCAGCCTCATTGGAAAGCTGTTCAGGCTGCCGTCGCCCTTCTTCCTCGGCACCTTCATTTTCGGCACTGCGGTGCATCTCGGACTAGGCGTGACGATGCAGTTGCCGCCCTGGCTGCTCGCCCTCGGCTATACGATGATCGGTTGGACCATCGGCCTGAATTTCACCAGGGCAATTCTGCGGCACGCCACCCGGGCGCTGCCGCAGATCGTCGGCTCGATCATCATCCTCATCGCTTTCTGCGGCGGCCTCGGTTTCATGATCAGCCATGTGCTCGGCATCGATCCGCTTACCGCCTATCTGGCGACCAGCCCCGGCGGCATGGACAGCGTCGCGATCATCGCCGCCGCCGCACAGCACGTCGACATTTCCTTCATCATGGCGCTGCAATCGGCCCGGTTCCTCGTCGTGCTGCTGATCGGGCCGAGCGTTGCGCGGCTGGTGGCGCGAAGTCTGAGGGAATAAAAGGGTAATCAACGCCTGCTGACACGCCGGGGGCGTCCAGTGCTCAAGAAGGTGTCGGCTAAAGGAACGCCACTCGTTCGGCCCAGGTCGTTCGGCCCACTTGCCTCTCCTTGGCCGCTCCTGTATGAAAACCGCCATGACCAACCGCGCCATATCAGTCGCTTCCCGTCAGACCGGCTTTGCCGGTGAGACCGTGCGCGCGCTTGCTTCCACCCTGCTGCTTCTCGGCCTTATCGGCGATCGCCGGGTTCGCTAAAGGAGCGCCCGGCGGTCGAACCGCCGCTCACGCGCATGCTCCTTGGCAAGTCAATTAAGCGAATGAACATCTGGTAAAGGCGCCGCTCGGCACCAAATCCGCCTGAAGGCGGATCCGGCGAGCCGCCGGGAGAGACGACAATGAACGCACGAGAAGAAATCCGCGCAGACAGCGGGGAGATGGGCAGGACCGCAAAGGTCATGCCAGAGGCAGCCCGGGGCATGCCAGAGGCAGCCCGGGGCATGCGGGAGGCAGCCCGGAAATACCAACCTTACCCGACCGTTGGTCTCACTGATCGCGTTTGGCCGTCGAAGGTCATCGACAAGGCGCCGATCTGGTGCTCGGTCGACCTGCGCGATGGCAACCAGGCGCTGATCGACCCGATGGGTCACGAGCGCAAGGCGCGCATGTTCGCCCTGCTGCTCGACATGGGCTTCAAGGAAATCGAGATCGGCTTCCCGTCGGCCTCACAGACCGATTTCGACTTCGCCCGCTGGTGCATCGAAGAAGGCAATGTGCCGGCCGATGTCTCGCTGCAGGTGCTGGTGCAGTGCCGGCCGGAACTGATCACCCGCACCTTCGAGGCACTGCAGGGCGCCACCAACCCGATCGTGCATTTCTACAATTCGACCAGCGAATTGCAGCGCCGCGTCGTCTTCGAGAAGGACGTCGCCGGCATCAAGCGGATCGCCACCGATGCGGCCAAGATGATCACCGACATGGCGGCGAAGGCCGGCGGCGGCTACCGCTTCGAATATTCGCCGGAAAGCTTTACCGGCACCGAGCTCGAAGTGGCGCTGGAAATCTGCAATGCCGTCACCGAGATCGTGAAGCCCACGGCGGAAAACAAGCTGATCATCAACCTGCCGTCCACGGTCGAAATGTCGACACCCAACATCTATGCCGACCGCATCGAATGGATGTGCCGCAACCTCGATATCAGAGAAAACCTGCTTGTTTCGCTGCATCCGCACAACGATCGCGGCACCGGCATCGCCACCACCGAACTCGGCCTGATGGCTGGTGCGGACCGCGTCGAAGGCACATTGTTCGGCAATGGCGAGCGCACCGGCAATGTCGACATCGTCACGCTGGCGCTCAACATGTACACGCAAGGCGTCGATCCCGAGCTCGATTGCTCCGACATCAACCGGATGAAAGACGTCTACGAATATTCGAACCAGCTGAAGATCCCCGAGCGCCATCCCTATGTCGGCGAGCTCGTCTACACGGCCTTTTCCGGCTCGCACCAGGACGCCATCAACAAGGGCATGAAGGCGTTGCGCAAGGCCAACACGCCGCATTGGGAAGTTCCCTATCTGCCGATCGACCCGGCCGATGTCGGGCGCAACTATGAGGCGATCATCCGCATCAACTCGCAATCCGGCAAGGGCGGCATCGCCTATGTGCTGCAGGCGGATTACGGCCTCCATTTGCCGCGCAACCTGCAGATCGAATTCAGCCAGGTGATCCAGGCGATCACCGATGCCGAAGGCAAGGAGGTGCCGGCCAAGCGCATCCACGAGCGTTTTCTCGACACCTATGTCGACCAGCCCAGCGGGCGGCTGAAGTTCCTCGACCACCACACCTATCCCGACACCGAGGTCAAGGGGCGGCGCGTGGTGGAAGCGGTCATCCTCGACAGCGGCAAGGAGGTGACGATTTCAGGTTCCGGAACCGGTCCGATCGACGGCTTCGTCGACGCGCTGTCGCGCCATGTCGGCGTGCCGATGTCGGTGCTCGACTATTCTGAGCACTCCATGCAGCGCGGCTCGAATGCCTCGGCCATCTCCTATGTCGAGATGGAGCATCCCGGCGGCAAGCTGTTCGGCGCCGGCATCAACACCAACATCGTGGCCGCGTCGCTGGAAGCCGTGGTTTCCGCCGCCAACCGCATTGTCGGCCGAGAGGTCGACTAGGCAAACTGTCGAAAGCTAACAGCTGGAGCAAGATGAACCCTGATGGTATCATCTTGCTCTGGTCTTTCGCACCATTAACCACCGGAGAATTATCCAGTGGGGTACGCGATCGCATAATGGATGCATGCTTGTATGGCAGTGCAGGCGTTATATGATTGCGTCTCAACCTGTGCCGACTTCGAAAGGATCGACACTTGCAGCATGCCACGCCTGCCGCCCCCGCAGTGCGCGAGACGTTGGAGCGATTGCTAGCCAGCGAGACGTTCGGACGGTCCGAGCGAGCGCGTAAACTGCTTCGCTATCTGGTCGAGCGCGAGCAGGCAGGCGAAGCCGACAAGCTTAAGGGCTTTTCCATCGCAATGGATGTTTTCGGCAAGGACGGTGATTTCGATCCGTCGACCGATGCCGTCGTGCGGGTGCAGGCGGGCAGGCTGCGCGAGCTTCTGCAGCATTACTTCGCCAATGAGGGTGTTGCCGAGCCGATCCGCATCGCCATTCCGCGTGGCGGCTATGTCCCATCCTATGAGCTCAACGCCATTCGCTTGCCGGCCGAGTCGGTGCCGGAGGAACACATCGAAGCGGCAGCTACCTTGTCGGCATCGCTCGAAGAGCCGGGCCTGGCTGTACGTGCCGCATCGTTGATGTCGCCTGTCGCTCGCGAGCCGGCACCTTCGCTGATGCGCCATCTCCAGTTTTTCTGGTTGGCGATCGCGCTGGTCATCGCCATGTTGAGCGTACTGATCCTTCGTCAGGGAGGCGGCGCCTTGCTGGCGGGAAGCGATACCGCGTCGACGATCGAGAACGCAGTGGCCACCGGCAGCATAGCGCCATGGGCTCCGATCGAAACTCTTCCGCTCGTCCACATTGGGGTGAAAGCCAACAGCGCGGAGGCTGCCCGCGTAGCGGCATCGCTGCGCGCCGGCCTCAGCGGCTTCGATACGGTCAACTTCATCGGCCGGGACGCCAACGGCCCGCCCGATCCGGTCACCGATGCAATCAGCTTCGTATTCGATGTTCTGCCGGGACCAACGGCAGGCGACGTCACCCTCGAGCTTCAAAGCGTGGCGACCGGACGGGTCCTGCTGTCACGCAATTTGACTGCCGCCGACAGCACGCCCTCCACCGTCGAGGACAATGTCGCCAGCATTTTGAGTTCGGCCGTCACCGCCTCGGGCACGATCTACAACTATATCGAACAGAGCGGCCTTCAGACCGGCCTGACGGAGTGTCTGCTGCTCAATGACAAGTACTATCTCGACCAGGGCCCCAAAACCCATGAGGCTGCCTATCGCTGTCTCGAAAACCTGGTCGATCGGGATGCGAAATCGTCGCTCGTCTATTCGGAACTCGCGACCCTGCACCTCGAGGCGGCCACCGATCACTACGCCTATCCAGCCGGCGCAACGATCGAACAGGCGATGTCGCTTGCCCGTCGCGCCGTGCAGATGGGGCCGACCAGCCCCTATGCGCATCGTGCCTATGGCTATCTCAACTCCCGGCTCGGCAATTCGGAAGAATCGATCCGCTGGATGCACAAGGCCTACGAACTCAACCCTTACGACCTCAGCATGGCGGCAGCTTACGCCTATGGTTTGATTTTCGCCGGCAGGTATAGGGAAGGAACACCGATCCTTGCCCACGCCGCCGAGACGTCCAGCGCCCATCCGACCTGGTGGGACTACGGGCTTTTCGTCGGCCAGTTCATGGCCGGTGATATGAACAAGGCCGCGCTTGCCAGCGATGCGTTGCAAGCGACGCCGACGAAATCGCACTATCTGGCTGCGCGGCTGATCAGCGCGAAGGCGGGAGGCCGCGATCAACTGGCGCACCAACTCGTGGACGAGATGACTGCCAGATTCCCGAAATTCGCTGCCGATCCGCGCGCGACCTTTGTCGAGAGGAGATATCCCGCCGATCTGACCGACCGCCTGGTCGAAGCCTTGCGTGCTGCCGGGCTCGGCAATGCCAGCTAAGCCCCTTTGAGCTAACACGGCTGATCGCGAAAATTTTACTGGCCATCGGCTCGGACAAGGCGCAATCCAGCCACAATCTGGAATTTCGCCCCCTGTTAATCCTGCAATAAAATCATAAACCCCCATGTTTTCATCCCTTTACGCTGCCGAACGGGGCACCGGATCGAAGACGGTTGTCTTCCTGCATGGCTTCGGCGGTTGCCACGACGGCTGGCACGAGGTGATTTCGACACTAACGCCTGGTTCACGGACGCTGGCCTATGATCTTCCGGGCCATGGGCTATCCCTCGATTTCTCCGGTGGCGGCCCAGCCAAGACGGCCGCTCGGGCTGTTCTTGCAGACCTCGCTGCACGCAGGGTTAGGAAGGTGCATGTCGTCGGCCATTCGATGGGCGGAGCAGCCGCAGTGCTGATGGCATTGGCCGAACCCGAAAGGATAGCGTCGCTGACGCTTCTGGCGCCGGGCGGTTTTGGGACTGAGATCAATGGACCGCTGTTGCGCCGTTATGCCGCCGCTGCCGGCGAAGATGAAATCCGCGCTTGCCTCGAAGCCATGTCCGGACCGCAAAGCCTGCCCCCGGAGCGCATCACGGATGTCCTTGGCGAAATGCGCGCGCGTCCCGGCCAGTTGCAGAAACTTGTCGAGATCGCGGCTGCAATGACCAAAGGCGATCGGCAGGGCGTCATCCCGCGCGAGCGGCTCGAGACGCTTGATATGCCGGTGATGGTGGTCTGGGGGACGGATGACGCGGTGCTGCCTTTCACCCAAGCCGATGATCTGCCGGCGCATTTCCACCTGCACTATGTATTGCAGGCCGGCCATATGCTGGTCGAGGAAGCGCCCGGCCTGATCGCCGAGATCGTCCGCCGCAATATGAAACGACGCAGCAGGTCGTTTCGTCCGAAACCCGCCGCTGCGGCGAACTGATTGCCCCTGCCAAAGCGCGTCTTCGAGCCGGGTTGTCCGGTAAGCCGCTTATAGGCCTATCGATCTCGCAAGTGCATTTTGTCGGCGGCTGTGTTAACTCGGTGTTAACCAAACCCACGAGGCAAACGCCGATGAAGGATGCAGGCGAGAACATCACCCAGATCGATCAGTCGCGAAAACTGTCCGATGCCATCCGCGACGTGAAGAATGCATTCGCCGACCGTGACGACGTCGTGGTCGACATGCGCGAGGCGCATCGTATGCGGCTCGATTTGCTTGCTGCCGAACTCGCGCCCATCTTTGCCGACGTGCCCGCCGACATGGATAATTTCGACTTCGCCGTCTCGTCCGGGCTGCAGCCGCGTCTATGGATCGACGCCGTCAGCCATGTCGCCATGGGACGCGACCGCCGCACCTATCGTTTCCTCAGGGATACGCGCATCGGTCGCGTCGTTCTCGCCGAATCGACCGAGATGAAACCGGTGGCCGACCAGGTGACGCGCTACGTCGCGGAGCGCGTCGTCGAACGCCAGAGAATGATGGAAGGCGGGGTCGAGCAGGCTGTCGCCGGACTGAAACGTGCGTTGGTCCCGGAAGCCGAGCCGCCACTACGATCTGGCTCACGCAGCAAAGGTTGGTCTGCCTTCTTCTCCGCTATCGGCCTGATCGCCGCCGGCGCCCTGGTCGGGTTGGCTGTATCGACCGTGTTGTTCTGGGACCGCCTCGTTGCGATGGGACTGAGCTTTGGACCATGATCCTGAACTGAAGGTCCGCGCAGCGAAAAGTGGAATGCGGTTTTCGGAAAAAATCCTGGTCAAACACTGAGATCGAGCCCGTCCCGATTCTATCGGGATGGAACGATCTCTAGGCCATAGCGTCCGCGCCAAGTTCCAGAACCTCCAGATCGGAAGGCGGGATGGCCGGCCCAGTCAGGCCACGTCGCGTCAGCTTGATCCGCCATTTGTTCTTTTCGCCGTCGATCTCCAACAGATTATATTGCGCCGCCGGGTGCCTGCCGCCAGGCGCCTGCCCTGCGGCGGCGACGCCGACCACCGGAATTTTGGCCCCGCGACCGCCGATGAAGAACAGCGTCGGCTCGTGCGAATGGCCGTGCAGCACAAGCTCGGCTCCGTGTCGCTGAACGATCTTGTGAAAGCGGGCAATGCCGAACAGTCGCTTGGGCTGCGAAACGGCGCCGCGCACCGGCGGATGGTGGATCATGATCACCCGGAACAGCCCGCGCTTGGCAGTGGCGTCGAGCACTTCGCGCAGCCTTTCCGCCTGATCTTCCAGAAAGAAGCCGTTGGCCATGAACGGAGCCGTGGCCCGTGCCGTCGTGACACCGATCAGCGCGACGTTGCCGCGCACGCGCAGATAAGGGAAGGCGTCGCGATCGACCGGCGTATTGACGCCGTCGCCGGTCATCCACGCCGCCCACGACCGGCAGGCTTTGTCGAAGGCGCCCGGTACGTAGGCGTCGTGGTTTCCCGGAACCACCGACACATCATCGGGAGAACCCAGCGTTTCCAGCCAGTGCTTGCCCATCTCGATCTCGCCGTCGAGCGCCAGATTGACCAGATCGCCGGTGACAGCCAGGTGATCTGGTGCGCTCGCCTTCATATCGGCGACGATCGTGTCGATGACGGCGTCGCGCATGTGGCGGCGGCGGTTGCGCTGCCAGTTGACGTAACCGACCACCCGCTTGGAGGCGAGATCGCGATAGGTTACACCGGGAAGCGGTCCCAGATGGATATCGGAAATATGCGCGAGCCTGAACATCCTCTCTTCATAAGCGACGCGCGCGCTGCTTTCCACCCACGGTTTCGTGGGTGATGACATCTCCGGATCCGGAACAGGATTTACGCCAGACCGGCTGGCCGGGTTTCAGGGCAAGGCTGTTTCATCTGTATTTCGTGTTGCGCAGGCCGATGACGCTCGGAGTGCGCGGTTTGATCCATGATCGGACGTCCAATTCCGTCTTCCTCATTCGCCACACCTATGTACCGGGCTGGCAGCTTCCAGGCGGTGGCGTCGAGCTGGGCGAGACGATGATCGAGGCGCTGACGCGCGAGCTCTCCGAGGAGGGCAACATTGCATTGACCGCGCCGCCGGTGCTTAAATCAATGCATTTCAACCGGCGGGCCAGCCGCCGCGACCATGTCGGCCTCTACTTGGTCGAGCAGTACGATCAAACGGCGCCGAAGCTGCCGGACCGCGAGATCGCCGCAGCCGGTTTCTTTCCGCTCGACCGCCTGCCGGAAGGAACGACGCCGGCCACGTTGCGGCGGCTTGCCGAGATTTTTGACGGCGAACCGCCCTCGCTCTACTGGTGATTACGCCGCCTTCTTGAACCGATTGCGATTATGCGGCGCCGCGTAGTCCAGTTCCGGTCCGACCGGCACGATGCGTGTCGGGTTGATCGTCTCGTGGCTACCGTAATAATGCGATTTGATGTGATGCAGGTTCACCGTGCCTGAAACGCCTGGAACCTGATAGAGGTCGCGCAGATAGTGCGACAGGTTCGGATAGTCGGCGACGCGGCGCAGGTTGCACTTGAAATGGCCGACATAGACCGGATCGAAGCGGACCAGCGTCGTGAACAGCCGCCAGTCGGCCTCGGTGATGCGGTCACCGACGAGATAGCGTTGGCGAGACAGGCGGTCCTCAAGTTGGTCGAGCGCAGAAAACAGTTCGCCGAACGCTTCATCGTAGGCCGTTTGCGTGGTGGCAAAGCCGGCGCGGTAGACGCCGTTGTTGATCGAGGGATAGACCAGCGCATTGACAGCTTCGATCTCGCCGCGCAGCGCCGGCGGATAGAAATCGAGGCTGGCATCACCCCACTCGTCGAAGGCTGAATTGAGCATCCGGATGATCTCGGAGGACTCGTTGGAGACGATCGTTTGTTCTCGCCTGTCCCACAGAACCGGCACCGTCACGCGGCCGGAATAGGCGGGATCGGCCTTAGTGTAGACCTGATGCAGGAAATCGAGGCCGTAGAGCGTATCGCCGGTGGCGCCGTCCTCCGCCAGGAATGTCCAGCCATTGGCGCCCATGAAATGATGGACGACCGAGACCGAAATCACATCCTCGAGCTTCTTTAACGCTCGAAAGATCAGCGTCCGGTGTGCCCAGGGGCAAGCAAGCGAGACGTAGAGATGGTAGCGGCCGGGCTCGGCCTTGAAGCCGCGCTTGCGGCCTTCGCTCGGCACGCCGTCGACCGTGACCCAGTCGCGCCATTGCGATTGCGCCCGCACGAACCTGCCGCCGCTGTCCTTTGTGTCGTACCGGCGGTCCTGCCATTTACCGTCGACCAGCAGTCCCATACTAAATCTCCTTGCATCCTCTTCACCATTTAGGCGCAAGGCGGCGCTGCCGAAGTCGCCATGTGCTGAACAGACCGTCACTTGGGCGAAACGGCACCCAAAAACGGCCGATTGCAGTGGCTGAGGATTGATGCTAGCGGACAATTCGCATGTTCGACTTTGCTTTGATCCGGTTCGACCGACGACGAAAGGGCGCCCGCGCTTAATGAAGCGCTGACTGGCGAACGCTGCCGTTTGCAGCAAACCTTTCCCCGTATACCGGAACGCAAAGACCATGAGCCTTGCCGACGTGAAATATCTGCCGGAAACTCCGGCGCATGACCCCGAAATCGAAGCCATCAACGACGAAGCCTTTGGGCCGGGCCGTTTCGTGCTGGGCGCCTACAAGATCCGTGAGGGCGGCCCGCATGAACGCACCCTGTCCTTCGTAGCGGTCGATGGCGATATCGTTGTCGCCTCGGTGCGCATGACGCGTATCGCGGCCGGCGCCGGCCGCGCGCTGATGCTTGGACCGCTTGCCGTGCGGCCGGCCTTCAAGAATCTCGGCATCGGCCGCCGGCTGGTCGCGATCGCGCTGGAAGCCGCCGCCAAGGCCGGCATGCCGGCAGTGATGCTTGTCGGCGACGAGCCCTATTACGGCCCGCTCGGCTTCAAGAGAATCCCGCGTGGGCAAATCTCCATGCCGCGCCCGGTCGATCTCGACCGGCTTTTATCGCATGAGATCGTGCCGGGTGCGGTGGCAAGGCTGGTGGGGGAGGTTTGCCACGCCGATCAGGCAAGAGTTGCCGCGCATGTCGCTGCGATGGCGTGACCATCCAGATGCTGTTGCGCCGTCCTGTCGGGCTTCGTAGCATGTGCGCGGCAGGATGGAGGACGCTGGCATGAATCCGAACGGCCAGATTGCGATCGTCACCGGCGGTGGCTCCGGCCTCGGCGAGGCGACGGCGCGTGCGCTGGCTGCGAAGGGCGCCCGCGTTGCCATCCTCGACCTCGGCATCGACCGTGCGGCGAAGGTTGCGGCCGATATCGGCGGCATCGCCATCCAATGCGACGTGAGCAGCGCCGACGGCGGTGCCGCTTGCGTGGCGGAAGTGGCAAGAAGGCTCGGCGAACCCCGTATCCTGGTCAATTGCGCCGGCATCGCCATCGGCATGAAGACGATCGGCAAGGACGGTCCGCACCCGCTCGACCAATACCGTAAGGTGATCGAGGTCAACCTGATCGGCACCTTCAACATGATCCGCCTCGTCGCCGACCGGACCGCCAAGCTTCAGCCGCTGGAGGGCGGCGAGCGCGGCGTCATCGTCAATACGGCATCGGTCGCTGCCTATGAGGGTCAGATCGGCCAGGCGGCCTATTCAGCCTCCAAGGGCGGCGTCGTCGGCATGACGCTGTCGGTGGCGCGCGACCTTGCCCGGTCGGGTATTCGCGTCTGCACCATCGCGCCCGGCATCTTTAAGACGCCGATGATGGCCGGCATGCCGCAAGAGGTGCAGGATTCGCTAGGCGCCGCGGTACCCTTCCCGTCCCGTCTCGGCGAGCCTTCCGAATATGCAGCCCTTGCGCTGCACATCGTCGAAAACCAGATGCTCAACGGCGAGACCATCCGCCTCGACGGCGCCATCCGCATGGCGCCGAAGTAGCCGACCATGAGTGCCCGACCATGAGTGCCGAAGTCTTCCCGCAGGCGAAGACCGGCCCGCTCGCCGGTCTGACAGTGATCGAAATGGCAGGGATTGGACCGGTGCCGCTGGCCTGCCTGATGCTGTCGGAGATGGGAGCCGAGGTGCTGCGCATCGAGCGGACCGGTTCGACCGAGTCGTTTCTGTCGCTATCCGATGAATACGACATCGATCGTCACGGCCGCACCATCCTGCGGATCGACCTGACGCGCCAGGAAGGCGCCGAACTGGTGCTGCGCCTTGCCGAAAAGGCCGACATGCTGGTCGAAGGGTTTCGTCCTGGCGTCATGGAGCGGCTTGGTCTTGGGCCGGATGCCGTACTGGCGCGAAACCCGGCACTGATCTACGGTCGCATCACGGGGTTCGGCCAGGATGGGCCGCTATCGGGTCGTGCCGGCCACGACATCACCTATCTCGCCTATTCGGGTGTGCTGCACGCCATCGGCCAGGAAGGAAGCCGGCCAGTCCCGCCGCTCAATCTGGTCGCCGACTATGGCGGCGGCGCCATGATGCTGATTACCGGCGCGCTGGCCGCCCTGTTTGAGCGTTCGCGCACCGCCAAGGGGCAGGTGATCGACGCGGCAATGACCGAAGGTGCTTCGATGTTGACGACACCTATTCACGCCTTGATGGCGGCCGGCCTGTGGAGTGATACGCGCGGCGCGAACCTGCTCGATTCCGGCGCGCCGTTTTACGACACCTATGAGACGGCGGACGCACGGTATATCGCCGTCGGCTGCCTTGAACCCCGGTTCTTCGCCGAATTCGCAAGACTGCTGCCGCTCGACGAGCGTTTTGTAAGTGGCCAATACGACAGAACGTTGTGGCCGGAGATGCGCGCTACCATTGCCGATCGAGTCGGGCAGAAGACACGGGACGACTGGGCCAAACTCTTTGCCGCGACCGATGCTTGCGTCGCACCGGTTCTGTCGCTGCAGGAAGCCAGGGCTCATCCGCACAATCGCGCTCGCAACGCCTTTGTGACGTCAGGTGTGCTTGATCGCCCTGCCCCCGCGCCGCGCTTTTCGCGCTCGCAGCCGACGCTTGCCGCGATGCCGGCCGATCACGATCGTAAGGCGGCTACGGTGCTGGCACGCTTCGGCCTTTCGAAAAGCGAGGCCGAGGCCCTTGTCAAATCCGGTGCGATAGATTGATAACTGGAGAAGAAAGATCGGCTTAAACGGTGAGCATTTTGGACGACCGAAAGAAGGACGTGATCCGCGAGACCGACGCCGAAGCGATCAGTCTGGCGAAGACGCTGATCCGCAGCGCCCGTTTCGGCGCGCTGGCAGTGATCGAGCCAGGCACCGGTTCGCCGCTGGCCAGCAGGGTCGGTGTCGCCACTGATATCGACGGCACGCCGCTGATCCTTGTATCGATGCTGTCCGCCCATACCGGTGCGATCCTGGCCGATCCGCGCTGTTCGCTGCTGGTCGGCGAGCCTGGTAAGGGCGACCCGCTGGCGCACCCGCGGTTGACGCTCGTCTGTCGGGCAGCGCGGCTTGAGCGCGGATCCGGCGAGCATGCCCGCGCCGAACGGCGCTATCTCAACCGCAACCCCAAGGCGAAACTCTATGCCGGACTTGGCGACTTCTCGATCTTCCGCCTCGAGCCGGAGCGCGCCAGTCTCAACGGCGGCTTTGGCAAGGCCTATTTGCTGGAGCACACCGATCTGGTCACGACCGCGTCGATCGTCGAAGAACTTGCCGTCGGTGAACAATCCGCTCTTGACCACATGAACGCCGACCATAGCGACGCAATTGCCGTCTACGCGCGCCACTTCGCCAAGGCCGCGGGCGACGGCTGGTTGGTCACCGGCTTCGACGCCGACGGCATGGACCTGGCGTTGGGCGACGATGTCTGCCGGGTCTTCTTCCCTGAGCCCCTGAGGACGGCGCGCGAGCTCAGGCATGTTCTGGTCGACATGGCAAAGACCGGCCGAGCGGCGGATAAAACACAGCCCGACAGTAAATCGCGTCGGATTGAAAGCAAGTCTTGAGATTTGAGTGAAATGTTCTACCCTTTCCCGGTAGCGTTGAATCGCCAGCGCACATTCGCGAGTGAGTCTATGGAATCAGACGCTATTGCCCCCATAGCGCCGGATGAGCAGGAAGGTATGGGGGATCGATGGTCTCGAAAAAGCTAATCGCCAATGCCGAATCAGCGGCTGCGTTTCTGACGCTGATGGGCAACGAGAAACGACTGTTGATCATGAACTATCTAGCCGACGGCGAAATGTCGGTCGGCGCTATCGCCGAGAAGGTTCTGCTCAGCCAATCCGCGCTGTCACAGCATCTGGCCAAATTGCGGGCGCTCGATCTCGTCGAGACCCGGCGCGATCGGCAGATGATCTACTATTCCTGCAAATCCGATGCCGTGCGCGAACTTCTCAAGACGCTGGACGGGATTTTCGGCGAGGGTGAGCTGTCGCAGATGACGTACCGCCTGCGTCGCTCCGGGACTTGACCGGCCGGCCTAAGTTCTCCTTCCCTCGCTGACCTTTTCGTCTGCCGAGGAACGCATGCGTCACATTCGTATCGACGACCCGCAAGACCCGCGCGTCGCCGCCTATCTCGATATCCGCGAGCGCGATCTTGCCGGCCGGCAGGGCCGTTTCGTTGCCGAAGGCAAGGTGGTGCTCGAGGTGCTGCTCGCTGCCAACGCTTTTCGGCCGAATCGGTGCTGGTACTCGAAAACCGGCTGGCAGGCCTCGACGCAACCCTGCGCGAGGCGCCCACGGACCTTCCGGTCTACGTGGCTACCAGCGAGGTCATGGACAGGATTGCCGGCTTTCACATGCATCGCGGCATATTGGCGATCGGCCGCAAGGGCGAGGCGCAACCTGCAGAGGCTTTGTTTGACGCCCTGCCCGCGCGCGCGTTAGTCGTCGCGCTGGTCGGCATCGCCAACCATGACAATATGGGCTCGATCTTTCGTAACGCCGCCGCCTTCGGTGCCGATGCCGTGTTTCTGGACGCGACCTGTTGCGATCCGTTATACCGCAAGGCGATCCGGGTCTCGGTCGGTGCCGCGCTGAAGGTTCCCTTCGCCTCGTTCACTGAGACCGTCGGCTTCACCACGGCGCTCGACCGGTTGGGCTTCGGCCAGTTCGCTTTGTCGCCGCGTGGCCAAACCGATATTCGCGATGTGAAAAGGACTAAACGGCTGGCGCTCTACCTCGGCACTGAAGGCGAAGGGCTGCCCGAGAGCCTGCTCGCCCGCCTGCGGACGGTGCGAATCGATATGGCAGAAGGCTTCGACAGCCTGAATGTCGCCGCCGCGTCAGCCATCGCCTTGCATCATTTTTCGACGGGCCAGACCTGAGCCGCAGAAAGCAGCATCACTGCCTGGGTTCCTGCATCGATTCGGCCTTCTGCAGCGCTCGCACCCGATCGGCAAGACTGCGTTCGCCGCTCCCCGGTTCCCTGGGCGCCGCAAGCACCTTTGCGATCGGCGACTCCGGCCCGTCGAGCCTTGCCGTCAGAGCCACGACCTGCGCCGCCAGGTCGCTCATCTGCTCGCGCAACGCAGCGCTGGCGCGGCGCGCATCCTCGCCCTCTCCGGATTTGGAAGCGGCAAGATCCGTTTTCAGCCTCTTGTTCTCGCGGGCCAGCGCCATCAGTTTGGCCTCCAACTGCTCCCGGTCGCTGTCGAGCTTGGCGATGGCTTTTTCGATGTCATCGCCCTTGATGGCCGCATTGGCTTGGCTGCCTTGCGCTGCCACGAGACGCACCGCCGACGCGTTTTCCGCACGTTCGCTTTTCGATTTTTCGCGAAGCCGCGCGATTTCCCTTTCGCAGCGGCCAAGCTTATCCTCGCGATCGGCAAGCGTGGCGAGCAGGCGCTCGACCTTCTTGTCCAGTTCGCCGGTCTTTTTCTTTTCGGCTTTGAGCGCGTCTTGCGTCGCCTTGTTTTCGGCCGCGATCTCCTGTTGGCGTCTCTCTGCCTCCCTGCGCTGACCGCGCAGCAGCGAAATGTTGTCGGCCAGCTTTTGCAGTTCGGATTCGCGCGCCACAAGTTCGATCTGGCGGCTGCTGGAAGAAAAGCTGGCGTCGTCATACATGTGCTCCAGCTTTTTCAGCTCGAGCGCACGCTTTTCCAGGGCATGCTCGGTTTGAGCGAGCCGATCCGACAAGAGCTGGAACTGATCTTCGCGCTGCCGAAATTCTTTGCTCTTGGCCTCGAGATCGGAAAGGGCCTGTTTCTTATCCTTCCGCTCGACCGCCAGTTCCTTTAGTGCCTCGCGGCCGCGGCCGATCTCGACAAGATGTTCGGCCGTTTTCTCGCGCAGCGATTTGACGCTCATCTCAAGCTTGCGCGTCGACATGGCGAACTCGGCACGGATGCGATCCTTCTCGGCCTGGATCTCGGCCAGCGTCAGCGGCATCGAGCCCTCGACGCGTCTGCGTGTCAGCGTTACAGCCCGGCGCCAGATGGCCGGGGCAATCATCAGCGCCAGAAAGCCGGCGCAGAGAAAGCCGAGGACGAAGAACAGGACCGACTGAACCAAGATGACTATCCGTTATGGACCGTTGGGGACTGTGCCACCTCCGCATGACGGAATTCCGGTGCTGCGGCAAGGGTCTGCCGCAGCGATGTTCGGATCGTCGGCCTTGGAATCAATCAAGATGAAGAGGCACCGCTTGCTCAGAACGGATTCCAGGTGGCCCGCTGGGTAAGTTTGAGGTAGCCCAGATTGACACCAAGCCGGGCGCCGACGCCGGTACGGATCGGAACCAGCAGCACATTGTTGTTCTTCATCACGTTGAAGCCGACGCCAGCCACGAGGTATGCAGAGCCGGCAACGCCGCCGTAACGGTTGTAGAGGCTGGTCACATCGTCGAGATTATAGACCAGTATCATCACCCGCGAGCCCTCGCCGCCAAAATCCCAGCCAAGCGACGGCCCTTGCCAGAACACTTTGTGATCACCGGCATTCTTGGTGTAGAGCGTGCCTTCGCCGTAGGTCAGGCCACCAATCAGCGCACCCGAGCCCTCCTCGCCAAGCAGATAGCCGTTGGGCAGGCCATAGGAGGCGAAAATCTTCTCGACGACGGTGGCGAGCCCGCCCGACGTCGCGCCGAAGAATTTATGACCGGAATCGACGATCTCCTGAGCGGTGTATTCCTGCGCCCGCGAGGCCGAGGTTGAAAAGACGACAAGGCCCATGAGAGCGATTGCCATTGAGATGACACGGAAGAAATTCCGGTCTGAGATGACACGGAAAAAATTCCGGTCGTAGTATCGGGAAAACATGCTTCCAATCTCCGTCAGGGAGCACTTTCGCCGACGCCTCGCATCTGTGCGGCTCTTTGGCGGCCGTTAAGGATGACTGTTATGGGCAAACTATGCCGTAATCCTTTTTCAACCATTAAGCTCTCACATGAAGATGGCGGTTAGAAGGCCGGTTTCGAGCCGGTTTCGCGTCGCCCGTGCAGGATCTGCATCCTGCGTGAACACACCATTTTCGATAACGACAATTCCGGATTTGTTGCTGCACGCTCAGGCGCTGTGTATTCAGTAGGCCTTGGGAGAGAGTGTGATTCGTATGGACAGGCGTGATCATCGATCGCCCGGCCATTTCTAGTGAAATTTTGCAGGGACTTTCGCCGATGGCCGAGCTTTTCACCCTTTCCGCACCCGATCTCGCAGCGCTTTTGTGCAGCCGGGTCTGCCATGACATCATTTCGCCGGTCGGCGCCATAAACAACGGGCTCGAGCTGCTCGATGAAGGCGGCGCCGACGAAGACGCCATGAAATTGATTCGCCAGAGCGCCAGAAACGCTTCGGCGCGCCTGCAATTCGCCCGCATCGCCTTCGGCGCAGCCGGTTCTGCCGGCATGATGATCGACACCGGGGACGCCGAGGCGGTTGCGATCGCCTTCCTGAAGAACGAGAAGCCGGAACTGATCTGGAACGGAACCCGAGCACTGCTGCCCAAGAACAAGGTCAAGCTGCTGCTCAATCTCATTCTGGTCGCCAACGCCGCCATACCGCGCGGCGGCAAGCTTACGGTCACGCTTGAGAACCTAGACACCGAACCACGTTTTGCGCTCGCCGCCAGCGGTCCGATGCTTCGCGTGCCGCCCAAATTCCTGGAGCTCCATTCCGGCAACAAGCCTGAGGAACCGATCGATGCGCATTCGGTGCAGCCCTACTACACGCTACTTCTGGCACGCGAGGCTAATATGACGATATCGATCCACGCGACCGCGGAGGAAATCGTGCTTTCGGCGGCCTGACGCTGCTAAGCTGATCGAAAAGAACAGACAAGTATTTTTGCAGACGATATTTACCCACGCCATCACAGTCGAATGAAATAAGCCTCTCGTCTGCATTGGCACCAAGCATTGATCAAGCGACTTTTCACCTAACGTTTTTTTGACTTCTTTTCCGGATTGGTCGCATGCCTCCGGAATCGGCGCTTCGATATCTGCGACATAAACGCAAAATCCGGCCGGAGCCGGATTTTTGTCGGTGATCGGATCGGAGGTTCAGGCGCTGACGCGGATATCTTCCGGCTCGCGCAGCACATAGCCACGGCCCCAAACCGTCTCGATGTAATTCTGACCGCCAGAAGCGGCGTCGAGCTTCTTTCGCAGCTTGCAGATGAAGACGTCGATGATCTTCAGCTCCGGTTCGTCCATGCCGCCGTAAAGGTGGTTGAGGAACATTTCCTTGGTGAGCGTGGTGCCTTTGCGCAGCGAGAGCAGCTCCAGCATCTGGTATTCCTTGCCGGTCAGATGCACGCGCTGGCCACCAACCTCAACGGTCTTGGCATCGAGATTGACCACAAGGTCGCCGGTGGTGATGACCGACTGGGCGTGGCCTTTGGAACGCCGGACGATAGCGTGGATGCGGGCGACCAGTTCGTCCTTGTGGAACGGCTTGGTCATGTAGTCATCTGCGCCGAAGCCGAGGCCGCGCACCTTGTCCTCGATGCCGGCCATTCCGGAGAGGATAAGGATCGGCGTCTTAACTTTCGAAAGGCGGAGTGTTCTCAACACCTCGTATCCCGACATGTCAGGAAGATTGAGATCGAGAAGGATGATATCGTAGTCGTAGAGCTTGCCTAGATCGACACCTTCTTCGCCAAGATCGGTGGTATAGACATTGAAACTTTCCGATTTCAGCATCAGCTCGATGCTTTGTGCGGTTGCACTGTCATCTTCTATCAGCAGAACACGCATTTCATTCCCCTTTTCTGCTGCCGGACCATTTCACGACCCGTCCAGGACCGGAGCAGTGATTGCCTGAGCAGAGGCTGCCATCGAATGGTTAATAAAACCTAATTCCGTGCCGCTGACGGTATCAGATTTTTTAACCCCTTTCTACACCTTGTTGAATCTAATAGTGAATCACAGAACCAAACCGCTAATGCAAAACATTAATAAGCCAGACTAAGTGACTCCAGGGACTCGCTGGCCGTGCTTCCGCGTCGAGAGCCGGAATTTTTACCCGGCCTTAAGTCCTGAGCCGTATGATTAACAATGCCCGTAAACGAATGGTTACCGCCGGCAAAAAACTTTAGGAATTTGTTTCCCATAGTTCCGGTAAAGTCGGTGGAAACGGGTGAAGCCTGAGGTTTGCCAGGTGGATTGGACGATATGTGCAGGTGTGCGTTTCCAGGAGTACCGAATCATGAAGTCACGTGAAAACCTCGTTCGGCTGAAGCAGTTTCAGGTGAACGAGAAGCGGCGGCAATTGCTGCAACTCGACATGATGATCGCTGAATTCGAGCGCATGGCTGTCGAACTTGAGCTTCAGATCACTGCCGAAGAAAAGAAAGCCGGCATCACCGACATCAACCATTTTGCCTATCCGACCTTCGCCAAGGCAGCGCGCCTGCGCCGCGACAACCTCAGAAATTCGCAAAGCGACCTCGCCCAGCAGCGAAGCGTTGCCGAATCACTGCTCGGCGAAGCCGAAGCGGAGCTTTCCAAAGCGGAAATGCTCGAATCGCGCGACACCAAGATCCGCGACGCCGAAACCGGCGGCCGCAGCGCCATGATCGGCTGAAAACAAGCCTTCAAGGCCAATCAACGCCCAGCGATCAGGCGTTGCTCATCTCGCCGCTCATTGGTCGAGCAGCTGCCAGGCTTCCGGTGCCATACCCGTTCATGTTCCGCGGCCACCCCGCGGCGCGCAGGCGCAGCGCTCGCTGAAGGTGCTCAAGACCGGTGGTGGTAAGCTTGCTCAACGTCGGCCGTGCCACCAAGTCGAGAGCCGGGCGTAAAACATCCGCATCGAGCGGATGTCGTCTCGCAGGCGTTGTGGAACGTGGCAAGATTGTCGAACCGGGGAAGCTTACCGTCCCCGTGGCAGCAGAGAGAACCGTTCCGGCAAAACAAAACGGCGCGGATTTTTCGCGCCGTTTGACTTCCTCGAACCAGCCTTAATGCCGATATTGCTGGATGCGCGTCGTGCGCAGTCCGGCGAGGCCATACTCGTCGATGGACGCCTGCCAGGACAGGAATTCCTCGGTGGTCAGCTTGTAGCGCTGGCACGCCTCTTCGAGGCTCAAAAGCCCTCCACGCACGGCCGCCACCACTTCCGCCTTGCGCCGGATAACCCAGCGGCGTGTGTTCGTCGGCGGAAGATCGGCAATCGTAAGGGGGCTGCCGTCTGGCCCGATAACATATTTGACTCGCGGTCTAACAAGATCGGTCATCGTACTCTCTACTAAAAACTCAAAGACCCAATCCCCACCACATTACCGCCACAGCTTTAAAATTTGCCTAAGCAGACCCTAATAGCTAGGTAAGGATCATGAACGCCGCGTTAGTCTTTTCGTCGGCATTTGACATATCTGCCCGCAGGCGCCGAATCCGTTCAAAAAAATCGGCCAGTTCGCCAAGCTGGCGCAGCTGGAAAGCTTGACCTATATTCCTGCCATTGGCATTCAAGCGTCGTCATTCAGGTGCCGTGCAGAACGAAAGAACCATGAACAGCCTCGATCTTCCCGAACGTCCCGAAAACACCCGCATCGTTGTCGCCATGTCGGGCGGCGTCGATTCGTCGGTCGTTGCCGGCCTTCTGAAGCGCGAAGGCTATGATGTCGTCGGCGTCACGCTGCAGCTCTACGACCATGGCGCGGCAACGCACCGGGCCGGCTCGTGCTGTGCCGGCCAGGACATTGACGATGCCCGCCGCGTCTCCGAGACGCTCGGCATTCCGCATTATGTGCTCAATTATGAGGAGCGTTTCCGCAAGGCGGTGATCGACCCCTTCGCCGAGAGCTATGTGGCCGGCGAAACGCCGATCCCGTGCGTTTCGTGCAACCAGACGGTGAAATTCGCCGATCTTTTGACGACCGCTAAGGAGCTCGGCGCCGATGCGCTGGCCACCGGTCATTATATCCGCTCCGGCGCCAACGGCGCTCATCGCGCACTGTATCGGCCGGTCGACGCGGACCGCGACCAGAGCTATTTCCTGTTCGCCACCACGCAGGCGCAGATCGACTATCTACGCTTTCCGCTCGGCGGCCTGTCGAAGCCGCAGGTTCGCGCCATCGCCGAGGAAATGGGGCTGACGGTCGCCGCCAAGCAGGACAGCCAGGACATCTGCTTCGTGCCGCAGGGCAAATATTCCGACATCATCGCCAAGCTGAAGCCGACTGCTGCCAATCCGGGCGACATCGTCCATATCGACGGCCGCGTGCTCGGCCGCCATGAAGGGATTTTGCGTTACACGATCGGTCAGCGCCGCGGCATCGGCATCGCCTCAGGCGAGCCGCTCTACGTCGTCCATCTCGACGCCGACCAGGCCCGTGTCGTCGTTGGCCCGCGCGAGGCGCTCGAGACGCATAAGATCTATTTGCGCGACATGAATTGGCTGGGCGACGCTGCACTGTCCGACATCCCAGCGGCCGGGCTTGAGCTTTTCGCCAAGGTCCGCTCGACACGCCCGCCGCGCCCAGCCGTGCTGCATCACAATGCCGGCATCACCTGGGTGGAACTGGTCGATGGCGAGTCCGGCATCGCGCCCGGCCAGGCCTGCGTGCTCTATTCCGACGATGGCAACGAGGCCCGCGTCTTCGGCGGTGGCTTCATCGAGCGTTCCGAGCGTGGCGCCGAGGCCGAGGCGATGCTGACGCGGCTGGCGATCCGGCCGGCGCAGGTTCCCGCCGAATAGACCACGATCCCGATTCTATCGGGACGGACCAGGCTCTAATACAGCGGCACTGTTCTCTCGGGAAGATGATCCGGTGTGGGTAATCGTGCCGGCGGTCAGGATGCGCAGCACCCTGATGGCTTCCTCACCGCTGGTGCGCGGTTCTGCCCGCGTCTCGATGCACTGGATGAAATGCTCGAGCTCTCGCGTCAGCGGCATGCCCTCGCCCACCGCCACATAGGACGGCTCGTTGGTGGTGAAAGCCCATTGGCCGCTGTCTTGCCATACCGCGTGGCGGTAGACGGCGAGCTTGCGTTCCCACGGCTCGACATCGTCGAACACCGCCATCGCCTTGGTGCCGACCACGGTCAGCCGCCGCTCCCGGTAAGGATTGAGCCGCGACGCGAAGAGATGGCTGCGTAGGCCATTGGGAAAGCGCATATGCAGATGTGCGAAATCGCTGAGATTGTCGAGGAGCGCTGCCCCCTCGCCGCGCACCTCGATCGGTTCCGTACCGGTGATGGCGAGAATCATCGACAGATCGTGCGGCGCCAGGTCCCACAGCGCGTCGTTCTCGGTGTGGAACTTGCCGAGCCCGAGCCGATGCGAATGGATATAGCGCACTTCGCCGAGCTCGCCATTGTCGATCAGCGCCTTCAACGTCTCGAAGGCTGGATGAAAGCGCAGCACATGGCCGACCATGAAGACGCGGCCATTGTCGGCCGCCGCCTTCACCGAACGCTCGGCATCCGTCACCGTTAGCGCGATCGGCTTCTCCACCAGCACGTCCTTGCCGCCCTTGACGGCCTTTACCGCCATGTCGGCATGGAACTGCGGCGGCAGCGCCATGACGATGGCGTCGATGTCTTTTCGAGCAAACAGCGCCTCCGGCTCGATCGCCAGGCAATCCTGTTCACTGGCGAAGCCTTCGGCGCGGGCGGGGTTGACGTCCGAGACCGCATACAGCGCGCCGAGGGCCTTGAGGGTGCGGATGTGGTTGCTGCCCCAGTATCCGCAACCGAGGACTGCAATGCGCGGTTTCATCAATTCCAACTCTAGAATTTCGTGGCCGAGACATAGCGGCGCACTCCGCCGAACTCAACCCCGGCATTTCAGCTCAAATTCCTGCCCGGCAAAGCTTTTCGGCCATTGGAGCGACGCGCATCCGCTTGGACGCACAAAGGTTCGCGCCTCACGACTTTGAACCTTCGCATCGTGCTTTCCGAAATCGATTCCGGTATCCGGCCCGAAGCGATAGAATATGCCGGCTGCATCGATGCTTGACAGGCTTGGCCTCCCAACCTTATATCCGCCCGACCTTGGCGAACGCTTCGACATGCCTTCTGATTTAAGGCGGATTTCGGGCCTTCGCCGCCCTGGCGGGGTAGCTCAGTTGGTTAGAGCACGGGAATCATAATCCTGGGGTCGGGGGTTCAAGTCCCTCTCCCGCTACCAAAAACTCCTTAAACCATTGAAATAGCTAAAAAATCCATGTGAAATGGTAGCGCTTCCGTTTGAAATTGATCAATAATTTCAACGCGGCGCCCCTAGTTTCCCGCAAGTGATTTCAGAGCGATGAAGAGCAACACACGTTTTCTTCCCTCAACGCCCGCGCAATCTGACCACCGGGGGTTTCATGAGATAGGGAAGCGTTGTGAGACTGCTGGTCGAGAGGATACCTCCACCGGCGTGCCAATAGGCAAGTCCGGCAAGGCAAGCCTGCACGACGATCAGATCGGGACGCCAGCGGGCCAGTTTAGCCGCTTTTCACTTTGATCGGCCGTGTCTTTGCCGCGTGCGACAAAGCGGCGCCAGCCGCCATAGGCCGAGATGTCGGTGGCCGCCGACAGGCCTGCTGTTTCGGCGAGGAATCCCTTCGCCAACGTTCCATCATCGAGCTCGATCGTGCCAATGCCGAGCGGCGGCGGGATGGCGGCGACGAAGCGGCCGAATGCAGCCGCATCAAGTCTCCAGACCTCTACGTCGATCCGCGTGCCGCCATCGGCAACGCGAATCAGCCCGGGCTTCGGCACCAGCTGGCCGGCCAGCACATAGAGCCTGTAGGCGGCGGCGGTCCTGGTCGCGCGCCCGAACTGCGCGCCTAGCTGATTGAGCTGGCCGTTGAGCGGCATGCCCGACAGATGCGCGCCGACCACCACGAGGTCGATCATGCCGTCGCCGGCCGGCTGGGCGGCCGGCTGCAGGCCGGGCTGCGGCCAGCCCGTGGCGCCGAGCCGAAGGCCGCTCGCCGCATGCAGGTCGCGGGCGAGCATCGCCGTCAGCGCATCGCGGCCGGCCGGCGCCAGCAAGGTGACGCTCATCGGCAGGCCGTCGCCGCGCTTGCCGGTCGGCACGGCGATACCGCACATGTCGAGCAGATTGACGAAGTTGGTGTAGGTGCCCAGCCGGCTGTTGGTCTCGACCGGATCGGCAAGCACGGCGGCAGTGGTGTAGTGCGTCGGCGCGGTCGGCACGCAGAACAGGTCGACCGAGGCGATGACCGGCGCGAGCTTCGCCTTGTAGGCCTGCAAGGCGTAGAGGCCGCGGAAGGCGTCTGCCGCCGACAGGTTCCTGGCGCCGCCGATGATCTTGCGCGTCACCGGATGCAAGGCCGCTTCGTTGGTCTCCATGAAATCGCGGATCGCCGCATAGCGCTCGGCCACCCAGGCGCCCTCGTAGAGCAGGTTGGCGGTGGCGTAGAAATCACCGAAGGGGATTTCGACCAGCCGGCAGCCGAGCCGCGACAGCATGGCAAGCGAGGCCTCGAAGCCGGCCTGCATAGCCGCATCACCGAAGAACTTCAGGTCGGCTTTTGCCGGGATGCCGACACTCAGTACCGGCGGGCGCATGGCGAGCGGCTGGACGGCGACGTCGCGCGAATAGGCATCGGCAGCGTCGCGCGCAGCGGCGACCGAGAACACCCTATAGGCGTCATCGACGGTCAGCGCGAACACCGAGACGCAGTCGAGCGTGCGGCAGGCCGGCACGACGCCGGCGGCCGACAGCGCGCCGACCGTCGGCTTCAGCCCGACGATGTTGTTGAGGCCGGCCGGGATGCGGCCGGAGCCGGCGGTGTCAGTTCCGAGCGCGAAGGAGACTATGCCGCGCGCCGTCGCAACCGCCGAACCGGACGAAGAGCCGCCCGGCACCAGCTCCGGATCGATGGCGTTGCGCGGGATCGGCCAGGGCGTGCGTACGCCGACGAGGCCGGTGGCAAACTGGTCGAGATTGCTCTTGCCCACGACCAGCGCGCCGGCCGCCTTCAGCCGCGCCACCACGGTGGCGTCCCTCTCGGGCCAGTAGGTGTATTCGGCGCAGGCGGCCGTGGTCGGCATGCCGGCGACGTCGATGTTGTCCTTGACGGCGAAGGGAATGCCCCAGAGCGGCTTTGCCACGGGGTCGAACGGGCCGAGGGCTTCGGCTTGAGCAAGGATATCCGCCCTGGCGGCGAGATGGATGAAGATGCCCGGGTCGTCGGCCGCTTCGATGCGGGTGTAGATCGTCGCGATCACGTCGCCAACGGCGAGGCCTTCCCGATAGGCTTCGTGCAGGCATCCGACGTCGAAGTGGATGTCGCTCATTTGGCCTCCCCCAGAATGATCACCGGCAGGTCCCATTGGATCAGCACGACGCAACCGTCTTTCGTCCACACCGAATGCTCGGTGCCGACCGGGTTGAGGACGACGCTGCCGGCAGGATAGTCGCCGTTCTCGTCGCTCTGCGTGCCTTCCAGCACGACGATAGTCTCCAGCCCGACATGGCGGTGGCGCGGCACGCCGGCGGCGGGCCGGTATTTCAGGATTGCGACCGACGGCTCGACCGGCCCGCCCTTGAGCAGCCAGTGCACTGTGATGCCGTCGCGGAAATGTTCGAACGCCAGATCGCGCCAGCCGCCGTCGAGCAGGCCGGTAAAGGCAAGATTAGGCATTGGCAATTCCCTCGAGTACCTGGTCGGTCGTCGCCGTCCAGCCGACGATGGCGCCTTGCGCCCTGATCATGGCGATCGCCGCCGCCTTGAACTCAGGAAAGTAGCTCTCCGTCGCGTCCTCGGCGAGCAGGCACTCATAGCCGCGGTCGTTAGCCTCGCGCATCGTCGTTTGCACGCAGACCTCCGTCGTCACGCCGGCAAAGACGAGCTGCTTTGCACCGAGCCGTTTGAGGTCATTACCAAGGCTGGTCGCATAGAACGCGCCCTTGCCGGGCTTTTCGATAACGATCTCGCCGGGCAAGGGCGCAAGCTCGTCAAGGATACGTGTGCCGGGCTCGCCGGCGATCAGCACACGGCCCATCGGGCCGGCGTCGCCGATGCGGATCGAGGGATTGCCGCGATCGCGCTTGGCGGGAGGCAGATCCGAAAGGTCGGGCCGGTGGCATTCCATGGTGTGGATAACCGGCAGTCCGGCGGCGCGAAAGCCTTCGATCAGTTTCTTCACCGTCGGCACGACCGCCACCACCCGGCTGACGTCGTTGCCGAGGCTGGCGCCGAAGCCGCCCGGCTCTGCGAAATCGCGCTGCATGTCGATGACGATGAGCGCCGTCGCCTGCGGCTCGAAGGCAAAGGCAAATGGCAGGGCATCGATTTCCGCCATTAGTGATGCCCCGCCATGTGTTCACCGATCGTCTGGACGCTCGCCAGCGCGATCGGCGTCTCATAGACGAGCGCTCCGTCGGACATGACGAAGATGCGGTCGGAGAGCTCGAGCAGTTCGTCGAGATCCTCCGACATCAACAGCACGGCGGCACCCGCATTGCGCGCCTTCATGATGCGGGCGCGGATTTCGGCCACGGCCGAGAAGTCGAGGCCGAAGCACGGGTTGGAGACGATCAGCAGGTCGACCTCGCCGGTCAGCTCGCGCGCCAGAACCGCGCGCTGCACATTGCCGCCCGACAGCGAGGCGATCGGCGAGGACAGCGATGCGGTCTTGACCTTGAACTGCTCGACCAGCCTGGCGCTGAACGCGCGGATGGCGCCGGCGCTGATCCAGTTCACCGGCTTGCCGTTGCCGTCGATGTCGAAAGTGCGGAAGGAGATGTTCTCGGCCACCGTCATCTTCGGCGCACAGGCGTTCTTCAGCGGCTCCTCGGGGATCAGGCGGACATTGAGCGCACGCGCCTCGGCGCGCGTCGCCGCATAGGCGGTGCCGCGCACCATGACTTCGCCGGCGTCGCGCGAGCGCTGTCCGGCCAGCACTTCGAGGAATTCCTTCTGGCCGTTGCCGGAAATGCCGGCTATGCCGACGATCTCGCCGGAGCGCACGCCAAGATCCTCGATGCGGATCGACTTCAACCCGGTGCGGTCCGGTGCCTTCAATGCTTTCACCTTGAGCACGATCTCGGCGTCCAGCTTCGGCTCGGTGCGGCTGTCGAGCGCCGCGATCGGCTGGTCGCCGATCATCATCGCCGCCATCTGCTTGTGGTCGAGATCGGCGACGCGGCCGGTGCCGGTCAGCCGGCCCTTGCGCAGCACGCTGACGTCGTCGGCGAACGCCGTCACCTCGTGGAATTTGTGCGAGATCATCAGCACGGTGAGGTCGCCAGCCCTGGTCATGGCGCGCACCAGGCCCAGCACCTCCTGCGCCTCGCCGGGGGTGAGCACCGAAGTCGGCTCGTCCAGCACCAGGAAGGAGCGGCCGAGATAGAGCTGCTTGACGATCTCCAGCTTCTGCTTCTCGCCAGCGGCAAGCTCGGCCACCTTGACGTCGAGCGGCAGCTTGAACGGCATCCGCTCCATGAACAGTGCAAGCTCGCCGCACTCCTTGCGCCAGTCGATGACGCCAGGCACCTTCTCGCGCGAAATGACCAGGTTCTCGGCGCCGGTCAGCGACGGCACGAGCGTAAAATGCTGGTAGACCATGCCAAGGCCGAGTGCCGAGGCATCCTTGGGGCTGACGATCGTCACCTCGCGGCCGTCGACCAGCATGTCGCCGGAGGTCGGGTGATAAAAACCCATCATGCATTTGACCAGCGTCGACTTGCCGGCGCCGTTCTCGCCGAGCAGCGCGTGGAAGGAGCCGGCGGGCACCTTGACAGAGACATCGTCGAGCGCCGTGAAGGCACCAAAGCGCATGGTCATGCCGATGGCCTCGACGCCGACGGCCTTGCTGTGGGTGGTTGCGCTCATCGCGATGTCCTCACGGCAGCTGGGCGACGAGCGCGGCGGCGTTCGACACCGCGCCGAACACGCCGCCCTGCATCTTGATCATCTTGATGGCGGCCAGGTGATTGCCGTAGTCGGTCGCGCCGCAGCAATCCTCCAGCATCACGCATTCGAAGCCCCGGTCGTTAGCCTCGCGCATCGTGGTGTGCACGCAGACATCGGTGGTGATGCCGGTGAGCACGATGTTTTCGATGCCGCGCTGGTTGAGGATCAGCTCGAGGTCGGTGGCGCAGAACGAGCCCTTGCCCGGCTTGTCGATGATTGGTTCTCCCTCGGCCGGATAGAGGTCGGGGATGATGTCCCAGCCCGGCTCGCCGCGCACCAGGATGCGCCCGCAGGGGCCGGGATCGCCGATGCCGGCATTGATGCGGCGCGAGCGCCAGCGCTTGTTGGCTGGCAGGTCGGCAAGATCGGGCCGGTGGCCCTCGCGGGTGTGGATGATAGTGTAGCCCTTGGCGCGCATCGCCGACAGCACCGACTTGATCGGCTCGATCGGGGCGCGGACCAGCGACAGATCGTAGCCCATATGGTCGACATAGCCGCCCGGTCCGCAGAAATCGGTCTGCATGTCGATGATGATCAGCGCCGTGTTGTCGGGCCTCAGATCACCATTGTAGGGCCAAGGATAGGGATCGGCGTCGATGTAGCACTGGGCGATCCCGGCTCTGGCGTTCATGGCAAACTCCGGCGTCATTTGGTGATCGACAACTCGCCCGGCGCGCCGGCGAGCGAACGGCTGGGCGAGGAGGTGGCGATCATGATGATCAGGGTGAGGATGTAAGGGGCGGCGTAGAAGAGATAGTAGCCTTGCGTGACGCCGACCGACTGCAGCGCGGGGCCAAGCGCGCCGGCGCCGCCGAACAGAAGGGCGGCGGCAAAGCAGCCGAGCGGGTTCCAGCGGGCGAAGATAACCAGCGCCACCGCCATCAGCCCCTGCCCCGACGAGATGCCTTCGGTCCAGCTGCCGGGATAATAGAGCGACAGATAGGCGCCGCCGATGCCAGCCAGCGCGCCGCCAACCCCGGTGGCGATGAGACGCACCGTGTCCGGGTTGAGGCCCATGGCGCGCGCCGCATCGGAACTGTCGCCGACGACGCGCAGGATGAGGCCGGCGCGGGTGTTGCGGAAGGCCCACCAAAGGAACACCGCCAGTGCCGCGCCGATCAGGAACAGCACGTTGACGTCGAGTGCGGCTTGCACCTGCGGAATGTCCGACCAGGCGCCGAGGGGAATGGCCGGCAGGTCGGGTGCGGAAGGCTGGATGAACGGCTTGCCGAAGAAGAAGGCGAGGCCCGAGCCGAACAGCATCAGGGCAATGCCTATTGCAATGTCGTTGACCCCGCGGAATTTGCAGATCCAGCCGTGGAACAGGCCGAAGCATAGCCCGGCGATGGCTGCGGCGATGAGGCCGAGCCAGGGCGAGCCGGTCATCACCGCCACCGCATAGGCGGTCATGGCGCCGAACACCAGCGTCCCTTCGAGGCCAAGGTTGATGCGCCCCGAACGCTCGGTGATGGCTTCGCCAAGCGAGACGAAGATGAAGGGCGTGGAAACGCGGATGGCGCCGCCGAGGATGGCGAGCGGCACGCCCCAGAGGCCGATCCCGGTGGCGTCCATCAGCTGCTCCTTTGCCAGAGGTCGGGATTGAAGGCCTTGAAGCGGCCGTAGAAGGTTTCGCTGAACAGAATGACGATGAACAGCATGCCTTGCAGCACCAGCACGGTGGCGTCGGGCAGGTCCATGCGGCGCTGGATCAGCCCGCCGGAGGCATCGATGCCGCCCAGCAGGAAGGCGACCGGGATGATGGCCAGCGGATTGTGGCGGGCAAGGAAGGCAACGAGGATGCCGGCATAGCCATAGCCGGCGGCGAGCGAGGCGTTGGCGCTGCCCTGCACCGCCGCGACCTCCAGCATGCCGGCGAGACCGGCGAAGGCGCCGGCCAGCCCGGTGAAGCCAACGATCAGCGAACCGACGGCAAGCCCCTGCACCTGGGCGGCCCTGACATTTCCGCCGGCGATGCGGGCGGCAAAGCCCCAGCGGGTTTTTTCGATCAGCACCCAGGACAGCACGCAGGCAACGACGCCGACGGCCAAGCCCCAATGCACCTCCATGCCCAGCATGTTGCCGATGCGGTAGATATCGGCGAGCGGCTGGGTCGAGGGCTTGTTGAGCGAGGCCGGATCGCGCAGCGGCCCTTCGACCAGTTGGTTCATCAGCGCAATCGCGATATAGGCCATCAGCAGGCTGGAGATGGTCTCGTTGACGGCGCGGTAATGGCGGAGCGCGCCGACGGCACCTATCCAGATGCCGCCGGCGGCCATGCCCGCCACGCCCATGACGAGAATGACAACGAAGGAGGGAGCACCGCTCAGCACCACCCCGATGGCTGCGGCGGCGACGCCACCGAGCACGATTGCGCCCTCGCCACCGATGACGACGAGGCCGAGCCGGGCCGGCAGCGCCACGCAAAGCGCCGCCAGCAAAAGGGGCGCGGCGCGCGACAGCGAGTTCTGGATCGAGAACCACGAGCCGAAGCCGCCGCGCCACATCGTTTCATAGAGCTGGACCGGCGACTTGCCGACAGCCAGGATGAACAGGCTGAACAGGGCCATGCCGACGGCCAGCGCCGCCAGCGGAATGACGACGGCCTCGGCGCGCCGGGCGATCCATTCCAGCGCCGCCGGATAACCCCTGGCGCCGAATGTCGCCGGCGCGCCGGCCCCTGCCACCGTGTCTGTCATCTTGCCGCCTCCGTCCGGTTCAGGCGGTCGAGCCGACGACGCCCTCGACGAGATAGTCCATGCTTTCGAGCTCGATGGCGGTCTCTGCGAAGGCCTGGCCTTCGCTCGCGACGACGGTGCCCTTGTTGCTCTTCAGCGGGCCCTTGATGACGGAGAAGCCGCCCTTCGTCATCTCGGCGAGAGTGGCGTCGAACTGCTTGCGGGCCGGCTCGGAGACGGCGGGGCCGAGCGGGCTCATCTTGACGAAGCCGTCGGCCAGTCCGCCGCGGGTGAAATTGGGCAGCGGCTTGCCGGCGACGAGGTCGTCGACGAACATCTTGTAGACCTTGGCCCAGTTCCACTCGGCGCCGGTCAGGTATTTCTCGGGCGCCAGCGGACTCTGATTGGCGTGGTAGCCGCAGACGAAGGCGCCGCGGCCGGCGGCCGTCTCGACCACGACCTTGGGGCTGTCGACATGGCAGGTGATGACATCGACGCCCTGGTCGACCAGCGCGTTGGTGGCCTCCGCCTCCTTGACCGCCAGCGACCACTCGCCGGTGAAGATCACCTGGCAGGTGATGGTTGGGTCGACCGAGCGCGCGCCGAGCAGGAAGGAATTGATGTTGAGCAGCACCTGCGGGATCGGCTTGGCGGCGACGAAGCCGAGCTTCTTCGACTTCGAGGTGTGGCCGGCGACGACGCCGTTCAGGTACTGACCCATACCGATATAGCCGAAATAGGAACCGGCGTTCATCGGATGCTTGTCCTTGTTCCACATGCCGCCGCAATGACGGAACTGGACGTCGGGGAATTTCGCGCACATGGCCAGCATATGCGGGTCGAAATAGCCGAAGGAGGTTGGGAAGATCAGCGAGGCGCCGTCGAGGTTGATCATCGATTCCATTGTTTTCTGGACGTCGACCGTTTCGGGAACGTTCTCTTCCTCGACGATCGAGAGGCCTTCGATGCCCTTCAACGACGCTGCCCCTTCGGCATGCGCCTGGTTGTAGCCGTAGTCGTCCTTAGGGCCGACATAGATGAAGCCGACGGTGGCGGTGGCGGCGAAGGCGCGGCCGATTGGAAAGGATGCCGAGGCCAGGCCGAGCGCGGCTCCTGCGGCGGAGGTCTTGAGCAGCTCGCGGCGGTTAAGCGTGAATCTCGCGGTCATTGTGAATGCTCCCCTGTAGGACCCTTTCCGGGTCGGTTAACATGCCTTCAGCAAAGTGCATGCAATCGCCATGCCAGTTTGTTTGGCGAAATTAATTGAATGAAATCAATCATCGATTTAAAAGAGCCTGCTCATGTAGCGGGCAATTGCATGCACTTTTTGCCTTGAAAACAGACAGTTTGACAGGCGGATTAAAATTGAGGCATAGAGAGCCATATCGAGTCGAGCAAGCCGACGGGCCGACCGACTCCACAAGAAGACGACGGAGGAAATTTGTCGGGGAAGCGTAGCTTGATCAGGTCGGGCACGACAGTCGACCAGATGGTGAGGGCGATCGGCGACCGGATCGTCACCGGCTTCCTGCGCCCCGGCGAAAAGCTTGACGAGGCCTCGCTCGCCGCCCGCTTCGACGTGTCACGCACGCCGGTCCGGGAGGCGCTCGGCCAGCTCAGCGCCATGGGCCTGGTCGAAAGGCGGCCGAACCGGGGCGCCATCGTCGCCGTGGTGACGCAAGAGCATCTCGCCTCGATGTTCGAGAGCATGGCCGAACTGGAAGCGATCTGCGCGCGCTTCTCGGCCGAGCGCATGACCAGCGGCGAGCGCCGCTCGCTCGAGATCGAGCATCAGGCTTCGGCACGACTGGTGCAGTTGGGTGCCGAAGAAGACTATGAGTATTTCAACACCGAGTTCCACACCCGGCTCTATCGCGGCGCTCACAATGCCCATATCTACGAAATGACAGTGATGACGCGGAGCCGGCTGGCGCCGTTCCGCCGCGCGCAATTCATGCTGCCGGGGCGTCTCGCCAAATCCTGGCAGGAGCACGACGCCATTGTCACCGCAATCATGCGTGGCGACGGCAATGCCGCTGGCAAGGCTGCCAAGGATCACGTCTCCATCGTCAGCGAAGCGAGCGCTGTGTTTGCCGTTGGCGACCAACTGAGAGCCGCACCACAACACCAGTGATGTCTTTCCGAGAAGGGTTTCGGGTGATTCCAACCCGGTCGCACAGGTTGTGGCACCGCAAAATCGGTGCCGTCATGACCAGCACCGTAGGAAATATCGCAAGGTTTCGAAATGTAGGCAAAGGCGGTAGCGCTCTCCCGCTACCAAAATCAAAATAAGTAGTTGAAATGATTAGCTACCACGGATCTGTGGTAGCGCTATCGGATAAATTTCTCAACAATTTCAATGCTGAACGATCGGCGCAACAGGATGCTCATATCCGCCACGAGCAGTCGTTCGTGCTGAAGTCCGAACGGGGTCGACGGTGAGCGGCGACAGGTTATCGCTGAGCCTCAGAGGCGAAACCAATCCGATGCCGGCAGCGTGCCTGAAACAGCTATTTCACGGACCGAAAACAAAGGCTGTTACAGCCGCGCGAGCAGGACGCGTCTGATACCAGGCGTAAGGAGTGGCGCGCAGCGAACTGCTGCATCGCAGATTCCAGCACGAGCCCGGGGGAAGGAAGGCTCCAACTCTTCGTCTCCAGGAAAAATGTTGGCAACGACCAGGGGGCCAGCCCGGCCTCGGACGCGATTCGAAAAGGCACGAAAGCATGCAAATCGACAAAGAACGCCTTGAATTGACGCAAGTGCTCTACGCGCTAATCGTCGATTACTGGCATGACGTCGACACGAACTGGGGACGAAACGCACCGGACTACTACACCGAGGATGCGACATTCGCGGGGTCGGCGACGACCTATGAAGGGCGTGAGAAAATTCGCGCATTCTACAAGTGGCGGGAAGATCGGGGCGCTCGCACGGTTGTCCATTCGGTGCAAAATTTCCAGGCGATGTTCGACGGCGGTCCCGACACGGCGCTCTGCCATTGGGTACTGATGCTGTACGCCGCGGATGGCAAACCTGTGCTCCCGACGCACCCTCCTATCCAGATCGCCTACATGACCGATCGGCTTGTCAACACGCCACAGGGCTGGAAAGTCACTTACCGGCGTTTCGAGCCGTGGTTCGAAGGCGGCACGCCGCCGACCAACCCGGTCCTGGAAAGCAAGTGAAGTTGGCTGGCTACAGCGCAACGGAATATTCGCGATGCACCGAAGCATCCAGACCGGCACGATTGCGGATGAAATCCAACGCATGCTCGATGTTGGTCCGCGTATCGAGAAGGGGGGCCAGCACGTCTTCCTTGATCCTTCCGGGGTCCACCGACGACTTGAAGAATGATACGGACATCACTGCCGCGACCTTGTCCCTTTCTATGATGGCAACTCCGAGAGTCGTCATCCGAAGCGGTTCAGTGCGCGGGTCACGCACGGCGTAGCCTGCGCGCCGGATACGGTCCAGGCGGTTCCGAAACGCCAGCTCTTCCTTGGCGCCAAACTCCATGGAAAAGCTCTTCCGGAGGCGAACGATGTGCCGTTCTCGTTCTTCGTCATCACAGAAGGCCATGTAGGCGCGGCCCATTGCGGACTTGAACAGATCTGCGCGTTTGCGCAGAACGGTGTTGGTATGCACGACAGGGCTGATCGTGCCCGTCCAATAAAGAATCTCGATTGCGTCGTCATCGAGGACGCCCAGTCCGATCGGCCACTTGATTTTTCTCGTCAGGCCGATGGACAGCGGCCGGGCAACTTCGATGACACGCGATATGCCGCTATAACCTTGCGAAAGCTCGGCCACCTGCTCGGTGACGCGATATCCGCCGCACATGTTGTCGCGAACGACGTAACCCTCGTGCATCAGCGTTTCCAGCATGCGCACGATCGTTGGCCTTGGGATTCCGGTGTCTGCGTAGATGGCATTGACCGTCGCAATGCGTTTTTGATTCAAGACTTTAAGGACGTGCAACGCACGGCAGACCGAGTTGACGGGCGGGTAGGAGCGATCGGACGGGTCTGTGTAACCGCGCCTTGAATTGGTGCGGCAATGCACGCTTGTGGATGCGGTGATCTTGCCGGAGACATCTTCGCGGCCAACATCGTCAGAAGCGTCCTTGTGGGCACCTTTTCGCATCAAATCTCCTCCCGCATCCAAGGTCCGGGCGCTCCTCCAGCGTCACCGAACGAGATCACGTCGGCTTGTGTTTCACAAGGTGAAACCCGTTGGAGTCGGAGATCGCCTTAATTTCACGGTTCGAAATACGACGCCATCTGCATGTCTTCCGCATGGTCTGCTGTCGCATGCTAAGCACGATTGAAATCGAAGCAGGCTCGGAGACGGCCCTCGCCGCGGAGGAGATTTGCCATGAGTGACCTGTCACGACGCCTTGCATCGAAATCCGTGTTTGCGGAGCAGCAGCCTCAACATGTCGGCGACGACGGCCTTTCCAAGACCTGGATCACGCGTGGTGGGAACTTTGCCGTTTGTTACTCCGAGGTGCTGCCGGGCGCCGTTCTGAAGAGGGAAGACAATCCTGAAGAATACATGCTCATCCTGCCGCCGAACTCTACGGCTGTCACCGTGGAAACCGGCAGCGAATCCGTTGATGCCGAACCGGAATCGCTGACGATAGTGCCACCGGGACTGAGC
This sequence comes from Mesorhizobium sp. M0938, assembly GCF_040319125.1. Lineage (NCBI taxonomy): Bacteria > Pseudomonadati > Pseudomonadota > Alphaproteobacteria > Hyphomicrobiales > Phyllobacteriaceae > Mesorhizobium > Mesorhizobium sp. M0938. The sequence continues at coordinate 140,028 of NZ_JAMYNS010000008.1, read as the reverse complement.
CGGATCGTCGCCCGGAATTCCGGCAGGATCGCGCGGATATTCTCGAAAGCCTCCAACGACGTGATGGCGCTCGCCGTCAATGACGGCGTCTACGCCGATGGGGCCCCCGAACTTGCTCCCGTTGATCTTTGGCCGGAGCCGAAAGACGGTTACAAGCTCCGCCACTATCCGCTCGCGCAATATCTCAGGCCGGGCGGCGAACGCATCCAGCCTCGCTGCTTCCGATCCACGAATATGATGGTCAATTTGTTCGGCCAATTCGCGACGCGTCGTGGGACGACGTCACTCAGCCCGCATTGGCATGATGATTTCGAGCAGGCATCGCTCTGTTTCGACGGCGTCTGGATCCATCACCTGCGCTATAATTGGGGTGCCGACGCGGGAGAGTGGATCCCTGATGACCACGCCGAAGTTCCTTCGCCGTCCGTCACGGTCATACCGGCGCGCGCCATCCACACGAGCCAGGACGTCGGGGAGGATGGGCCCGAAAGTTCACTCTACGACATCTTCTGCCCGCCGCGGCTCGACTTCGCCTCGAAACCCGGCTTTGTGATCAATGCCGATGAGTATCCGCTCCCCGTCATCGAGGGAGAGCAGAAGGCCAAAACCGGCGGAACGTTGTTAAGCTGGCAGAAATCAGCCTAGCCGGCCCCGGAATTCGCGATCGGCCGCCTCGTTTTGATATGCCGGCAAGGCGAAAAGGCTCTGCCATCCATTCAACGCCCTGAAGTGCAGAGGATTCATGCAGAACGTTGTAATCGTAACTGGTGCCAGCAGCGGTATAGGGGCTGCGACTGCGCGTTTGCTCGGAACCGCCGGTGCGCACGTTGTCGTCAACTACAAAAACTCGCGGGAACTAGCGCAGGCTGTGGTGGCCGACGTCGAGGCTGTCGGCGGCAAGGCCATTGCTGTCCAGGCGGATATGGGTTCGGAGGCCGACATTCTTCGCATGTTCGAAGAGACGGATAGCGTATTCGGACCCTTGAACGGGCTGGTGAACAATGCCGGCGTCAATGGTCCGAAACACCGTTCGGCGGATAATTATGAATTCCAGGAAACGATGGACATCTTTGCCGTCAACACTGTCGGCGTTCTCATCGCATGTCGTGAGGCAATCAAGCGGATGTCGACGAAGCACGGAGGCAAGGGCGGCAGCATCGTCAATATATCCTCCATCGGCGCGCTAACGGGCTCACCTGGCCGCTTCATCCATTATGCCGGGTCGAAGGCTGCGGTTGACACGATGACGAAGGGGCTGGCCGTGGAGGTCGCGAAGGATGGCATCCGGATCAACGCCATCCGTCCCGGTATGATCGACACACCAATCCATGCGAAGGCTGGGCAGGCCGACAGGGTCAAGGAGTTTGCTTCCAAAAACCCGCTTGGACGTGCGGGCCTCCCCAAAGAGGTTGCGGAGGCCATCGTGTGGCTTCTCTCCGACAAGGCATCCCTCGTCACCGGCGCCGTACTCGATGTGATGGGCGCCCAACGTTAGGTCTCAAGGGGGCGATCTCACGTTAAAGACCACCCTCGCAAGGACTTGTCTCGATGACATCGGACTTCTGCGTTTAGAGAGCGCAGCCTGCTGAGGCAGGGCTTTCGGACCAACGAGTTTCGATCCGAGCAGCCGATCTCGAGCCACCGAGCTGTTCGATTTGGGAGAATGGCAATCCACTGATCGCGATCCCTGTTTCATTGTGCGAAACATAATGTGCGGGGACTGTGGGACGGGAAGAAGTTTGATCTAGTTTGAAACGCTTTCGCCGTGCCGCCGGTTCGGTTTCGTGCTTACGACCGCATGCTGGGAGCTATGCGGAGGACCAAAAGACTTCGGTGTAGTACCAGGGAGGAATATCCATGAACATTTCACTCGTGTCCGCTCGTAACACGCGCAGGTTGGCGCTCAAGCGCATCGCCGCCGCAGTCGCTCTGCTGCCGGTTGCGCTGAGTTTGGATAGCGCGCTGGCGCAGGATTATCCCGCCAAGTCGATCACGGCGGTCGTACCTTTCGCAGCCGGCGGCGGTTCTGACACCCAGACCCGGATCTGGGGCGACGCCATGGCGCAGTTGATAGGGCACCGCATAATTGTCGAAAATGTTCCTGCTACGGCAGGCGTGTCAGGGACAAAACAGGGGATAGCCGCCGAGCCCGACGGCTACACGGTGGTCATGGGAGTGGCCTCGACCATCGCCATAAATCCAGTGATCAACAAGGCAGCGGACTACAAGCCGCTCGAAGATTTGCAGCCGGTCGCGCTGACCGGCTACACGCCTTACGTGATGGTCGTCGCCAACAATCTGAACATCAAGACGCTGCCCGAACTGATCGAGTACGGTAAGGCGCATGAAGGCGAGCTCACCTATGCAGGTTGGACGACCGTGGGCGAATTCGCTCGCAAGGGCCTGGAATTGCAGACGGGATTGAAAATGATCCCAGTCCCCTACAAGGGCAATACGGAAGCGATGACCGATGTCATCGCCGGCCGGGCTTCGGCAGCCATCCTGGACATTTCCTCGGCACTTCCCTTCATCCGGTCGGGCAGCGTAACCCCAATCGTCATGACCGGTCCTGACAAGTCGAGCGCGCTCCCGGATGTGCAGACGATCGACGAGGCCGGTGTGAAGAACTACTTCATCGACTCCTGGACCGCGATATTCGCTCCGAAAGATACGCCGAAGGAGATCGTCGAATATCTCAACGCCAAGACGCGCGAAGCGCTAAAGTCGGAGAAGGCGAAGGCTCGCTTCGACGAGCTGGCGATCGAGTTCCGGGACTATGACGTCAGCCAGACACGGGAATTCATGGAGAAGCAGGTTGCCGGCTGGAAAACCCTCATCGAAAAGGCTGGCGCAGCAAAATAGCTGACCGCTGGAACTGCAGGGCCGGATTGTGCTGTCCGGGACGATCGGGCCGATCCATCGTGTGACGCCAGACAGACCAAATCGGTAGAGGTGCGAGAGAATGTCTGAAGCGACAGATAGGCCGCGATCCGACGTTGTTCCGCGTCATGCTCGCGTCGACGTGATCGGTGGTGCGATCGTCATCTTCATCGCCGGTCTGATCTGGTACGGCGCGATCGAACTCAATGTCGGCCAACTGACCCGTCTCGAATCCGGAGCCATGCCGAAAGCGCTGTCGATTCTGCTTTTCGCCGCCGGATGCGGAGTCATGGCAAAGGGGCTGATGCAGCGCGATGATGAGGCCGAGCGTTTGCAACTCGCGTTGGGGCCTGCGTCAATCGTCGTCATCGCCATGCTGATATTCGGACTTTTCATCCGAGGCGGAGACTTTGGTATCGTCTCGACGCCGCAACTCGGCCTGACGGTCGTCGGTCCGCTCACCGTATTCATTGCCGGTTACGCGACTCCCAATGTACGCCCTGGAGAACTTCTGGTGACGGCATTCGGGCTGACCGCGGCGCTGCTGTTGATATTCGCCGATCTGCTCGGGGTTGGCGTCCCTGTCTTCCCCAAATTCCTCCAGAACGCCATCCCGAGTTCAGTGGGTCCCGACGCCGCCACGCGATTGGCCTACAGTATCTACGGCGTTCTCGCTGCCGTCCTTTACGTTGCGGTCTTCGGATTGGGAGGGGACAGGCGTGGCTGAACTTTTCGAGCATCTGGCGCTGGGTTTCTCCGTCGTCCTCTCCGTTCAGAACGTTCTGCTCTGCCTGGTAGGCACCCTTGTGGGCACCCTGATCGGTGTGCTGCCCGGAATTGGGCCGTTGGCGACGATCGCGATCCTGATGCCGCTGACTTACAACTCCGAGCCAGTCGGGTCGTTGATCATGCTTGCCGGCATATACTACGGCGCACAATATGGCGGGTCGACCACGGCGATCCTCGTCAACATGCCGGGGGAATCCTCGTCGGTGGTCACGGCGTTGGACGGCCATGCCATGGCGCGCCAAGGCAAGGCCGGGAAGGCGCTTGGTATCGCTGCGATCGGTTCGTTCGTTGCGGGGACCTTCGCCACACTCGTCATCGCCGCCGTGGCAATTCCGCTCTCCAAGTTGGCACTGAGCTTCACGGCCGGAAATTACTTCGCCCTGATGGTTCTGGGGCTGGCCCTTGCTATCGTGCTGAACGGCGGATCCGTGCTGAAGGGCTTCTGCATGCTGATCATCGGCGTCGCTATGGCGCTGATGGGCGCGGATCCGGTGACCGGCGAACCGCGCCTGACCTTCGGCACCGATGTGCTCTACGACGGCTTCGACGTCGCCATCGTCGCAATGGGTCTGTTCGGCATCGCGGAGATCCTGCGCAATCTTGAAACGCCCGAGGCAAAGCCCTTCGTCGGGGGGATAATTGGTGGACTTCTGCCCGACAGGAAGGACCTGCGGGAATCCGCGGGCGCGATTGTGCGCGGATCTCTGCTGGGCAGCATCGTCGGGATCATCCCGGGGAACGGCGCGACCCTTTCGTCCTTCGCCTCGTACGTCTTGGAAAAACGGATAGCCCGCAATCCGGAGAAATTTGGAAAAGGCGCCATACAGGGCGTCGCAGGACCTGAATCTGCTAATAACGCCGCCGCCCAGACGACCTTCGTGCCTCTGTTGACGCTGGGTCTTCCATCGACTGCGACCATGGCGCTGATTGGCGGCGCGATGACCCTCCACGGCGTCGTTCCCGGTCCACAAGTGATCGATCTTCATCCCGATCTTTTCTGGGGCGTGGTCACCTCCATGTGGATCGGCAATCTGATGCTCGTCATCATCAACCTGCCGTTGATCGGAATATGGGTGAAGTTCCTGAAGGTCCCCTACCACCTTCTTTTTCCGATGATCGTATCGATTTGCTGCCTGGGAATTTATTCGGTGAACATGCGACCTTCCGACGTGGTTCAGGTCGCTGTATTCGGGGTTGCCGGTTACCTTCTCTACAAGCTCAGGTTCGAGCCCGCGCCGCTATTGCTTGGCTTCGTCCTCGGCGGAATTCTTGAAGACAGTCTTCAGCGCGGCCTGATCCTCAGTCGTGGACATGTGTGGACCTTCCTGAGCGAGCCGCTGACGCTCACTTTGCTTGCCATCGCCGCGGTGATTGTCGTTTCGGCGCTGTTGCCGTCCATCAGCAGAAACCGGCAGATCCTCGCCGAGGAGAATTAGCAAAAGACGTTCGGGATACAGCGATCGCCGCGGATCAGCCGCGGGTGTCAACCCACGGCCTTAATAAGCATCAGAAAGGATCTACGACAATGACTCCCACAGCTACCGGCTTCCGCAAACGCTTCATCGCTGGGGAGACACTCGTCGGAACCTTCATCAAGACCCCGGCAACGCACCCAGTGGAAATTCTAGGCGCGATTGGCTTCGAGTTCGTCGTCATCGACGAGGAACATGCACCGTGGGATCGTGTGAAGATCGACGGAGCGCTGCTTGCTGCGCGCGCATCCGGGACCGCGGGAATTGTGCGCGTCGCGGAGCCCAGCGCTGCCAAAATACTCGCCGTACTCGATGACGGAGCCACGGGCGTGCTGGTCCCGCATGTCAGTTCTGCCGCGAAGGCAAAGGAAATCGCACAGGCATGCCGCTTCCGCGGTGGCCGGCGCGGCTTCTCCAATACCACACGCGCGGGCGATTTCGGCGCGACCGGCGTCTGGCCGCATGTCGAGGCTCAGGACGCTGCTGTCACCTTCATTGCCATGATCGAAGACCCCGAGGCGCTCGATGAGATCGATGCGATCGTCGCGACGGAAGGTCTCGACGGCGTTTTTATCGGACGTGGCGACCTCACGGTGGCACTCGGCGCGGAGGCCATGGACGCGCCCCAGATCATGGCGACCTGCGAGAAGATCATCGCGGCAGCCAGGAAAGTCGGCAAGCCGGTCGCGATGATGGTGGCCAACGCCGAAGACGCGACGCGCTTTCACGCTATGGGCGCAACGACCTTTATCGTAGCGTCGGACCAGGGGTTCATGCGCCAGGCCGGGCTCAAGGCCTATTCGGACATTTCTGCGGTGGGCGCCAAGCGCGCCTGACGCAGTCGCTGCAATGCACTGACAGGAGAGCATAGTGACTATTCGGAAAGTGATCATCACCTGTGCCGTGACCGGCTCGATCCACACCCCGTCGATGTCGCCGCATATCCCGGTGACCGCACAGGAGATCGCGGACGCTGCGATCGGTGCGGCGGAGGCGGGTGCGGCGATTGTCCACCTGCATGCGCGTAACCCCGAGAACGGCCTGCCGGACCAGTCACCGGAGGCCTTCGCGCCGTTCCTGAAAGTGATCAAGCAGCGCTCGGACTGTGTCGTGAACATCACAACCGGCGGTGCGGCCACCATGACCATCCAGGAACGTATGGAGCCTGTCGTCACCTTCAAGCCGGAGGTAGCTTCGCTCAACATGGGCTCGATGAACTTCGGTCTCTACCCCATGTTGAATCGCTTCACGGAATTCAAGCACGATTGGGAGCGGCCGTATCTCGAAGGCTCGCGCGATCGCATCTTCAAGAACACTTTTGCGGATATCGAGCACATCCTGACCACCTGTGCCGAAAACGGCACGCGCTTCGAGATCGAATGCTACGACATCGGCCACCTCTACGCGCTCGAGCATTTCGTCGATCGGGGCGTCGTCAAACCGCCCTTCTTCGTGCAGAGCGTGTTCGGCATCCTCGGCGGGATAGGTCCTCATCCGGAGGATGTGATGCACATGAAGCGGACCGCCGACCGGCTGTTCGGCGATGCCTATTCGTGGTCGGTGTTGGGGGCGGGCGCGAACCAGATGCGCATTGCGGCGCAGGCGGCTGCGATGGGAGGAAACGTCCGTGTCGGGCTGGAAGACTCGCTATGGCTCGGGCCGGGCCAATTCGCCAAGACCAATGCGGAGCAGGTAACCAAGGTGCGAGGCATCGTCGAGGGGCTGGGCCTGTCAGTCGCCACACCCACCGAGGCGCGCGAGATCCTTCAACTCAAGGGAGCCGATCGCGTCGCGTTTTAACGAGCGTTCTCGTCTTCTGCGGCATATGCGATGCCGGCGATCATCTGCGGCAGGTTCTGATTCCAGAGCGGATGCTAGAGCAGCTGACCCCTATCATCAGTTTATGACGCAACCGCCACATCCACCGGTGAACGCCGCTCCCGGTCGGATTCCAACCACCTTTTGAACGGGCAAATTGGTCGTCCCGCTCCCCTGCCGAGCCGAGCAGGATGAAGAGAGCCTCACTCTTGAGAGTTCGAAGCCTGCGCAAGCACATTCAAAAGCTGGCTGGTGTTGTCTATCGAGAATTGCACGCGCTCACTGGGCCAGACCGTCTCGGAATAGGCGATCGGCGTGCCTTTCATGTCCACGTCGATCTTTTTCAGAAGCACGATCGGCTGCGTTTCGGATTGCGCGAGCTGTCGTGCCGCTTCCTTGGTCGGCAGCCGCACGATGATGTCGGTGCGCAACCGGATATAGTCTGCAGCATCCTATGCGACTTGGCCTAAAGATCGCTCGGCATAGCAGGTGCACACCTCAGCGAGGCTGAAGGTCCCGGAACGGATCGCGCAAGTCGTTGTCGACACGATCCGAACCTGGCCTTCGCGCTATCGTGACGCGGCTATTGATTGATCTCAGGCTCAACCAGCCTTGCCAGGTTTCGCAGCGATTCCTGCCAACCGAGATAACAAGCCTCGGCCGGAATGACGTCCGGTATACCTGCCTGCGTTACATCGAGTTCGGTTCCGACCGATACTTTCTTTAATGTCACGGTCACTTGCATCTCGCCAGGCAAGTTGGGATCGTCGAATTTGTCCGTGTAGCGCAGGCGTTCGCCCGGAACGAGCTCGACATATTCGCCGCCAAACGCATGGCTCTCGCTCGTTGTGAAATTCCGGAAAGACATCTTGAACGTGCCGCCAACTTCTGGCTTGAAGTGATGCACAGTGCAGGTGAAGCCATTGGGTGGCAGCCATTTGGCGAGCGCGTCCGCCTCGATGAATGCACGATAAACTTTCTCGGGGCTGGTCGCCAGAACGCGGTGCAAGCGTACGGTATTCGGCATAATCGTTTATCCTTCTAGATTGACGAAACTGACGCCCCTAAGGACGAACGGAACTTTACCAGCCCGACAGCGGATCGAGCTTTTATCGAAAAAAGTTTCGTATCCGATGCCCAGGTCATTGAGGTCCGTCTGGCTCGGATTTCCGACGCCATAACAGATCGAGATGGCGCAGCCTTTATCGTCGCCCTGCTGGCCGCCGCGATCAAGCCGAGGCAGCGCACGGTGCATGTCGCGTAGGGAATATCTGCATAGCCGACTCCAAGACGGCGCTTAGCGATCAAGAGCCGAGGCGCACATCACGCCAGCGGGCTTTCGACGGTTTCATTTGGATCGGCGGGTCTGCGGATGCTCAGAACCAACTTCACCGACGGGGTGACACAAATGAAACCGTGGCGTGGAAATCCGACAAAGCAGTGAAACATCTCACCGCCAATGGTGGCGCCAGAAAACGACTGGGATTTCTGACGCCATGCAAATCGAACCCGATATCGAAGACGCGCCCCTAAGAGTTTCCGAGCTTGGTGATTTTTCAACCCGCCCGCAAGTGCAGGCAGGCTTGAACGAAGCATTTGGCACGACAACGGCGACAAGAAACATAATCTTTGTAGAGGAAAATCAAAATGAATATTTATGCAAATAACGCCAGCCGGCGTTCGGTCCTGAGGCTGGGCCTTGCCGCTGCGGGCATGCTTGCCATGCCTGCGGTCCTGCGTGCCCAGGAGAAATCACTGAAGGTCGGCGTCTATGGCGGCTACTTCAAGGATTCGTTCGACAAGAACATCTTTCCCGAATTCAGCAAAGCCACCGGCATAGCGGTTGAATCGATCGCCGAGCCCACCGGCGAGGCCTGGCTGGTGCAGATGGAGCAGGCCGCCCGGGCCGGACAAGCCCCGGCCGACCTTTCGATGATGGCGCAAGTGCCCACACTGAAGGGACTGGAGACCGAGCTTTGGACGCCGCTCGACCCGTCCAGGATCGCGAATTACGGCGACCTGCTCGACCGTTTCATTTCCAAATACCCGGATGGCCGCATCGCCGGCGTCGGGGCAGTCGCATGGTATGTCACATTGGTGACCAACACCGACACCTACCCGCAAGCGCCCGATTCCTGGGCTGCACTCTGGGACCCGGCCAACAAGGACAAGCTCGGCCTTTTGGCGCTGGCTACGAACTCCTTCCTGCTCGAGGTGACGGCCAAGACCTTCATGGGCGGCACCAGTGCGCTCGACACCGAGGCTGGCCTGCTCAAAGCCTTCGAAAAGCTCGCCGAGCTAAAGCCCAACGTGCGGCTGTGGTATCGCGACGAGGCGCAGTTCGAGCAGGCGCTGAAGTCGGGTGAGATCCCGATGGGCCAGTACTATCATGACGTCACCGGCCTTGCCGCCGCCGACAGCCATCCGGTCCGCTCCACTTTCCCGAAGGAGGGCGGCATCCAGGACTCCGGCAATTGGGTGCTGTCGCGCGCATCGACCAAGGTCGATGAGGCCCATGTCTTCATTGATTACATGAGCCGGCCGGCGACCCAGGCGCTGTTGTCGCGCAATGTCGGCACCGCGCCGACATTGAAGCGCGACACGCTCGACCTGACGGACAAGGAATTCGCAGCCGTGGCGTCGGACATAGACCCGGTCGTACCACGTTACGATCTTTATCAGACGAAATCCGACTGGCTGAACCAAAAGTGGACGGAACTGATCGCCGGCTGACGGCGCATCCTTTCCGGTCCGCAGAGCGGGTCGGAAGGACAGGAATGATCACGCGAGGCGGGGATTGGTCATGAACGGTTTGAAACTTGACAAGCTGTCGAAGCAGTTCGGCAAGGTCACCGCGGTAGATGAGGTCGACCTCGATGTGCCGCACGGCACGTTCGTTTGCTTACTCGGACCGTCGGGCTGCGGAAAGACCACACTCCTGCGCATGATCGCAGGCATCGAGGAGCCGACCGTCGGCACCATCCGTCTCGATGGGGAGGACTTGACGCGGGTGCCTACCCACAAGCGCAACCTCGGCATGGTCTTCCAGTCGCTGGCGCTGTTCCCGCATCTCACGGTGGGCCAGAACATCGCCTATCCGCTGCGCATCCGCGGCACCGGAAAGCAGGAGCAGAAGCAGCGGGTCGAGGAACTCCTCGCCTCCATCCACCTTGGCGGCTACGCCGACCGATCAGTCTCCAAGCTTTCGGGCGGCCAGCGCCAGCGCGTGGCGATCGCCCGTGCGCTGGCGCTGTCGCCGCGTCTCTTCCTGCTCGACGAGCCGCTTTCGGCCCTGGACGCCAAGCTGCGCGAAGCCATGCAGGTGGAGCTTCGGCAGCTGCAGCGAAAGCTCGGCATTACCACCATCGTCGTCACGCATGACCAACGCGAGGCCATGACCATGGCTGACCTGGTCGTGGTCATGGGCGACGGCAGGATCCGGCAGGTAGCTTCGCCGCTCGAGATCTACCGCAAACCGGCCGATGCATTCGTGGCGGACTTCATCGGCTCGACCAACCTGCTTCAGATCGAGGCTTATGGCGACAAACGCGCAATCGCTCTCGGTCACGCCATTCCGGGCCTGTCGCTGCCGGACGGAATGCCGAGCGGCCTTGTCTCGATCCGCCCGGAGGACGTGCGCCTCACACGAAACACCGATGGCGCGATGTCCGGGAAGGTCACCTTCGTGCGCGACCTCGGCGGGACCATAGAGACCTTCATCGATGTGAGCGGGACGACCATCGTCGCAGTCTCGACGCCGCGCGAGCGCGGCAGTTTCGAAGCCGGCGGGGACGTCGGAGTCGTGCTGCCGGCCGAATGCTGCGTGGTGCTCAAACAATGAAACGCGAGCCGCCCCGTACCGTTGCCGACTGCGCACCGTTGGTCTTCCCGGCCGTCATGCTCATTGTCTTTTTCGTGGTGCCCTTCTCGACCATGATCGCCGTCAGCTTCTTCCAGCGGCAGCAGGGCGGGTTCTACACACCCGATTTCGTTTTCGACAATTACGCCCGTTTCGTCAGCGCGTTCTTCGCAGGCGTGCTCGGCTTCTCGCTGATGCTGGCCGTCACTGTCGCCATCGCTTGCGTGGTGATCGCCGTTCCCTTCACCTACCTGCTCACGCAGACATCCCGGCGCGTGCAGGTCGTGTGGCTCGTCTGTCTGCTGTCGGTGCTGTCGCTGTCCGAAGTCATTACCGGCTTTGCCTGGTCGATCTTGTTTTCGCGTACGGCGGGCATCACCAACCTGCTTGCGGCGGCCGGCCTCATGGCCGAACCGCGGGCGCTGCTGCCCGGCTTCGGCGCCGTGCTGACGGCCATGGTGTACCAGGCGCTGCCTTACACGATCCTGGTTCTCTACCCCGCCTTGGTCAGGCTCGACCCGACACTCCTCGAAGCCGCTCGCACCCTCGGCGCTTCGCCTGCCCGAGGCTTCCTCGGCATCATCGTGCCGGCGCTCCGGAACACGATCGTCGCCACGCTGGTCATGGTTTTCGTCTTCGCGCTCGGCTGCTATCTGCTGCCGCAGATCCTCGGCCGGCCGCAGCATTGGACATTGTCGGTGCTCATTACCGACCAGGCGATCTATCAGTCGAACATGCCATTTGCTGCCGCCATGGCGGTGTTCCTGGTGTTGATCTCGCTGGCGCTGGTCGGGCTGACCCTGCTGATCGGCGGCCGCAAGGAGGCCACGATATGACCAGCAAATTCCTGCGCGGGCTCAGCTTCGCCCCGGTCGCGGTCTTCCTGGCGGCGCCGCTGGCGGTTGTAGCCGGCGTATCCGTCAACGAGCAGCGATCTCTCACATTCCCGCCTCAGGGCTTCTCGCTCGCCTGGTACGGCGAGATCTTCACCGATCCGGGCTGGCGGGCAGCTCTCGTCGCATCGCTCGTGCTAGCAGGGCTTTCCGCTGCGCTCGCCGTGCTCGTTGCACTGCCGCTCGCCTGGTTTGTCTGGCGGCACGTGGCGCCGTGGGCGAATATCTTCCGTCTTCTCGGCGTGACGCCTTTCATCCTGCCGCCGGTCATCACGGCTCTCGGCATGCTGACCTTCTGGGCGATGGCCGGCTCCTACGGCGCGCCATGGACAGCGGTCATCAGCCACGCGATCTTTTTTGTGACGCTACCCCTGGTCACGCTGTCGCTCGGCTTCTCCGCTATCGACCGCTCGCTGGTGGAGGCGGCTTCGACCATGGGCGCAAACAGCCGGACAGCGCTTCGAACCGTCGTGCTGCCGCTGATCTTGCCCTATCTGATTTCCGGCTATGCCTTCGCCTTCGTTCTGTCTCTCAACGAATACATTGTGGCCTACATGACGGTCGGCTTCACCGTGGAAACGCTGCCCATCAAGATTTTCAACGCGCTGCGCTACGGCTACACGCCGGTCATGGCTTCGGTCTCAGTGTTCTTTGCGGCGATTGCCGCGCTGGTCTTCGCGCTCGTTGCGAGGTTCAGCGATCTGCGCAAGCTGCTGGGCGCTTTGGACGAGAGCTGATGCGTATCGCCGCCATTCAAACGCGCGCCGTGGCCGGCGATCAGGAAGCCAACCTTGCGCGGATCGAAGAGGCCGCGCACACCGCGGCTGCCGCCGGCGCAAGTCTTCTGATCGCGCCCGAACTCGCGCTCCCCGGCTACGGCGCGGGAGATGATATGCGCATGCTGGCGCAAACACCCGGTGGCGATCTTGTCGCCCGGCTTGCCCTGGTTGCGAGCGAGTTGAAGATCGCCATCATTGCCGGCTTTGCCGAAATGGCAGAGGAGGAGATTCACAACAGCGCCGTCTTCGTCGATGGCCAGAATCCCCCCATCGTCTACCGCAAGACGCACCTCTACGGCGACTACGAACGCGGCATCTTTACTGCCGGATACCCGTCGGTCTCGATCATCGAGTATGGCGGCCTCCGGATCGGTATCCTCATCTGCTACGATGTCGAATTTCCCGAAAACGTGCGCCGCCTGGCACTCGCCGGCGCGCATCTCATCGCCGTGCCGACGGCCCTGCCCGCAACCGGCCACGCCGAGCTCATTGCCCGCAAGATGATCCCGGTCCGCGCCTTCGAGAACCAGGTTTTCGTCGCCTATGTGAACCACTGCGGCGCCGACGATCTTTTCTGCTATGCCGGCCTGTCGGCGATCGCCGCCCCCGACGGCACCCTTCTGGCCACTGCCGACAGCAAGTCCGAGGCACTGCTTGTCGCCGACATCCGGCCGGACGACTTCGCAGCGTCAGCTATCGCCGCTCCCTATCTGCGTGACGTGCATCACTGCAGCGAGTGGCCTCAGGATGAGGCCGCGGCTCACGCGCGCGATTGCCACTTGGCGCCATGAAGTTCGAGCCCAACGAGCCGTGATCCCTCCGTGCCCAGAGCAGTCGCTGGTATCGCCCCAGGCGCGCAGGTTCACAGGAGCGAGCGATGCTGGGTGCCGAAACCGGGGACCGCCGTTCTAGCTTCTGATCGAGCGCAGATGCAGGACACGCCTTGCGTCGATTTTTAAGAAGCGCAGATCCATCCGGGGCGCATTGTCGATGCGCAGGCGATCGGGATCGCGACCGTTTGGCCCGCCTCACCTTCTGAGATACAGCCACAGTGTCGTCGGCGCTAGGATCGCGGTCAGCGCCGCCGGCGCGATCAGGGCGAGGACGACCTGACTGAGTGTCGCCCCGCCACCCATCAGCCCGCGCAGCGCGGTCGTCATCAGCGACACTGGATTGACGTCGACGAAAGCCCGTAGCCAGTCCGGCATGGTGCCGGGGTCGACCATGATGTTGGAGGCAAAGACGAGAGGGAACAGGAAGGTGAAGCCGAGCGTCATCACCGTGGTTGGCGTGCGGATCAGCAGGCCGAGCACGATGAATACCCAGCCCATGCCGAACCCGATGGCGATCAGCATGGCAAAGGCGGCAAGCACGCCGAGGACGCCCGCTTCAGGCCGGTAGCCGAGGATCAGCCCGATAGTGAGAATGATCGAGGCGGCAATCAAATGGCGCAGGATGTCACCCACCATCAGGCCGGCGAACGGAGAGAGCGACCAGATCGGCAGCGATCGGAAGCGGTCGAACAAACCCTTGCCGAGGTCGGTCGACAATCCCATGCCTGAATAGACAGCGTTGAACACCACCGTCTGAACCAAGATACCGGGTAGGAAGAACTGCAGGTATTCACCAGGCGAACCGGCGAGCGCGCCGCCGAAGACAAAGGTGAAGAGCAGCGTGAACATGATCGGAGTCATCACCAGATCAAAGAGCTGCTCCGGCACATGCTTGAATTTCAGCACCGCACGCCATCCGAACACGAGTGCGTTGGAAACGGCTGATGGGGTTTTAGGCCGGGCGACCGTTTGCAGCCGCTGCAGGGATGTCGTGTCGATCATGGCTTGTCGTCCTTGCGGCTTTCACCCAGGCCCGGCTGGCCCGTCAGCGCAAAGAAGACCTCCTCGAGGCTGGGCTGGCCCATGGAGAAATCCGACAGCTCGATACCGCCTGCGACGAGATCGGCCAGCGCCTCGTTGGCGGCCTTCGCCGTGCCGGCAAGGACGGAGAGCTCACCGCCTTCGGCGCTGCGTTGGACAGGATGTTCCAGTCGTCGCTCCAGAATGGCCGCCGCCTCGTCCAGCCGCGCAACATCGGCGAGCGCGACATGGAGAAAGCCGGAGCCGGTGGCCGCCTTCAACTCGCGGCTGGTACCCTCGGCGATTTTCCTGCCGTGGTCGATGACGGCGATGCGCGCTGCGAGTTGATCGGCTTCTTCGAGATATTGCGTGGTGAGCAGGATGGTGACGCCGGACTCGGCGAGGCCGCGGATCATGCCCCAGACATCCTTGCGGGCGTTCGGATCGAGGCCTGTGGTCGGCTCGTCGAGGAACAGCACGCCCGGCGTGACGACCAGCGAGGCGGCTATGTCGAGCCTCCTTCGCATGCCTCCCGAATAGTCCCTCACCTGCTTCGTCGCCGCTTCTGACAAGCCGAAAGCGGCGAGCAGGTCGTCCGCCCGGGCTTTCGCGGCGCGGCCACGAAAGCCCCAGAGCCGGGCGAGCAGGACGAGGTTCTCGCGGCCCGTCAGATCCTCGTCGAGCGAAGCGAACTGCCCGGTCATCGCGATAGCCGCACGGACCTCATGCGGGGCCTGCACGAGGTCGTGCCCCATCACGGTCGCGGAACCGGCGTCGGGGCGCGACAGCGTCGCGAGCATACGCATCAGCGTTGTCTTGCCGGCGCCGTTCGGGCCAAGGATGGCGAAAATCATGCCACGCGGCACCTCGAGATCGATACCATCGACCGCGCGCAGCTTGCCGAAGGTTTTGACGAGGCCGCGGGCAGAAATGGCTGACTGGGCAAGACCCGTCGAGGGCACACCCATGGGAGAAGTATCGTTCATGCAATCATCCGGCAGTCACAGAATGAACGCCAATTTCGGCGTGATGGCTGCGTTGTCAATCCTCTTCAGGCGCACGACCTTACCGTCCGGCTTATCCTCATGCGAGAGGCCCCGACCGCGCAGGGTGACCTAACCCTCGAGGGTTACGAGCCAGTCAGATCAATGTCGGAGAGGCCTATACTCGTCTTGGGGCTTCTCACTCGATCACGGCGCAGGCCTGACGATTTCCGGCATCACCGGCAGGCTGGCTTTTATAGTCGTCCTGTCCGCCATGGATCATCAATGCCTTGCCTCGTATCGCCGTTTCTCCACCATCCAACTTGACCATGCTGTTGAAAGCCTGCGCCCGCAAAACGCCGTCGGCGCCGACCCGCTGGTTTGGCATATCGCCTGCGTGCGGGCCTTTTTCAGTGAGATACCCATGTTCGGCATTGGTCGGATTGAAGTGCCCGCCTGCCGACTCATGGCCGGCCTGATGGTCGCACTTTCCGGTTTCATGAACATGGAACGCCACCCATTCACCCGCCGGCAGTCCTGTTACCTCCAACTCTATCAGCACACCCTTGGCCGTCTCGGTCAACGTGGCCGTTCCGTTCTTCTCGCCAGCCATGTTGACGAATTCGGCTTTCGCGGTCGCGGTGTCCTGAGCCGCTGCAGGCATCGCAACCGCCAGAGCCAATCCTGTTGTCGCAAGCAATTTGTTCATAGACTCGGCCTCTGGTTGTCCAAGCGAGCCAAACAACAAAGGGGACTCTTCGTTCCATTTTGGAAGTGAGTTTTTGTCTCCGTCACGGCCGCCGGAGAAACGAAGACAGTGCGTGGAACTCGATAGTCTGCGCGTCATGGGAACTGGAACCTCACGACATTTACACCAATTCGAAAAGCTCCGCGGTTTGCCAGCCTGCCAGCAGTATGATGACACCTCCAACGAGTCTGAGGAGCGTCTTTTCAGCGATCGACTTCACCATCAATCCGGCCATCGGCGCTGCGATCACGCCGCCAAGAACCAAGCCGGCAACGGCGACCAGATTTTCGGTCAGCTCTCCTGCCTCTTCCCAATGGCCCGTCAGCAACGCAAACAAGAAGGTCAGAGACACTGAGAGCGTGATGAGGAACTCGCTGGCATTTACCGTACCAATAACGTAGCGGGGCGTTCCGCCAAAACCGAGAAGGCCCGTCGTTACGATGGGTCCCCATCCGCCACCGCCTGCGGCATCCAGAAAGCCACCACCAAGTCCAAGAGGAGGCACCGCGCCTGCAGGGACCGGGTTACTGGGAATCCGCCGGAATGAACGGAACAGGAGCCAAGCTCCGACAAGCGCAAGATATGTGGTCACATACGGCTTCATGACGGCTCCCTCGAACGAGGTGAGCACAAAAGCGCCGAGAACGCCGCCGAGCACGCCAAATGGCATCAGCCGCCAGAAGAGCTTCCAGTCAATGTTACGGTGATAGAGATGAGCCGAACCTGAGGCTGCGGTGGTAAACAACTCAGCCGCGTGAACTGACGCCGAAGCGTGCGCAGGAGACACGCCAAACCCCAGTAGTGTCGTCGAGGAAACCACCCCATAGGCCATGCCGAGAGCCCCGTCTACAGCTTGGGCTACAAACCCCACGATCGCAAAAAGAATGAATTCTTGCATTTGGCTCTCCGAGGCGCGGGTCGCGATTGGCGATAGAGAAACCCGTTGCCTACAACGTATGCAATTATATCTTCACGCTTCCACCATTCATCAAACGCGCGGCATCAATAATGGTGGCGACGAACGGAAAACATCCGCTCGACCGACGCCTTTTCCCAAATCTCGACAGGATGCCGGCTTTTCTGTTTTGCTCAAATGTCCCTGACGGTACCTCAAACTCTCACCCTGAGGTTTCACGCTGGACGCAGACTTGCAGCCCCACGCTTTATCTGTTTAATTGCCGCCATCCACAGGGGTGCTCCGTATCGTCGGGGCTGAGAGATGGGCTGCAAGCCCGTAAACCCTAGAGCTGATCTGGATAATACCAGCGGAGCGAGGCGGGCGATGTTTTCTGGCGCACAGATCTTTCTTTTTCCGATGTCCGGCGATTTCGTCGGCCCGCTCGAGGGCCATGTCACGATCGCGGTCTCGGCCAACAGCCCGACCCCGCGCTGATATCTCGCGCCGGAGGTCCCGCATGTCCCAGCCCTTCCGCGCCGCACCGCGAATCGCGGTCTTGTTCGCCAAGATTGGACCGGCCTTGCTGTCGGTCGGCATGCTGGTCTTGGCTTGGGAGCTCTATGCGCGTATCTCGGGCATCTCGCCCACCACTTTGCCGACACCCTCACGTGTCCTCGCCCAGGTCATCCAGCAGCGCCAGGCGCTATTCGACAACACCATACCGACGATCAGCGCCACATTAGCGGGTTTCGCCTGCTCGCTGGCCGTTGCCTTCATCCTTTCGGTGCTGATCGATTTCTTCAAGCCGCTGCGCCGCGCCCTGTTCCCGGTGTTCATCATCAGCCAGACCCTGCCGCTGGTGGCGATCGCCCCGCTGGTCGTTCTCTGGTTCGGCTTTGGGCTGATGCCGAAGATCATGCTGGTCGCGCTCGTGACTTTCTTCCCCATGCTGGTCGCGCTGGTGCAAGGTTATGAATCGACCGATCGGGATATCTCGGCGCTTCTGAGTTCGATGGGCGCTTCGCGCATGCGCATTTTCCTGCTGGCCCGCCTGCCCTCCTCGCTGCCCTATTTCTTCGCCGGACTGCGCATCTCGATCACCTATGCAGTGGTGGGCGCCATCTTCGCGGAATATGCCGGGGCGGCCAAAGGGCTCGGCATCTACATGCTCAACGCCAAGAACAATTTCCGGCCCGATCTCGTGCTCGCGGCTGTGCTGGTCAGCGCCTTGCTCACGCTGGCCCTGTTTGCCGCGACTGTGCTGATCCAGCGCGCCGCCATGCCATGGGAGCGGCTCGATACCGCACGAAAACCATGAGCAGGCGGCTGGAACTGCGCCAAGTCAGCAAGAGTCTTGGCGATATCGACGTGCTTGCCGGCATCACCCTGCATGTCGAGGCGGGCGAATTCGTTTCAATCCTTGGGCCCTCCGGAGCTGGTAAATCCACGATCTTCAGGTTGCTGACGGGCGATCTCGACGGCTACGGCGGCGATGTCGGGTTCGACGGCCGACCACTTGCCGAAGCGCGACGACCGTTTGCCTTCATGCCGCAGCGCGATGCCCTGATGCCTTGGCGCACGGTTATCGACAACACCGCGCTCGGACTTGAAGTGCAGGGCATGTCCCGCAAGGCGGCCCGCGGCAAAGTAGCACCGCTCTTCGGAGAATTCGGCCTTGCGGGCTTCGAGCATAAGTATCCCGCACAGCTCTCGGGTGGAATGCGCCAGCGCGCCGCGCTGTTGCGTACCGTCGTGCAGGACCGCGCCATGCTGTTGCTCGACGAACCGTTCGGCGCACTCGACGCCCTCACGCGCACCGGCATGCAGCGCTGGCTTCAGACGATGTGGGACCGGCACCGCTGGACCGTCCTGCTGATCACCCACGATGTCCGCGAGGCGGTCTTCCTGTCCGATCGCATTTATGTGCTGAGCCGCCGCCCTGCCCGCGTGCTGCGTGAAATCGCCATACCTCTTCCGCACCCGCGCAAGGATCTTGCCTCG
The DNA here is from genome assembly GCF_040319125.1 of Mesorhizobium sp. M0938. Classification (NCBI taxonomy): domain Bacteria; kingdom Pseudomonadati; phylum Pseudomonadota; class Alphaproteobacteria; order Hyphomicrobiales; family Phyllobacteriaceae; genus Mesorhizobium; species Mesorhizobium sp. M0938. Next base: position 121,055 of record NZ_JAMYNS010000008.1, on the reverse strand, counting down.
CCGGAAGCCAGCGCCATCGAAGCCGACATCCTCGATACTCTTCTCGATCAACAGCCCGATCAAAGGACATGACCATGCTTTCCAGACGCCTCTTCATTGCTGCCGCATTGATCGCCGGGCTCGGACCCGTCACGTCGGTCTGCGCCCAGCAGACTGTCACCGTCGCGCTAGACTGGACGCCGAACACAAACCATGTCGGGCTCTATGTCGCCCAGGCGAAAGGCTTCTACACCGAGGCCGGGCTCGACTTGCAGATCCTGCCCTACACCGACACAGCGGCCGGTACGCTGATCGCCAACCACGTCGCCGATTTCGGTATACTGGGATCCATAGGATTGTTCACCCAACGCACGGCCGGCGCCGACCTCGTCGCCACCTACGCCATCATGCAGACAGAAACCGGCAGGCTAGTGTTCAATGCCGACCGCGCCGATATACGCTCCCCCAAGGACCTGGACGGCTTGACCTATGGCGGTTTCGGCAGCGCCTGGGAGAACGCGCTGATCGGCACCATCATCCGCCACGACGGCGGCGACGGCAAATTCGAAACGGTGACGCTGGGCACCTCCGCCTATGAGGCCTTGGCCAATGGCGCAGTCGATTTTACGCTCGAAGTCTATACTTGGGAGGGGATCAAAGCGGAACTTGACGGCAAGGCCCAGCGCGCCTTCCGCTACGCGGATTTCGGCGTGCCTGACCAACACACCAATTTCATTGGCTCGAGCCGAGCCTATCTCGAAAAGAACAAGGACACGGCAACCGCGTTCATCGCCGCGACCAGGCGCGGCTACGCCTTCGCCGTCGAACATCCGCAAGAAGCGGCTGATATGCTGATCGCAGCGAACAGCGACGTGCTGACCAACCGTCCGTTGATCGAGGCATCACTGAAGGCGCTGGTCGACGGCCACTACCTGCAAAGCCCCACCGGCGCGATCGGCACGATCGATCCCGCAAAGATGGAGGCTATCGGCGACTACCTATTCAAGGCCGGAATCCTGCGCGACGGCGATGGAAACCCGGTCGGCGAACGACCCGATTTCGCAGTCTATTACAGCAACGCCTACCTGGCCGACGAAAAATGAGCCCGCCGCGGCGCATGCATCTCAATGCCGTGATTTTTGGCCTCGGTAGTCACGAGGCCGGTTGGCGCATGCCCGAAAGCGACCCGCTTGCCTCGACCAGCCTCGATTATTGGGTAGATATCGCCCGTCGCGCCGAGGCTGCCGGTTTCGACGCCCTGTTCCTCGGCGACGTGCTGGCCCTGCAGAGCGGCGCTGATCGGCATCTTTCCGACGCCATGGATCCCCTGGTCATTCTGTCAGCGCTCGCCGCCGTCAGCAGCAGGATCGGACTGATCGGAACTGCATCGACCAGCTTCGATCACCCGTTCCACCTGGCTCGGCGCTTTGCCTCTCTCGACCACATCAGCAAAGGCCGTGCGGGCTGGAATATCGTCACCTCGTCCAACGTGCTCGAGGCCCGTAATTTCGGACTGGACGCGATGCCGGAGCATGACGAACGCTATGCCCGCGCAACCGACGTGATCGACGCAGCCATAGCGCTCTGGCAAAGTTGGGCTCCCGATGCGAGGAAGCCGGACAAGGCTGCCGGGCGATACTTCGATCCAGACAAGGTGCGGTCAGTCGATCACGCCGGTCCGTTCGTGCGCACCGCTGGCCCGCTCAACGTACCGCGATCGCCTCAAGGTCGGCCGATCCTGGCACAGGCCGGCTCGTCGGAAGCAGGCCGTGCCTTCGCCGCTCGTTACGCCGACATCGTGTTCACCGTACAGGCGACGCTGGCGGAAGCGCAGGATTTCTATCGCGACATCAAATCACGAGCAGCCGCCGCCGGGCGCGATCCGGATACGATCCTTGTCTTTCCGGGGATCGTGCCGATCGTCGCTCATACCAGACAAGCAGCCGAAGAGCGGCTGGCAGAGCTGAACGGCTCTACCGTAACCGACCACGTACTTGCCAAGCTCGGCGAACTCCTCGGCGAGGATTTAACCAATGCCGATCTCGACGCGCCGCTACCGCCCCTATCGAGCGCACAGCCGAACCGGTCCAGCCAGAGCCGGGTCGGCGTGCTGGTCGGAATCGCAAGGCGGGACAGGCTGACGCTGGGACAATTGCTCATGCGCCTCGCAGCCGGCCGCGGTCATCTGCTCGCCGTCGGAAATGGCCGCGATATAGCCGACACGATGCAGCAATGGTTCGAGGGCGGAGCGGCCGACGGTTTCAACGTCATGGCGCCCGTCATGCCCGGTGACCTGCAAAGCTTCATCGACGATGTGATGCCTTTGCTGGAGCGTTCGGATATTTTCGACGGTGGCCGCACCCTTCGCGAGCGATACGGTCTTCCAAATCTTCAGGCCTAGAATCCAGATCCATTCCTATTCGTCCGGTGAGAGCGCCGTAAGCCGTCAGGCACTGCTTTGCCTGCGCGAACAGGTCATCACCGTCGATCGTCACATCGATTCTCCTGCGCAATCCGGCTCGGTCGATGCACCGGTGTCGTCCGCTTGCAGCGTTGTGTCCCGCCGTTTTCGAGAATGCCGGAATTGACACCCTCGCATAGCCATGCTCCTGGCAGCTCAGACCTTCCTAAAAAAGCGGCTCCAATGCTTCTTAGATTTTTCTCCTACTACCGCCCCTGGAAGGGTCTGTTCATCCTGGATTTCTGCTGTGCGGTTTTGTCTGGCATGCTGGAACTCGGGTTTCCGATGGCGGTCAAGGTGTTCGTCGACGAACTGCTGCCGACCCAACAATGGCTGCTGATCCTTACTGCGTCGGCTGGCCTGCTTGCCATCTATGTGTTGAACACCGGGCTGATGGCGGTCGTGGTTTACTGGGGTCATATGCTCGGCATCAACATCGAGACCGAGATGCGCCGGAAGAGCTTCGATCACCTGCAGAAGCTCTCGTTCCGCTTCTATGACAACCACAAGACCGGCCACCTCATCGCCCGCGTCACCAAGGACCTGGAGGAAATCGGCGAGGTCGCCCATCATGGTCCCGAAGACCTGTTCATCGCGATCATGACCTTCCTCGGCGCCTTCGCACTGATGTTCCTGGTCAATCCGCAGCTCGCATTGATCACAGCGGCAATTGTGCCGCTGGTCGCCTGGGTGACAAGCCGCTATGGCGCGCGCATGGCGCGCAACTGGCAGGCGCTTTACGGGCGGGTCGGCGATTTCAATGTTCGCATCGAGGAGAATGTCGGCGGCATGCGGGTGGTGCAGGCTTTCGCCAATGAGGACCACGAGCGCAATCTTTTCGCGCGCGACAACGCCAGCTACCGCAAGACCAAACTCGATGCCTATCGCATCATGGCCGCCAGCACGTCGCTGAGCTACATGAGCATGCGGCTGATCCAGCTGGTGGTAATGATCGCCGGAAGCTACCTCGTGCTGCGTGGCGAACTTTCCAGCGGCGGCTTCGTTACCTTCCTGCTCCTGGTCAACGTGTTCTTCCGGCCGATCGACAAGATCAATTCCGTGATTGAGACCTATCCGAAAGGCATCGCCGGATTCCGCCGCTATACGGCTCTCCTCGATACTGAACCCGACATCGCGGATCGGCCTGGCGCTGTTGATGCACCGACGCTCCGAGGTGACATCAGCTACCGCGATGTCACCTTCGGCTATAGCGGCGAACGGCCGGTTTTGAACAACATCAATCTTGACATAACAGCAGGAGAGACCATCGCCTTCGTCGGGCCGTCCGGGGCCGGCAAGACGACTTTGTGCTCGCTGCTGCCGCGTTTTTACGAAGTCGACAGCGGCGCCATCACAATCGACGGTTTGGATATCCGCGACATGACGCTGGCCTCGTTGCGCGGCCAGATCGGTATCGTGCAGCAGGACGTCTTCCTGTTTGGCGGTACGATCCGCGAGAACATCGCCTATGGCCGGCTGGACGCGGTCGAGAGCGAGATCGTCGAGGCCGCGCGCCGCGCGCGCCTCCACGAACTCATCGCTTCCCTGCCGGAAGGCCTCGATACGATTATTGGCGAGCGTGGCGTAAAACTGTCGGGCGGTCAGAAGCAGCGCCTGGCAATCGCGCGTATGTTCCTGAAGAACCCGACAATCCTCATCCTGGACGAGGCGACGTCGGCACTGGACACGCAGACCGAGCGGGAGATCCAGCAGTCGCTGGCGGAGCTTGCGCAGGGCCGAACAACACTGGTGATCGCGCATCGGCTGGCGACGATCCGCAACGCCGATCGTATCGTCGTGGTCGCCGAAACGGGCATCGTCGAACAAGGTCCGCATGATGAACTGGTAGCGCGTGGCGGTGCCTACTCACGACTGGGCGCGGCTCCGGACTGATGTGATGGCTTCGTGTCGCGCTTTGACGACGGTTCCGCCTCGGGTTTGTCGTTCAATCGCTTCTTAAGGATGTCAATGAGGCTGATCGTGAGCGCTATCACCGCAGGGCCAAGCACGAGCCCGGATGCTCCAAAGAGGACGATGCCACCGACCGCGCCGATAAAAGCCACCACTGTGTGGAGCCGCAGGCGACTGCCGACAAGCATCGGATAGAGCAGATTGTCGATGCCGGCGACGATGACGCCACCCCAGATGGTCAGTATCGCGGCGCTTACCCAAGCCCCTTCCAGTGCGAGATAGATCGCTGCCGGCACCCAGATCACGAATGCGCCGAGCACTGGCACGATGGCAAGAAGTCCCATTACCAGTCCCCAGAAGACCGGAGTGGGCAGGCCCAGCCACCAGAACATCAGGCCGCCCAGCGTTCCCTGCACAGCGGCGACAAGCACGGTGCCAATCAGGATCGCATGCACCGTCTCTGCAAGGCGGGACAGCATATATGCCGTCTCCGCTGCACGCAGGGGCGAGAGACCCTCGATTCCCCGCAGCACGGGTTCGCGATCCCGCAGAAAATAGAACAGCAGATAGAAGGTCAGCGCGAACATCACGGCCTGATTGATCGAGCCGCGCAACAGCGATGTGCTTTGTCCCGTCAGCCATTGTACAAACGCGGCGACCGTGCCTGCCGGATCGAGTTGGTTCTCGACCCACTGGGCAACGGCCGATAGCCTGGGATAGCCCGACAGGAAGGCATCCGTGTTCCAACCCCGGATAACTCCTTCCATGTAGGTAGCGCCGTTTACCGCCTCGCCAACAAGCTGCTGCGCCACGAAGATGAGCGGCAGACCGACCGCCACCGCCGCGACGCTCACCGATATCAGCGCGGCCAGGGTTTTGTTCCTGAGCCTTTGCTCGACCCGCCGATGAGCCGGGTACAAGATGATCGCCAACACCAGCGCCCAGGTCAATGCGGGCAAAAAAGGCAAAGCCAAGAGATAGCAGACATACAAACCAATCGCCGTCGCTGCCACGATGCCGAGCAATCTCATTTGTTTTATATCGGGCATCTTTTCCGGTCGGGCCTCTCTCGCCGTCTCGCAAACCAGGAGAGCCTAGTGGATTTCCTGACGAAATGGCAGCTTCCGTTGCCGTATCCTACGCCGCAGTCGAGAGTGGCAAAATTGGCTATGCTGGCTGGCCGTGCGTGCGCTGGTCAGCACTGCGGCCGGCTTGCTCCTGACCCACGGCGGTTCTACAGCGCGCTCGCAGCTTCAGAGGGCGATAGAAAAAAGGCCGGACTGTTAAAGTCCGGCCAAGCATGAAGGTTCAAAACCTCCAGAGGGGAACGCGCCGGACGCAATGGGAGGAAAACATCCGACGCGGTACCTATATGGGTCGGCGCAAGTGACGTTTCAACGACATGTGGTGGGCCACATCAACCACTCCATAGAGCCACACGCGCCAATTCCAACGTCATGGCCCTCGTTTCAGTTTTAGCGTGACAGCCATAATGGTTGGCAACTTTTTGCGCGATATGGCAGTTATCCGCCAGCCTCTGGACATGGCCGTGAAGGCTGAAGGCGTGATTGGTGTTTCGCCATTGGAAGGCTTGATGGGGTTCGGCGAGGGTGGCGCTAGACTTGGAATACATCGCCGGCCGTCCGGCATTGCATCGCTTTGTCCGAGCTCAATCGCAGGCACTGCTTCAGGCCTATGAATTGAACCCGCGGCTGGCTTCCGTATTCGCCACGCAGCAGCGCTGGCTGATGGCCCACATCGGTCTTGCTTTGCACTTCAGGCTGCACGCAAATGACCACCGTACGGGGCTGACGGCCGCCCGTTTCATCGACATGATAGGACGGCATTCGGTGGCCAGCCGCAACACCGCCGATGCCTTCATCAAGGAGATGTTGCACTATAAATTCGTCCAGCATCTGCCGAGCAGGGACGGGCGTAGCCGCCCCTTGTTGCCGACAGTGGCCACGCAGGAAGCCGTGGCTGGTTGGGTCATGGCCCATCTTGCGACGCTGGACAGTCTCGACGGCAGAAGTCGACTGACTACATTCGCCGCGAGGCCGGACGGGCTTGCCCAATTGCAGCCATTGGTGGCGGATGGCCTGCTTTCGTCCCACGCCGTGCGCGAGCCGAAACATACCTTTTCCTTGTTCACCTGGCTTAACAATGGTGGCGTCGTCATGGATTGGCTCATATCCGGCGTCGATCCCGACCATGCCGGCCTCGATCGAATTCCGACCGGCATCGTCTCGATCGGAGACTTCGCAAACTGGCTCAAGCTTTCCCGGACCCATCTTTCACGCAAATTGCGCGACGCCGAAAATCTCTGCAGCATCGGCTGGCTGGGTCAGCGAGGCCATTCGGTCATGTGGGTGTCGAACCATTTCTATCAGGAATACATGACCGCCCAGGCCGTGAAGCTCGCGATCATCGATGCGGCCTTCCAGAATTGCTTTCGCACTCCAGAAGCCCCTGAATAGAGAGCAGCATGGCGATCGTGGCGGCCATTGCGACCACCACGATCGGCGTTCTCAGTCGATGTCGAAGGACACGCCTTGGGCGAGCGGCAGCGCCTTCGAATAGTTCACCGTGTTTGTGGCGCGCCGCATGTAAGCCTTCCAGGCATCGGAGCCCGACTCACGGCCGCCGCCGGTTTCCTTCTCGCCACCAAAGGCGCCGCCGATCTCGGCCCCCGAGGTGCCGATGTTGACGTTGGCGATACCGCAGTCGGACCCGTCGACGCCGAGGAAGCGCTCGGATTCCTGCAGGTCACGGGTGAAGATCGACGACGACAGGCCCGCTCCGACCGCGTTGTGCTCGTCGAGCACGGCGTCGAAATCCGAGTACTTCATCACATAGAGGATCGGCGCGAAAGTCTCTTCCGTCACCGGCGAGACTTGGCTTTGCATTTCGACCAATGCAGGACGCACATAATAGGCGTCGGGATGGCCGTTCTCGACTCGCGTGCCGCCGGTCACCGTGCCGCCGTGCGAGGTCGCCTCTTGCAACGCCTTCTGCATATTGTCGAAGGCAGCCTTGTCGATCAACGGTCCGACCAGCGCTGATGTCTCGAGCGGATTGCCGACCGAGACGCTTTCATAGGCCTTCTTCAGGCGCGGAACCAAGGCATCATAGATGCTCTCATGCACGAACAGGCGCCGCAGCGTCGTGCAGCGCTGGCCGGCCGTGCCCATGGCACCGAAGGCGATGGCGCGCAAGGCCATGTCGAGATCTGCCGTCGGGCAGACGATGCCGGCATTGTTGCCGCCGAGTTCCAGCACGGCGCGGGCAAATCGCTTCGCCAGCCGCGGACCGACATCCCTGCCCATGCGGGTCGAGCCGGTGGCCGAAACCAGCGGCACCTTCGGATGGTCGACGAGGACCTCGCCGACGGCGCGGTCGCCGATCAACACCGACGTCAACCCTTCCGGAGCATCGCCGAAACGCTTTGCCGCGCGCCTGAAGATTGCCTCGCAGGCGAGCGCCGTCAGCGGCGTCTTTTCCGATGGCTTCCACACCACCGCGTCGCCGCAGACCAGCGCCAGTGCTACGTTCCACGACCACACCGCCACCGGGAAATTGAAGGCCGAGATGACGCCGACGACGCCCAGCGGATGCCAGGTTTCCATCATGCGGTGACCGGGACGCTCGGTGGCGATGGTCAGGCCGTACAATTGCCGGGAGAGGCCGACGGCGAAATCGCAGATGTCGATCATCTCCTGCACTTCGCCGAGCCCTTCGGACGGGATTTTGCCGACTTCGATCGACACCAGCCGGCCAAGTTCGGCCTTGTGTGCGCGCAATTCCTCGCCGAGCAGCCGTACCAGTTCGCCGCGTTTCGGCCCCGGCACCAGACGCCACGTCTGGAAGGCTGTGTGGGCCTTGTCGATGGTCTTCGCCGCATCGGTCGGCGAGATCGTCTTCAGCGCCGCGATCTGTTCGCCGGTCACCGGGCTGCGCACGATAAGATCGCCGCCCGAAAGCGCGTCCCCGGCGACGCCCAGTTTCTCCAGAAGCCCGGCCGTTTCCTTCGCAATCGTCATTTTTGTCCCTTTCAGATCCCGTCACCATGATATGGCGTCGGTCAAACCATGCGCCACGTCTGCCCGCGCCTACGGCACCTCAGGCATTGTCATGGCGTGGCATTACTCGTTTCGGGAAAAAATCGCCACCCCGGCATGGTCTAAGCCGAAGTCGGACCGTTGAACCAGTCGTTTAGTGCGCTGTCTGCGCGGTTCCCCGCGCGGCGCCTTCTTTCATCAACCGGTCGATATGCATGCGGATATGGGCGGCCTCGGCGGCCGTGTTGGCGAGAGCGATGGCGCGGTCGAAGGCGATGCGCGCCTCCTCGCTGCGACCAAGTTGCATCAGCAGGCCGCCCTTGAGGCCGAAAAAGTGGAAATAGCCGGAAAGCCTTTGCTCCAGCGGCTCGATCATGGCAAGCGCCGCTTCCGGACCGCGCACCTTGGCGACCGCAACCGCGCGATTGAGCGTTACCACCGGTGACGGCTGCATCTGCTCGAGCAGGCTGTAGAGCAGGTCGATCTCGTTCCAGTCCGTATCCTCGGGCTTTGCCGCCCGCGCATGCAGGGCGGCGATCGCCGCCTGCACCTGATAGGGACCGGGCTTCTGGTGGCGCAGCGCCTTATCGACCAGCGCCAGCCCCTCGTCGATCATCTTGCGGCTCCACAGGCTGCGATCCTGGTCTTCGAGCAGCACGATCTCGCCGTTCTCGTCGAAACGCGCCGGCGCACGCGCATGCTGGAGAAGCAAGAGCGCCGTCAGACCCATGATCTCCGGCTCGGTCTGGAACAGCCTGAGCAGCAGCCGGGCCAGCCGGATCGCCTCTTCGCAGAGCGGCGCGCGGGCCGGCGCCTCGCCACTGTTGGTCGAATAGCCTTCGTTGAAGATCAGATAGACTATGGCGGCGACCGCGGCGAGCCGTTCGGAGCGCTCGACCGCACCGGGCGTCTCGAATGGCACGCCGGCGTCGGCGATGCGCGCCTTGGCACGGGTGATGCGCTGCTCCATGGCGCTTTCGCCGACGAGAAAGGCGCGAGCGATCTGCTTGACGCTCAGGCCCGAGACAATGCGCAATGCGACCGCGATCTGCTGCGTCGCCGGCAGATCGGGATGGCAGCAGATGAACAGCAGCCGCAATATGTCGTCGCGGTAATGCGCGCCGTCCAGCCGCTCGGCGATATCGGTCTCGGCATCTTCAAGATCGGAGATCTGGTCCTCTTCCGGCAGCGGCGCCTGCTTGGCACGCTTGCGCACCGCGTCGATGCCGCTGTTGCGGCCGACGAAGATCAGCCAGGCTGCCGGATCGCGCGGCGGGCCGTTTGTCGGCCAGTTCTTCAGGGCTCGCAGGCAAGCGTCCTGGAAGGCTTCCTCCGCCGCATCGAGATCGCGGAAGTAGCGCAGCAGCGCGCCCATCGCCTGGGGGCGGGCGGTGCTGATCGCCGTGCTGATCCAGGTAAGGTCGGTCATGCGGAAGCCTTGGCGGGATTGAAGAGCGAAACCGGCCGTATTTCGTATGAGCCGCCGCTCGGATTGACGTCGGAAAGTTCGCGCGCAAAGTCGACGGCCTCGTCGAGATCGGCGCATTCAAGCGTATAGAACCCGAGGAACTGTTCCTTGGTTTCGGCAAATGGTCCGTCGATGACGACCGCTTCGCCTTTGACCTTCCTCAGCGTTGTCGCAGCGGTTGTCGGCAGCAGCCGCGCCACCGGGCCGAGCCGGCCCGCCTGAGCGTATTTTTCCTGCACACCCAGGAGTTTTTCCATAACAGCGTCATCTTGCTCCTTGCTCCAGGAGCAGACGACGTCTTCGGAGGCATAGCATAGGATCGCGTAGAGCATGGGTCGTCCTTTTTCTCTGTCAAAGGACGAAACACTAGGACCTATCCCGACATCGCGTCGACAAAAAATTACGTCCTGCACGGATGCCGCGGCTGCTCCGTTCGGTTCAGCTCTCCTGCGCCTTCAGCCATCTCAGTACGAGGGCCTCTTCGTCATCAAGGCCGGGTATCGATCGTTTCCGCCTGTTCGCATCCGTTATTTCGCTGAGCAGCCGTCCTTCGGACCAGGCATCGAAAACTTGCGGATGGATGTAGCATTTGCGGCAGATGGCGCGGGTGTTGCCCAGCCGCTCGGCGACCTTGTCAATGACGCCGTTCATCACCCGCTTCCGTTGTGCCCGGCTTTCGGGTCGTTCGGTTTGCGCAAACAATGACGCAGCATGGATGGTGCCGCCCCAGGTTCGGAAATGCTTGGAACTGAAATCGATCCCTGCCGTCTCCCTGATATAGCGGTTGACGTCGTCGGAGCGGATCGGCCGCCTGCTTCCGTCCTCGTCGAGATATTGGAACAGCTTCTGGCCCGGCAGGTCCTGCGCCCCGCGCACGATCCCGGCGATCCGGCGATCGACGAGCTTCAGCTTCCATTCCTTGCCGGACTTACCCTTGAAAGCGAAACGCAGGCTCGAGCCATTGATGTCGACATGGCGGTCGCGCAGCGTGGTCAGCCCAAAGCTGTTATTGTCGCGAGCGTAGGCGGCATTGCCGACGCGGATCATCGTGTTGTCGAGCAGCCAGACCACAGCGGCGACGACCCGCTCCAGCGGCAGGCCGTGACGGCGAAGATCGGCATCGATTTGGCGTCGCAGCTCAGGCAGGCTTTCTGCAAAGGCAACCAGGCTCGAATATTTGACGCCGTCACGCTCCTCCGCCCACAGTGGATGATACCGATATTGCTTGCGTCCGCGCTGGTCACGGCCTGTCGCCTGGATGTGACCGTCAGCATTCGGCGAGATCCACACATCCGTCCACGCCGGCGGAATGGCGAGCCCCTTGATGCGGGCCATGGTGTCCTCGTCGACGCCCTGCCCGCCAGGTCCTTTGTATGAAAATCCCCTGCCAGCCCTCAGACGACGAATACCGGGCTCGGTATCAGTGATGTAGGTAAGCGAGGCTCGATCGGCAGAGGCCTGCGACCCGTTTTTCGGCGCCCCGTTCTTTGGTAAGACCTTCCCGGCAGCCAATCGGCCGGACGGCGACCCGGATTTGTCCAGCATGTTCTCTCCACGAGGAAATTTTCCCGTAGATAAGCGCCGGACCCGCCGCTGGTTCCGCGAAGGCTTTCAGAATGATGCCGGGCTCACCGCGTGCGCGTTCGACGAGCCGTCTTCTGCCTACATTCGGCGCCTATAAATCGATTGCTGGCCGTCATGCCTTTTCCAGCGCGACCGGAATGACGTCGACTGCCTGCTCGCCGACCTGCCCGCCGGTCGTCTTCAGCACGCCGACGATCGGTGCTACATCGGAATAGTCACGACCGTGGCCGACGGTGATGTGGTCGTTGCTTGCCCGCATGCCGTTGGTCGGATCGAATTCCTGCCATCCGGTATCGCGCCCGCACCACACCTTGACCCAGGCATGCATGGCATCGGCCCCTTCCAGCCGCGGTTTTCCGCGCGGCGGAATGGTACGCAGGAACCCGCTGACATAGCCGGCGGGGATGCCTAGGCCGCGCAGGCCGGCGATCATGATGTGCGAAAAATCCTGGCAGACGCCCCGCCTCAGGCTGAAAGCGTCGCTCGCTCTGGTCCGAACAGTGGTCGCCTTGCCGTCATAGGTGAAATCGCGATGAATGCGGTTGCACAAGTCCATGGCCGTGCCGACTGTCGAACTGCCGGCACTGCCGCGCGCATAGGCGGAGATAGCGGCGTCAACACCTGCATGGTCGCTGTCGGACAGAAAGTGATGCGGTGTATCAGGCGACAACGACCGCACCGCGTCGAGCTCCTTCCTCAGCCGGTGAATGTCGGGCGATACGTCAAGCCCAGGCTCCGGCCGCGAGACCGCGACGCGCGCGCTCATCCTGATGTCGAGCCCATCATGGGCATCGCGAAAGGCAATCGACGTGACGCTGTTGCCAAAGAAATCGGAAAAATCCGAACGTTCGCCCGGCGCCGGCGCGAAGGACAGCGAAGCGGCGATCACGCGCTGCACGCCTGGTAGCGTCGGCGGCAGCACGCGCACCTGATGGCGGCCGCCGCCGGCTGCCGCATCGTAGTCGTAACTGAGATGAAGCCTGATGTCGTAGAGCATGCTCACCCGAAATAGGCCTTGGCGAGGCTGTTGTAGAGGCCGCCGATCTCGTTGGCGAGATCGTCGAGCGCCTTCGCCGTCATGTCGGAGGGTTCCTTGATGGCGATCGCAGTGTTGAGCTGCAGGATTTCCTTTGCCGCGGGCGACATATGTCCCTCGCCGCCAACCAAAGGCAACAGTGCGATTTCGGCCTTCAGCCTTTCGAGCTGGAACAGGATTGAGCGCGGATTGAGCGGATCGAGCACCAGGAGATCGATCACAGTGCGCCGGCCGGCCTGCACCGAATACTGCCGCCGGTGGGTCATGACGCTGTCGCCGATCTCCAGCATCATGTCGAGCGCGCCGTCCGGCGCCGCAGCCCCGGTCAACCGGGCGAGCGTGCGGGCGATCTGGATGCCACGTTCCAGCCGCCGACCGATCTCCAGGAAGCGCCAGCCGGTGAAGCGGTACATATTCTCATGCAGCAGGCCGGAAAACCCGGCGAGCTTGCGCAGGATGACCGTCATCGCCCGCGTCGCGTCATCGCCGGGCGCCACTGTCGTCGCGAATTGATGAACGGTCTTCGACAGATCCTTCAGCGCCAGCCAGCCATCGGGCGAGAAGCGGTCTCGGATCTGTCCGGCGCTGTAGACGGCGCTGTCCAGCGTGCCGATCAGCCCCGGCGGCATCGCCGCCGCGACGTCGATACCGAAGGGTTCGAGATAGTCCCTGACATCGGCAAGCAAGGGCATGTCCGGATCGGAAGTTTCCGCCAGCCGGACGTGATAGGCGCGCAGGATGCGCACGGTGTCTTCGGATCGCTCGATATAGCGGCCGAGCCATGTCAGGTTTTCGGCCGCGCGGCTAGGCAGGCTGCCCGGCAAGGTGCGGGTGAAGCTGTCATGCTCCTGCGGCAGCAGCGTCTCGCGCTCCACCGGTCTGTCGCTGACCACCCACACATCCGCTGCCTGGCCGCCGCGCTGCATGGCGATTGCCGTCGGGTCGAGTGAAAAGCCGACACGGGCAAAACCACCAGGCATCACCGTCCAGCCTTCCGGCGTTCGCGCCAGATAGACGCGCAGGCTTGCCGGCCGCGGCTCCAGCCAGCCGCCGACATAGACCGGCGTGGTCGAAAGCGTCACCGCTTCCTGTCCGACGAAGTCGCCGCCGTCTCGTTCGATCCGGGCTGTCAGTTCGGCCCGCTCCCCGGCCGCCAGCGCCGAGCCCAGCCTGGTGCAATCGTCATCCTCAAACGCAAGCCGCGTCGACAGCGCCGGACCGATCACCATGCGGTCGAGGTTAGCCAGCACATGGTCACGGTCCGTGCCCCGCCCGCACCACCATGTCGCGACGCTCGGCAGCAGAAGTTCCTCGTTGCGCAATTCGCGCGAAATCTTCGGCAAGAAGGCGGACATCGCCCGCGTTTCCATTAGCCCCGAGCCAAGTGCATTGACGGCCGAAACGGCTCCCTGGCGGATCGCTTCGACCAGCCCTGGTGTGCCGATCTGCGACTCCGGCCTGAGCTCGAGCGGGTCGGCGAAGGCGGCGTCGAGCCGTCGCCAGAGCACGCTGACGGGCATCAGCCCCGAAACGGTGCGCACCATGAGCCGGCCGCCGGAGACGGTCAGGTCCTCGCCTTCAAGCAGCATGATGCCGAGATAGCGCGCGATATAGGCGTGTTCGTAGTAGGTTTCGTTGAGCGGTCCAGGCGTCAGGATGGCGACGCGGCCGTCATTCTCCTTCGCCATGCCGATCAGCGCGTCGCGAAAGCGACGGAAGAAGCCGGCCAGACGATGGACGTGCATCTCACCATAGATGTCGGACAGCGCACGCGTGGTGGCGACACGGTTTTCCAGCGCGAAGCCGGCGCCCGACGGCGCCTGCGTGCGGTCGCCCAGCACCCACCAGCGGCCGTCCGGTCCACGGCCAAGCTCGAAAGCGCAGAAATGCAGGAAATGGCCGCTGGCCGGTCTGGTGCCGACGACCGGCCGCAAATATTCCGGGCTGGCCGCGATCAGCCCGGCCGGCAGGATGCCTTTCTCGACCAGACGGTTCGGCCCGTAGATATCGGCGATCGTCTCCTCGAACAGCTCGGCCCGCTGAACCAGGCCGGCACTGATCGCGGCCCATTCCTGCTCCTCGATCAGCAGCGGCACATGCGCCAGCGGCCATTCGCGCTCGTTGGCGCCGGCCTTGTCGTAGACGCGGTAGTAGACGCCGGCATCGCGCAGATACTGGTCGGCGCGGGCGAAGCGCTGGGCGAGCTTTTCAGGCCCAAGTTCTTCCAGTGCCTCGATGAAGTCCTTCCAGACTGGACGGGGATTGCCCGAGGCATCGACCATCTCGTCGACGATGCCGTCGATCGGCTGGTAGTGCTCCAGCAGACTATGAGTTTGCGGCTTGCCGCGAACTTGTTTTTGATTCCCCTTTGCCATAACTGATCAGAATCTTGCGGGCCGCCTGAGGTCAAGGGTCATAGGGAAATCTTCAGAGGGTTGTTCGTCGCGCAGCACGTAGCCGGCCGGCGTATGCCCGCGCGGCTCGAAACGCGCAAGCCGCCGCGCCTCCGCTTCGTTGCCGTTGACTGGGAAGGTGTCATAACTGCGCCCGCCGGGATGCGCGACATGGTAGACGCAGCCGCCGAGCGCCCGGCCCGACCAGCGATCGTAGATGTCGAAGACCAGCGGCGTGTTGACGGGCAGCGCCGGATGCAGGCCCGATGCCGGCTGCCAGGCCTTGAAGCGGACGCCGGCCACCGCGATCTCTCTGACGTCGGTCACTTTCATCGGCACGATACGGCCGTTGCAGACGATGGCATGACGCTCCGGATTGAGGGCTTGAGTCTTCACTTGCAGCCGCTCGACCGATGAATCGACAAAGCGCACGGTCCCGCCGATCGCGCCCTGCTCGCCCATGACATGCCACGGTTCCAGCGCTTGCCGCAGCTCCAGCTTGATGCCGGCATGCTGGACCTCGCCGCAGAACGGAAAGCGGAATTCGAGCTGGGCGTCGAACCATTCGGGGCGGAACTCGAAGCCGTTCAGTTTGAGATCGTCCAGCACGTCGAGAAAGTCGGCCCAGACATAATGCGGCAGCATGAAACGGTCATGCAGCGACGTACCCCAGCGCACGGAGCGGCCGTCGAGCGGGTTCTTCCAGGCGCGGGCGATGATGGCGCGCACCAGCAATTGCTGCGCCAGGCTCATGCGCGCATTGGGCGGCATCTCGAATCCGCGGAATTCGACCAGCCCCAGCCGGCCGGTCGGCCCGTCCGGCGAAAACAGCTTGTCGATGCAGATTTCCGAGCGGTGCGTGTTCCCTGTCACGTCGGTCAAAAGGTTGCGAAACAGCCGGTCGACCAGCCACGGCAACGGCGCGCTGCCGCTGTCCGGATGCGGCACCTGCGCCATCGCGATCTCGAGCTCGTAGAGCGAATCGTGGCGCGCCTCGTCGAAACGCGGCGCCTGGCTGGTCGGGCCGATGAACAGGCCCGAGAACAGATAGGACAGCGACGGACGGCGCTGCCATTGCAGCACAAGGCTCTTCAGCAGATCCGGGCGGCGCAGGAACGGGCTGTCGTTGGGCGTCGCGCCGCCAACGACGACATGGTTGCCGCCGCCGGTGCCGGTATGACGTCCGTCGATCATGAACTTGTCAGCGCCAAGCCGTGTCTGCCGCGCCTCTTCATAGATCGCAATGGTCGTCGCCACGCAGTCCTGCCAGTTCGCAGCCGGATGGATGTTCACCTCAATGACGCCGGGATCCGGAGCCACCCTGATGACGTTGAGGCGGGGATCGTGCGGCGGCCCGTAGCCTTCGATATGCACCGGCAGGCCGATAGCCTTTGCCGCGTTCTCCGCCGCTGCGACCAGTTCGAGATAGTCTTCCAGCGCCTCGACTGGCGGCATGAACACGCACAGTCGTCCGTCGCGCGGCTCGACCGACAGCGCGGTGCGCACCGCGCCGCCGATCTCGGTTATTTTCTGTTCGACACGATCCTGCTGGCCGGTCACGGCGGTGAAGGCCGCCGCCTGCTGCCGGCGTGCCATTTCGTCGGCGCCTTCCAATTCGGCCGGAGCAGGCTCCGGAGCGGCCTCAGGCAAAATAGCCTGGCGTACCGGCAGCGGACCGCGCGGCAGCGACGGGTCGACCGGCACGATGTAGGGGAACTGTGCCGGCGGCACATAGGGAAGCGTGCCGAGCGGCAGGCGGTAGCCGACCGGTGAATCGCCCGGCACCAGGAACAGCTTGCCGCGCCGCGTCTTCCATTTCTCCGAACGCCAGCGCTGCCCCGCGGCCTGGCTGTTCCAGCGCTGCACAGGCAGCACATAGCCCGACGGCTTGGTCAGGCCGCGCTCGAACACCCGCGCCATGCGGCTGCGCTCCTCGGCGTCCTCCAGCTTCGAATTCGACGGATCGACATTCTCCGGCAGCTTGCCTTCCTTGAGCAGCCACTCGGCCGGGTCCTCATAGGCTTCGCTGACCATGGTCTGGTCGATGCCGAGTTCATCGGCAATTGCCGCGAGCAGGCTTTCAGCCTGCTTCGGACCGACATCTGCTTCACTGTTTTCCCGTGCGATCAGCGATGGGTCGCTCCACACCGGCTCGCCGTCGGTGCGCCAGTAGAGCGAGAACGTCCAGCGCGGCAGGCTCTCGCCCGGATACCACTTGCCCTGACCATAATGCAGGAAGCCGCCCGGCGCGAAACGCTCACGCAACCGACGGATCAGCGCATCGGCCTTTTCGCGCTTTGTCGGTCCGACGGCTGCGGTATTCCATTCCTCCGCCTCGAAATCGTCGATCGACACGAAGGTCGGCTCGCCACCCATGGTCAGCCTGACATCGCCGGCTTCGAGCGCGGCATCGACCTGATTGCCCAGCGCATCGAGCGCCTGCCAGCTTTCGTCGGAGAATGGCTTGGTGATGCGCGGATGCTCGGCGATGCGGTCGACCCGCATGTCGAAGCCGAACTCGACATTGGCGAAGCTCGCCATGCCGGAAATGGGCGCTGCATTGCGAAAATGCGGCGTCGCCGCCAGCGGCACATGGCTTTCGCCGGTGAGCAGGCCGGAGGTCGGGTCGAAACCGATCCAGCCGGCCCCCGGCAGATAGACCTCGCACCAGGCATGCAGATCGGTGAAGTCGGTCGCCGTGCCGGGCGGTCCGTCAAGCGCGACAAGATCGGGCTTCAGCTGGATCAGGTAGCCAGAAACGAAGCGCGCGGCGATGCCAAGATTCCTCAGGATCTGCACCAGCAGCCAGCTCGTATCGCGGCATGAACCTTTCTTGGCAGCAAGCGTCTCCTCCGGCGAAAAGACGCCGGTTTCCATGCGCACGATATAGGCGATCTCGCGCTGCAGGCGCGCATTGAGATTGACGACGAAATTGACGGTATTGGTTGGGTGGCGATCGATGGTTTGCAGGAACGTCGCCAGCAGCGGTCCAGCCGGTTCCGGCGTCCGGTAGATGGCAAGATCGGCGCTGATCTCTTCCGGATATTCGAAGGGAAACGTTTCGGCCGACGGCTCGACGAAGAAATCGAACGGATTATAGACCGTCATGTCGGCGACGAGGTCGACCTCGATCTTCAGTTCCGTCACCGGCTCCGGAAAGACGAAGCGGGCGAGGAAATTGCCATAGGGATCCTGCTGCAGATTGACGAAATGGTTCGCCGGCTCGACCTTCAGCGAATGGCTCAAAACTTTGGTGCGGGAATGCGGCGCCGGCTGCAGCCTGATGACCTGAGGGCCAAGGACGACCGGCCGGTCGTATTTGTAATGGGTCAGGTGGTAGACGGCTGCCAGAATTGCCATGGGGCCCCGAAAGTCGGCGTTTCAAACGAATTCGCCGAACCCTGACACATCTGGCGGGCATTCTCCAAGCAGATGTTGCGGTGCACCTAATTTAAGCGACGGTCGCCGGCTCAGAAAAACGCCTGCAAGCCGGTCTGCGCCCGCCCGAGGATAAGTGCATGCACGTCATGCGTACCCTCGTAGGTATTCACAGTCTCCAGGTTCTGCGCGTGGCGCATCACGTGGTAGCCGATCTGGATGCCGTTGCCGCCATGCATGTCGCGGGCCTGGCGGGCAATGTCGAGCGCCTTGCCGCAATTGTTGCGCTTGACGATCGAGATCATCTCCGGCGCCATCTTGCCTTCATCCATCAGCCGCCCGACGCGTAAGCTGCCCTGTAGGCCAAGCGCGATCTCGGTCTGCATGTCGGCTAGCTTCTTCTGGAACAGCTGCGTGCCGGCCAGCGGCTTGCCGAACTGCTTGCGATCGAGGCCATATTGGCGAGCTCGGTGCCAGCAATCTTCCGCCGCGCCCATCGCGCCCCAGGAGATGCCGTAGCGGGCCCGGTTGAGGCAGCCGAACGGGCCCTTCAGGCCCGAGACATTGGGCAGAAGCGCTTCTTCGCCGACCTCGACGCCTTCCATCACCACTTCTCCGGTGATCGATGCTCGCAGCGACAGCTTGCCGCCGATCTTCGGCGCCGACAGCCCCTTCATGCCTTTTTCCAGCACGAAGCCGCGGATCTCATTGTCATGTGCAACCGATTTCGCCCAGACGACGAACACGTCTGCGATCGGCGCGTTGGAAATCCACATCTTCGAGCCGGAAATCTTATAGCCGTTTGCGGTCTTCTCCGCGCGCGTCTTCATGCCGCCCGGGTCGGAACCGGCATCCGGCTCGGTCAGGCCGAAGCAGCCGATCCATTCGCCGCTGGCGAGCTTCGGCAGATATTTCTTGCGCTGAGCTTCCGAGCCATAGGCATGGATCGGATACATCACCAGCGACGACTGCACGCTCATCATCGAGCGATACCCGGAATCAATGCGCTCGACTTCGCGCGCCACCAGCCCGTAGGTGACGTAGTTGGCGCCGAGCCCGCCATATTCCTCCGGAATGGTGATGCCGAGCAGCCCGGCCTCGCCCATCTCGCGAAAGATCCCGGCGTCGGTCTTTTCCTCGAGATAGGCTTCCTCGATCCTGGGAGCGAGCTTGTCGGCGGCAAACGCCGCCGCAGCATCGCGCACCATGCGCTCGTCCTCGGAAAGCTGGTCCTCGATCAGGAAAGGATCGTTCCAGACGAAAGCGTTCTTCTCGGCGGCCATGTCTCTCGGTCCTTACAAATCTTGAAGTGCCCGGCTTATCGGCCGCCGTCTCAAAAAAATCAAACGAAATTGCGTCGCCAATCAATGAGCGTTAGTAATGGATCATGAGTGTCCAGCGCCGCCTCTTACCTGGTATCAGCGCCCTTGCCGCCTTCGAGGCCGTGGCCCGGCTGGGCAGCTTTACCGCCGCCGCGCAGGAGCTCGATCTGACCCAAGGCGCCGTCAGCCGGCAGATCAGGCTTTTGGAAGACCAATTCGGGAGGCGGCTGCTCGACCGCGACAGCCGCAATGTCCGGCTGTCGACGGCTGGCGAAATCTATGCCGAAGCAGTGCGCGCCGCCCTTGGCCAGTTGCGTGACGCAGCACTCGGATTGATGAGTAATCGGCATATTGGCATCTTGAACCTGGCCATACTGCCAACCTTCGGCACGCGCTGGCTGATGCCGCTGATCCCAGATTTCGTCGAAAACAACCCTGATATCACGATCAACTTCGTCACTCGCATCGGCCGCTTCGACTTCACCCGCGAGAGGCTCGACGCGGCGATCCATTACGGCCTGCCAGACTGGCCGGATGCCGACTCGACACTGCTGGTCCGCGAGACGGTCGCGCCGGTGGTCTCGCCCGAATTCCTGGCCGGCCGCGCGATTGCCACGCCGGCCGATATCGGCCGCTTGCCGCTGCTGCATATGGCGACCCGCCCCGGCGCCTGGACCGAATGGTTCGAGCATCAGGGCCTGAGCGCGCCGACCGGGCCGGGCATGCAGTTCGAACAATTCGGCACCGCCGCCCAGGCCTGCATGGCCGGGCTCGGCGTGGCGCTATTGCCGCAGATCCTGATCGCAGGCGAGCTACAGCGCGGCCAGCTCGTGCCGGCTCCGGGTCGGCCGATGCAGAGCCGCAGCGCCTACTATCTCGTCGTGCCGCACGACAAGCGCGGCCATCCGCCGGTCGCCAGTTTTCGCGACTGGCTGCTGGGCCATGTACTGCCGGAGAAGTAGTTATTTCCGCTTCAACGCATCCGCCAACGCGGCGCCGAATGCACCCTGCCCTGCCGGGCGCTCCGGCTGACGCTGCGGCGCCGGCGCGCGCGGCACCGGTCTGCTGCCATTGTCGCGCGGTTTCGGTGTACCGCCGTCACCATCCCTACGCATCGACAGGCCGATGCGCTTGCGCTTGATGTCGACCTCGACGACACGCACCTTGACCACGTCGCCGGCTTTCACCACCTCATGCGCGTCCTTGACGAAACGGTCGGCCAGTTGAGAGACATGCACCAATCCGTCCTGGTGTACGCCGATGTCGACGAAGGCGCCGAACGCGGCGACATTGGTGACGGTGCCTTCCAGCAGCATGCCCGGCTTCAAATCCTTGATGTCGTCGACGCCATCGGCAAAGGTCGCTGTCTTGAAACCGGGCCGCGGATCGCGGCCGGGCTTTTCCAGCTCCGCCAGGATATCGCGCACCGTCGGCAGGCCGAACCGCTCATCGACGAAGACACGCGGATCGAGCGCCTTCAGCGCCGCACTGTCGCCCATCAGCGAGCGGAGGTCCCGCCCACAGGCGGCGACGATCTTCTTGGCCACACCATAGGCTTCCGGATGCACGGCCGAGGCATCGAGCGGTTCGCTGCCGTTCGGGATGCGCAGGAAGCCGGCGCATTGCTCGAACGCGCGGGGTCCGAGCCGAGCCACCTTCAGCAGGTCTCGACGGCTGGAGAAGGGACCGGTCGCATCGCGATGCGCAATGATCGCTTCGGCCAACGATGCGCCAAGGCCCGAAACCCGCGCCAGCAGCGGCGCCGAGGCGGTGTTGAGGTCAACGCCGACGGCATTGACCGCGTCCTCGACCACCGCTTCCAGCGAACGGCCGAGCCGGTATTGATCGACGTCATGCTGATACTGGCCGACGCCGATCGACTTCGGTTCGATCTTGACCAGTTCGGCCAGCGGATCCTGCAGCCGCCGCGCGATCGACACCGCACCTCGCAGCGACACGTCGAGGCCGGGAAATTCGGCCGCCGCGGTCGCTGAAGCCGAATAGACCGAGGCGCCCGCCTCGCTGACGATCACCTTGAGCGGCTTCGGCCCGGACTCGGCAGGCATGTCGGCCAGCATGTCGGCGACCAGCCTTTCGGTCTCGCGGCTGCCGGTACCGTTGCCGATCGAAATCAGCTCGACCTTGTGCAAGCGGATGAGCTTCGCCAGTTCGGCCTGCGTGCCACGCACATCGTTCCTCGGCGGAAACGGATAGACCGTCGTCGTCGCCAATAGCTTGCCGGTGCCGTCCACCACCGCCACCTTGACCCCGGTGCGGATGCCGGGATCGAGCCCCATGGTAGCCCGCGAGCCGGCCGGTGCTGCCAGCAGCAAATCCTTCAGATTACGGGCAAAGACATGAATCGCCTCTTCCTCGGCCCGCTCGCGTAGATCGCGCATCAAATCGAGTGTCAGATGCAGCGACAGCTTTATGCGCCAGGTCCAGCCCGCCACCTCCATCAACCAGCGGTCTCCCGGCAACTGGCGGCCGATTGCGTAGGCGTCGGCAATCATCCGTTCGACCGGCTTCACCGGCGACGCATCGTCGGCATCGACTTCGATGTCGAGCGACAGCACCTCTTCGTTGCGGCCGCGCAGCATCGCCAGCGCGCGATGGCTCGGCACGTTGGCCCAGCGCTCGACATGGTCGAAATAGTCCGAGAATTTCGCGCCTGCCTCCTGCTTGCCGTCGACGACGCGTGACCGCATGAAAGCACGTTCCTTCATGTAGGTCCGCAGTCTGCCGACCAGGTCAGCATTCTCGGCGAACTGTTCGGACAGAATGTCGCGCGCGCCTTCAAGCGCTGCCTTGGCATCGGCCACCTCTGCGCCGACATAGGCCAACGCTAGCTCGCCGGGCACCGCCGCCCGGTCGGCGAGGATGGCCTCGGCCAGCGATCCCAAGCCACGCTCCCGCGCGATCTCCGCCTTGGTCCGGCGCTTCGGCTTATAGGGCAGATAGATGTCTTCGAGTTCCGCCTTGGTGGCGGCCACCGCGATCTTGGTTTCGAGCTCTTCGGTCAGCTTACCCTGTTCACGGATCGAACCGAGGATGGTGTCGCGGCGTGCATCGAGTTCACGCAGATAGGCGAGCCGCTCGGCAAGCAGGCGCAACTGTGTGTCGTCCAGACCGCCGGTGACCTCCTTGCGATAGCGCGCAACAAACGGCACTGTCGCGCCTTCGTCCAGCAACCCGATCGCGGCCGCGGCCTGTTCGGGCCGGGCGGCGATCTCGGCTGCTATGATTGCTGCGATGCGCTTGATGTCGGATGCCATATCGTTCCTGTTGTCCTTATCGAAAAGAGCGGCGACCATAGGCGCAGAGCGTCGCTCCGCCAACCGCATCGTTTTCGATCACGCCGACAGGTCCACAGGAAAGCTGCAGTGCTGCGGGTTGCCTGGATCGGATCAGACCATCCGGCTCAGTGCTTCGAAGAAAGCGACCGTATCGACATCGAGCGGCTCGTCCACCGGCTCCGGCTGCGACGACATTTTTGCGATCACGACCTCGGCCGTCGGATTGACATAGAGCCACTGGCCGTGGATTCCGATGCCGCAGAAGGCGCCGCTTGCCGCTCCGGTCTGATACCATTTGTTTCGGTAGCGGCCTTGCGGGAAGAGGAAAGCCATCGTGCCACGCTGCCAGGCCTCAGTATCTCCGCCTGTGCTGACAGTGTCGCGCACCCAGGCTTCCGGCACGATGCGCCGGCCATTGGCCATGCCGCCCTGCCGCATCATCTCCCCGATCCGCGCCAGGTCGCGCGGCGTCACCGAAATGCCGCCGGCCGTACGCGCCGTGCCTTCCCTGTCGACCGTCACCGACGCTTCGCTCGTTGCACCAAGCGGCAGCCACAATTTCTCGCGCATCAGCTCGGCAAAACGCTGGCCGGATGCGCGTTCGAGCAGGATGCCGAGCAGGTCGGAATTGGGCGAGCGGTAGCGGAACGTCCGGCCATTCGGTTCAGCCAGGTGCTGCAGGGTCAGGATGAAGGCCGCCAGGCTCTCCGTACCGCCGCCCGGATTCCACAGCGTCGCGCGGCGATAGCGGGCAAAGGCGCTCTCCGGATCGAGATAGGCTTCTTCGAAGTCGAGGCTGACGGACATGTCGAGCACATGCCGCACGCTGGCATCGCCATACGCCGAGCCGGCGGCTTCCGGCAGATAGCGGGTCACCGGCGCCTGCAAATCGAAAACCCCCTCGCCTTCCAATATGCCGGCTAGAATGGCGGTCAGCGACTTGCTGATCGAGAAGATGATGTGGCGCGCGCCGTACTCCATATGCGGTGCGAACCAGTCGCCGACGATTTTGCCGCCTTTCATGATCGTCAGCCCGTCAGTATCGGAACGCGTGAGAAAGGCGGCCACGGTCTCCGAGCCGCCTGCCAGCGCGACCTTTTCGTCAAGCAGCCCACCGAAATCCTGAACCGCTGTTTCGCCACTGCCCGGCACGGCTGCGACACGTGCGCTTGGCACCAATTCTCCGACATTCTGGAACGACCACCGGCTGAACGGGCTTTGGCGCCAGTTGCCCAGCAGCACCTGGTTGCGGGCAAAACCATATCTGGTCTCGAATGCGGTCTTGCCGGCCATGGCTTTTCCTTCCGATTTTCTTGAAACTTAGGCCAGCGCGGCGGCGATGGCGTGGACGGCTTTCATCGTCGCCACCGAATAGGCGATGTCGGTGAAATCCGGGTAGCTCGAAAGCTTCACCACGACCATCCTCGTGTCCCAGTCGATATGGATCAGCTGCCCGAACACGCCCCGGCACATCAGCGCGCGTGAACGCGGGTCCTCGATCCAGAATTGGTTGCGGTAGCTGCCTTCCGGCAGGCTGGGATTGAAGTCCGGTCCATGCCTGCCGCTGCGCGTCGCCTCGATCCAGTCGGCCGGCATCACGCCGGCGCCATTGTCGAGGATCAGTTGGGCGAAACGGCCATAGTCGCGCAGCGTGGCATTGAAGCCGCCATCGGCGATGGCGTAGCCGGCGCTGTCGACTGTGAAGCAGGCACTTTCATCCGCGCCGAGCTTTTGCCAGAGTTCTTCCGAAACCAGTTGCGCCAGCCGCCTGCCGGTTACCCGCTCCATGATGAAGGCAAGCACGTCGGTCTCGATCGAGCGGTATTCGAACACGGTACCATGCGGCCGGCTTGTCTCCTTCAGCCCCAGGATCAATTCGAACATATGCGACGGCCACTCGAAGGTCGGATCGCTGCCCGGCGGCACCGGTTTCCAGCCGCTGGCGACATCGACCTGGCCGATATCGGAATAGCGGTCGGTATATTCCTCGGAAAAACGCACGCCTGTCGTCATATCCAGTACATGCTGCACGCTGGCGCCGGCCCAGGCGGTGGCGCCAAGCTCCGGCAGATAGGTCGTCACCGGCAAGGCCGGTTCGATCAGGCCGCGCCCGACCAGTATGCCGAACACCGAAGCCGTGACCGATTTCGCCATCGACTGCGATAGATGCAGCGTGCGGTCGGTCATGCCGTTGAAATAGCGCTCATAGGCGATCTTGCCGTCCTTGAGCACGAGGAACCCGTCCGTATAGGTTTCGTCAAGCAGCCCGGCCAGCGACGTCGGCTGACCTGTGCTGTCGCCCACCCGCAGCGCATCGAGATCAACGTCGGCCCGCTCGAGCCGGCGGCGATGACCATTGCCGCGCCAGACCTCGACGGTCGGCAGAATTTCGCGGATGTGCTGGAACGCCCACCGGTTCCAAGGGCCCCTGTCCCAGTCGAGCCTCGGCGGCACCATGTTGGGCGGCGAGCCCTGCATGATCGGCGGCACCGGTTCGCTGTTGCGGTAGGATGTCATTGCATGCTCCGGGAAGTGTCGTCCCGCGGTGTCCCGACGGCCTTTTGGTTTTCAGTGCCGTCCGTCATAGTTTCGGCCGGCGCGCCATTTCTCCGTACCAGCCACCAACTGCTTTTTCATAGGCCATACCGGCGCGGAACACATCTTCGTCGCTGTAGGTGCGGCCGATGATCTGGATGCCGGTCGGCACGCCGTTCTTCGGGTGGCCGGATGGAACCGACAGCACCGGACAGCGGCTCATCATGTTGAACGGCGTCGTCATCACCCAGCCCAGCGAGGGATTGACCAGCTTGCCGTTGATCCTGATCTCGTCCTTTGACTGGTCATGCTCGGCCGGAACCGACGGCAGCGCCGTGGTCGGGCAGATCAGCACATTGTACTTTTCGAGCAGCGGCCCGAGCGTCAAATACATGCGGCCGGCCACCTCCAAACTGCCGACGAAATCGGTCGCCTTGGAACCAGCCCCCTCCTCGGCGAATTTGCGGGCATAGGTCGTCATCTCGTCGGCATGGTCGGGCAGCAGCTTCGACAGGAACGCACCGAACAAATGGTTCAGATAAGCGAGCCCGGCCTCCAGGACCTCCGGTCCCCAGCCGAAATCGACCTCCTCGACCTCGGCACCGAGTGAGCGGAACGCATCGAGCGCTTTCTTCGTGTTCTTCACCACTTCCGGATCGACCTCGAAGCCGCCGAGATCCATCGAATAGCCGATCTTCCAGCCCTTGATCGGCTTGAATTTGGTCGGCAGCGTCAACTTCGGCCGGAGCGAGGCTATGTCAAGCGGGCTGGGGCCGGTCATGACATTTTGCAGCAGGATCGCGTCCTCGACCGTCCGCGCCAGCGGCCCAGTGTGGCAATAGAAATCGAGGTTGAACGGCGGGTCGTCGGGATTGCGGCCATAGGGCGGCTTGTAGCCGACGACGCCGCAGGCCGATGCCGGGATGCGGATCGAACCCCCTATATCGGAACCCGTGGCGATCGACGATGTGCCGGAGGCGAGCGAGGCGGCCGAGCCGCCCGACGAGCCGCCGGGTGTGAACTTGGGGTTCCACGGATTGCGGGTGACGCCCCACAGCCTCGACCAGGTATAGGCCGCACAGGAGAATTCCGGCGTCGCCGTGCGTGCATGGACGATGCCGCCAGCCTCGATAATACGTTCGTTCATGGTCGAGGTGGTATCGGCTACAAAGTTCTTCATGATCAGCGAGCCGCCGGTGGTCGGCCTGCCCTTGATATAGCTTTCATCCTTGATGCCTACGGGCAGCCCCTCCAGAGGGCCGGTCTTCTTGCCTTTGGCGTATTTCGCCTCGGCTTTCTTGGCCAGCGCCATCGCCTCGTCGAAATGCGTGTTGGTGAAAGCGTTGATCTTGTCCTTCGTCGCCTCCGCTTGGCCGATGACCGCTTCCATCAACTCGACCGGTGAGAGCTTCTTCGCCTTAAAGCGCTTGAGCGCCTCGCTTGCCGGCATGTAGCAAAGATCGAGATCGGTCATTCCAGGCGAACTCCAGCTGCGTCCAGCCACAGACCGGACGTCGGGTCTTGTCGAAGGTTTTTGCTTTGAAGACCCGGCGGCGCTTCCCGCCGGGTCCCACGATGCTGCGATTACTTCTGCAGCTCGGTCCATATCCTGGTGTAGAGCGCCTGGACGTCGGGTGCGCAGCTCAGCATGAATTTGCCCTTGTCAGCGAACTCGGCGGGGATGTTGACCTCCGGCGCCGTCTTCATGTCCTCAGGCATGAAGGCTTCCGATCCCTTGATGCCGTTGGCATAGCGCGCGAAAGACGAGATCAGCGCTGCGTTCTCGGGCTCCATGATGAAGTTCTGGAACAGCTTGGCGTTTTCTACGTTCTTGGCGTCCTTCAGCACTGCGACGTTGTCCATCCAGATCGGAAAACCCTCCTTTGGATAGCCATAGACGATGTCTTTGTTCTGCAAGCGGGCCCGGAAGGAGGCACCGTTCCAGTCGACGCCGGCCGCGAAGTCGCCCTTGGAGAACTTCTCGACAGAACCGTAGTCCATGGAAATCCATTTCGGCTTGGCTGCCATCAGTGCATCCCGCACCTTCTTCAGCACCTCCTTGTCGCCGGTGCAGGGCTCACCGCCGACATATCTGATGGCGAGATGCATGACATCGGCCATTTCGGGAACGACGTTGACCTTGCCGACCAGTTCCGGCGGCGGGTCCATGAAGATGGCGGAAGTGTTGGGATCGCCCTTGTAGACAGAAGTGTTGACCGTCACGCCGGTTGTACCCCATTGCCATGGCACGGTGTATTTGCGGCCTGGATCGAAGGGAACATCGACCCATTTCGGTTCCATGTTCTTGAAGTTCTCCATCTTGTTGGGCTCCGTTTCCAGGAGCAGCCCTTCCTCGATCCAGATCGGCACGAAGCTCGCCGAGGGCACCACGATGTCGAAGCCGCTGCCGCCCTGCCTGATCTTGGCGAGCGCCGTGTCGTTGGAATCGTAGTCGGTGACGGTCACCTTGACCTTGAATTTTTCCTCGAATTTCTTGATGAGATCGGGGCTGGTGTAATTGCCCCAATTGTAAATGTTGAGTTCGCCATCGGCGCGGGCAATACCCGCCGAGGCGAGGAGCGCGGCGCCGAGCGCCGTCGCGGCCAGTTTCCACTTCATCGTTTCTCTCCTGTTACAGCTGATATCATTCCTGATCCTTTTTCCTGCTGATGAAAAAGAAGACGGTGACGATCAAGATCGAGATCAGCAGGAACACCGTCGAAATCGCGTTGATTTCCGGTGTGATAACGCGCCGGAACTGGCCGAGCATGTAAGTCGGCAACGTATCTTGGCCGCCGGACTTGACGAACTCCGTGATGACGACATCATCCAGCGAGATGACGAAGGCCAGCATCAATCCGGCAAGGATGCCTGGCCAGAGCAGCGGAAAGGTGACGCGCCGAAAAGCCTTCCAGGGTGTCGCGTACAGGTCGGCCGCAGCGATCTCCAACGTGAGATCCATGTTCTCGAGCCGCGCCCGGATCGGCAGATAGGCAAAGGGGATGCAAAAGGCCGTATGCGCGGCCATCAGGTAGCCCAACCCCGAATAGCCGGTCCAGATCTTGATGCGCGAAAAGAAGATCAGCAGCGCCACCGCGGTGACGATTTCCGGCACCATCAGCGGCTGGTTGATGAAGGCGTATTTGAAGCCGAGGCCGGGATATGGCTTCGTCCGGGTCGTGGCAAGCGCGGCCATGGTGGCGACGATCGTCGCAATAGTCGCCGCGACCGAAGCAATCTGCAGCGACCGGATCGAGGCGTCGACAACCTGGTTGTTGTTCCAGGCCTGGTAGAACCAGCGCAGCGACACGCCTTCCCAGATCGCGATCGAACTGCCCGCGTTGAAGGCATAGACGACAACCGTGATGATCGGCAGGTAAAGCGCGAAGAAGCAGATCATCGCGATGGCCGTGAAGCCGGTCTGCCGGCGGATGTCGAAGCGGCTACCCATGCGTGCCGCCCTGACGCCCGGCGGAGCGGACATAAAAGAGCAGCGCCACCATCACGATTGCCATCAGCGAGATCGACAGCGCCGAGCCGAGCGGCCAGTTACGGCCTTGCCCGAACTGCAGCTCGATCAGATTGCCGAGCATCATATTCTTCGACCCGCCGAGCACGCGCGGGGTGACATAGGCGCCCAGCGCCGGGATGAAGACCAGGATCGATCCGGCGATGATGCCAGGCTTGACCAGCGGGATGATGACCCGCCTCAGCACCTGGAAGCGGTTGGCGTAGAGGTCGTAACCCGCCTCGACCAGCCGGAAGTCGATCTTTTCCATGCTGGCATAGAGCGGCAGCACCATCAGCGGCAGATAGACATAGGTCATGCCGACCATCAGCGCGAAATCGGTAAACATCATCTGGATCGGCTGGCTGATGATGCCGAGCTTGATGAGCACCGTATTGACGATGCCCTCGTTGCGGATCACCTCCTGGATGGCGAAGGTGCGGATCAGCAGATTGGTCCAGAAGGGGATGGTGATCAGGAACAGCCAGATCTCGCGCTGCCGCGCGGGCCGGGTGGCGATGAAATAGGCGGTCGGGAAGCCAAAGAGCAGCGTGAAGATCGTTGTCATAAACGACAGCTTGGCCGAGCGCCAGAAGATGGACAGATGCGCGTCGGCGAAGGCCAGCGTGTCGTCGAAGATGTCGCGCTGCATCACCACCGACAGCCAGCCGTCGGTGGAGAATTTCCACACCACGTCGCCATAAGGCCCCGGCGTCAGGAACGAGTAGATCACGACGATCAGCAGCGGGCCGGTTGCCGCCAGAAAGATGATGATCAGTGCCGGCGCTGACAGAAGCCAGCGATCGCGGATATCTCTGCGTTCGGCTTCCTTGGCGACTTCTTCCGCGCTCGCCATCAGTCCCTCAGCACTTGTGCGGCATCGTTGCCGATCGAAATGCCGACCTTGTCTCCCCGTTCGAAACCGCAGCCTGCGCTGCGCGTGTTCTGCTGGCGCACAGTGAAGGCCTCGCTGCTGTCCAGGCGAACATGGATATGCGTGTCGGTGCCGAAATAGACGATGTTTTCGACCGTGCCCGACAGGTCGGCCTTGCCGTTGGTCAGCTTGGCATGTTCCGGCCTGACCACAACGGTGGCGTTGTCCTTCGGCTGAAAGCCCTCAGCCACGGTTGCGTCGATCGTCGCGCCGGATTTGAGCGTTGCTCGTGCCTTGCCGTTGGCCATGCCTGTTATCGCCGCGGTCAGGAAATTGGTCTCGCCGATGAAGTCGGCGACGAAGCGCTCCGCCGGCTTGTCATAGATGTCCCAAGGCGTGCCGACCTGCAGGATCTTGCCCGACGACATCACCGCGATGCGGTCCGACATGGTCAGCGCTTCTTCCTGGTCGTGGGTGACGAAGATGAAGGTGATGCCGGTCTCGTGCTGCAGCCGCTTCAGCTCGATCTGCATCTCCTTGCGCAGCTTGAAGTCGAGCGCCGACAGCGGCTCATCGAGCAGCAGCACCTTCGGCTGCGGCGCCAGCGCCCGGGCCAGCGCCACGCGCTGCTGCTGGCCGCCCGATATCTGGCTGGTGCGGCGGCCGCTGAGTGCTTCCATCTTGACCAGCTTCAGCATCTCGGCGACCCGCGCCTTCACTTCGGCTTTGGGCTTGCCGAGCATTTCGAGGCCGAAGCCGATGTTCTCGGCCACCGTCATATGGGGGAACAACGCATAGTTCTGGAACACGGTGTTGACCGGCCGCTTGAATGGCGGCAGCGGGGCGATGTCCTGGCCATGCAGCAATATCTCGCCGGCGCTCGGAAAGTCGAAGCCGGCAATCAGCCGCAAAAGCGTCGTCTTCCCGCAGCCGGATGGACCAAGTAGCGTGAAGAACTCGTTTTCGCGGATCGACACCGAAACCGTGTCGAGAGCGGCGACCTGTGACCCCCCGGTACCGAATACCTTGCGGACGCCACGAATTTCAATTGCACTTTTACCCGGTTGTTCCGGCACGATTACCCCATTCTTGTGTCCGCTCTTATGGCGGATCCAGTTCCCACTCGATTGTCAGCACACGGTGCGCAGCTTGGCAAGCGTACATCTGAATGTCGATTCAGAACGCAATTACTGTGCCACCGTCATGCCTGATAAGTGATCTTGCCGCCGCAGATCGTCGTCACCGGCCGCACTGTATGCAGCGCTTCCGGTGCGGTCGCCTCGATATCGGCCGAGAGCACCACGAGATCGGCCATATAGCCTGGCTTCAGACGGCCTTTGCGATGCTCCATGAACTCTGCATAGGCGCCTTCCACCGTGTAGCCTGCGAGCGATTCGTGCAGCGAGAAGCTTTGGTCGGGATCGCCGTCTGCCCATGGTTTGCGCAGCACTGCCGCCTGAATGCCCAGGATCGGATCGATCGGCGATACCGGCCAGTCGGAAGCGAAGACAACGCGCGCGCCGGCATTCTTCAGCGTCCGCCACGCATAGCTCAACGGCCAGCGGGCGCGCCCGATGCGCGACACCGTCGGCTCCAGCGGCAAGCCCATACTGCCCGGCGGATGCGGCGGCTGCATCGAGGCGATGACGCCAAGTTTGGCGAAGCGCGGCACGTCGGCGGCGGTGACCACCTCGATGTGCTCGACCCGATGCCGGCTGTCGCGCTTGCCGTTTTGTTTCTGTGCCGCCTCGTAGCCGTCGAGCACGGCGCGCACGGCGCCGTCGCCGATCGAGTGCACCGCCATCTGCAGTCCGCGTCTGTCGACGGCCACGGCAAGATCGATGAATTGCTGGGGCGTAAAAAGCGGCTCGCCCACCCAATCCGGACGGTCTGCATAAGGCTCGACCATCACCGCCGTCCATGAATCGAGCACGCCGTCATAGAACACTTTGACCATGCCCGACGACAGCCATTCGCCCTTGTAGCGCTCTGACATCGCCGACGCCTTTTCGAGCATGTCGAGCGTCATGAAGTTCTTGTAATGGAACGGCACCTGCACGCGGCACAGCAAGCCACCTTCGGCCTCAATCTCGGACAGGAGTTCGAGTTGGTGCAAATTGCCGTCCATGTTCTGGATCGATGTGATGCCGTGCCTGGCACACCATTCCAGTCCGCGGCGCATGATCGCCCGGTCCGAAGCTTGCTCCGCCGGCGTCGGCTTTGGGTCCGGCTCACCGCCGGTGGCCAAACCGAGCCGCACGCGATCCTCGCCGGCCAACGCGATCAACGGCCCGAAAGCCTCGCCCTCGCGCAATTCGCCACTGGCCAGCCCGTCGTCGCCCATGACGATCTCGTTGCCCGGGCCAAGCTGCTTGCCTCTAAGCAGTCCGGCCGATTCCAGCGCCTTGGTGTTGGCCCACATTGTGTGGTGGTCCGGCGCCGCCATGACGAAGGGCCGGTCCGGCAGGATACGATCGAGGTGATGGCGGTTGACCCGCTCGGCTGCCGACAGGATGGTGTAGTCGGCGCCTTGCGCCTGCAGGATGGGCAGGTCCGGCCGCTTTGCGGCATAATGGCGCACAGCGTCGCAAAGCGCCTCGAAACCGTGGACGCCCATCAGCTGGAGATGATCGAGCTCGGCCGCGCCGCCGAAGAGATGCATATGCGCTTCGATAAAGCCTGGCACAACGGAGCCGCCGCCGGCATCGATGACGCGTGTGCCGGAGCCTTTGTGCTCCAGCACAGTGGCGCGATCTGCGATCGCAACGATCTCACCATCCTTGACGGCTATGGCTTCGGCACGGGGAGTATCGGGATCCATCGTCAATATGCTTGCGTTCTCGACGATCAGATCGGCCGATGGCGGCATAATTTTCTCCCGTTTGAGCCTAGGCTAGCAGAGTATTGGCGTCTGGCAAGCCGTCTGCTGCCACTTGCAACAACGGTCTGGAATACCTCTTGGCGGCGCTGAAACTCTCTGCCACAAAGCAGTCCGTCAATGACAAATACGCAACTCGAAGAGCGAACCAGGCCCGCAAGATGAAGACTGTTTTCTCACCTCTCCACGCTGGTCACGCCGGCAATTTCGAGCTCATTTCAGGCGCCATCGTGCCGGCCTTCGAGAAGCCCTCGCGCGCCGAGTTCATCAAGGCGAGGTTGGAGAGCGAAAAGCTCGGCCCGATCCTGCCACCCGACACTCACGATCTCGCTGCCGCCAGGAAGGTGCACACCAGCGACTACATCGATTTCCTGCCAACCGTGTGGCCGCTCTGGGAGGCGTCCGGCCGGGCGGGCTCGGCCATCCCCTTCACTTGGCCGACGCGTGGCCTACGAGGTGATGTGCGCCCCAGAACCATCGACGCGCTGCTTGGCTTTTACTCCTTCGACGGTGGCGCCACCTTCGTCGAAGGCACCTGGGATGCGATCAAGTCGTCCTATGACGTGGCGCTGACCGCGGCCGCGCTGGTCAAGGGCGGCGAGACCTCCGCCTTCGCGCTCTGCCGTCCGCCAGGCCATCACGCCGGTGCTTCCTTCATGGGTGGCTATTGCTACATCAACAACGCCGCCGTTGCCGCGCAATGGTTCCGCGACCAGGGCGCCAAGCGCGTCTCGATT
Source organism: Mesorhizobium sp. M0938 (assembly GCF_040319125.1). Taxonomy (NCBI): domain Bacteria; kingdom Pseudomonadati; phylum Pseudomonadota; class Alphaproteobacteria; order Hyphomicrobiales; family Phyllobacteriaceae; genus Mesorhizobium; species Mesorhizobium sp. M0938. The sequence goes on along the minus strand of NZ_JAMYNS010000008.1, from coordinate 87,637 downwards.
CTCGATGTCGACTACCACCATGGCAACGGCACCCAGGAGATCTTCTACAGCCGCGACGACGTGCAGGTGCTGAACCTGCATGGCGACCCGATGACGGAGTATCCGTTCTTCCTTGGCCATGCCGACGAGCGCGGTGCCGGGCCCGGCGAGGGCTTCAATGTCAATTATCCGATGCCGTTCGGCACCTCATGGGACGCCTGGAATGCTTCGCTGGAAGACGCCTGCGCGAAACTTGCGGCTTACGCTCCCGATGTCGTCGTCGTTTCGCTCGGCGTCGACACGTTCGAGAAGGACCCGATCAGCAAGTTCAAGCTGAAAAGCACCGACTATCCCAAGATCGGCCGCCGCATCGCCAAGCTTGGCCTGCCGACGCTGTTCGTCATGGAAGGCGGCTATGCCGTCGAGGAAATCGGCATCAACGCCGTCGGCGTGCTGACCGGATTCGAAGACAAGCAGTAAGCCGGCACCAGGCCCACCAAACCGGCGCGCCAGTGCTCGGCGCAGCTTTGCCCAGAACGCAGACCGCAGCGTTGACGCCGCAGCGAGGCGTGATGACCGTCCAGGTTGTGGCTGATCGGCATGGAACTTTTCCTGCGTCCTCACGTCGGCGGGCCCAAAGTCGGCCACCTCACCGAAGCGCTTCACGCTGCCTGCAAGGATGGTCGCTGACTTGTTGCAGCGTCCGCTATCCTGTTGTTGGACCATGATCTTCTTTGAAAAGGCGTTCGCCCTTTGCCAAGTCATGCACTACTTTGAAAGAATGGAATGAGGGCATCGATTCTGGAAGAAGGCGGCATTTGAAGTCGGGGAAGCATCCATGATCGACGACGAGCCGGACAGCGAACGCGTCTCGGCGCTGGCGCCGTTCCGGCATGGCATTTTTCGCGCTGTATGGTCCGCCAGTCTGGTTTCGAATTTCGGTGGTCTGATCCAGGGCGTCGGCGCCGCCTGGATGATGACCACCATCGCCACCTCGCCCTACCAGGTTGCGCTGGTCCAGGCTTCGACCACCTTGCCGATCATGCTGTTTGCGCTGGTTGCCGGTGCGATCGCCGACAGCTTCAACCGGCGCAAGGTCATGCTGATTGCCCAGATCTTTATGCTGGTGGTCTCGGTTCTGCTGACAGTGTTCACCTACCTTGGCTTGATAACGCCGTGGACGCTGCTCGCCTTCACCTTCCTGATCGACAGCGGCACGGCGCTCAACAACCCGTCGTGGCAGGCCTCGGTCGGTGACATGGTGCCGCGCGCCAAGCTGCCTGCGGCCGTCGCGCTCAACTCCTTGGGCTTCAACCTGACGCGCAGCGTCGGCCCGGCGATCGGCGGCATCATCGTTGCCGCTGCGGGGGCCGCCGCGGCCTTCGCCGCCAACGCATTGAGCTATGTCGGGCTTATCATCGTGCTGGCCCGCTGGAAGCCCGACTTGCCGGCCTCGACACTGCCGCGCGAGACGCTGGGCGCGGCGATGGGCGCCGGCCTGCGCTACGTCGCCATGTCGCCCAATATCGGCAAGGTGCTGGTCAGGGGTGCGGCCTTCGGCTTCAGCGCCGGCGCGGTTCTGGCGCTGCTGCCGCTGGTGGCGCGCGATGTCGTCAAGGGCGACGCCTTGACCTACGGCATCATGCTCGGTGCTTTCGGTATCGGCGCGGTCGGCGGCGCGCTGATCAGCGTCCGGCTGAGGCAGATCCTGTCCAGCGAGACGATGGTGCGCATGGCATTCGGCGGCTTCGCGCTCTGCGCCTTCAATGCCGCCGTCAGCGACCAAGCCTGGCAGACCTCGCTCGGACTGCTCATCGGCGGCGCCTGCTGGGTGCTCGCGCTGTCGCATTTCAACGTCACGGTGCAGATGTCGACGCCGCGCTGGGTGGTCGGCCGGGTGCTCTCGGTCTATCAGACGGCAACCTTCGGCGGCATCGCGCTCGGCAGTTGGATCTGGGGCGTCGTGGCCGACGCGCATGGCGCCGAAACCGCGCTGATCGCGGCAAGCGTGGCGATGCTGGCGGGCGGCGCCATCGGCCTGCTTTTACCGCTGCCGCAGCATGCGGTGCTCAACCTCGATCCACTCAACCGCTTCAAGGAGCCGCATCTTGGGCTCGACCTCAAGCCGCGCAGCGGCCCTATCGCCATCATGATCGAGTACGTCATCCGCGAGGAGGACGTGCCGGAATTCCTAGCCACCATGGCCGAACGCGGCCGCATTCGCCGCCGTGACGGCGCCCGCAACTGGACGCTGGCGCGCGATCTTGAAAATCCCGCAATATGGATCGAGCACTATCACACGCCGACATGGCTCGAATACATCCGCCACAATAAGCGGGCCACCCATGCCGACGCGGTCATCGGCGAGCGCATACGGGCGCTCCATAGCGGCGACGAGCCGCCGCGCGTCCGCCGCATGATCGAGCGTCCGACAACCGCCGGCACGGCAATCGTCATGCCCAAAGGACCGATCGAGCACTGAGCAATTCCAGGAAAAATGTGAAACGGTTTTTCAGGGAAAAGCGCTTAGCGCTTTGCCCGGGGAATTACGTATAAACAAGAGATAGGCCGGTCCGGCGTTTCCGTGAGACGATGAACCGCTTTATGTGGCCACCCTGCGCGTCAGGATGCGGCGCGCAGGCTCGTGCGAACGCGTCGCCGGCTTGTGGCGCGGGCCTTCTCCGCCACGACGCCGGTGAGCTCGACCACGCTGTCTTCATGCGGTCTGGCGTTTGTGACCTTGTGGAGGCGCTCATAGGGCAACAGCTCCTTGACCCTGGCATCGAGCAACGCGACTTCGGCTCGCAGATCTTCGCACTCCTGCCTCTGGACATCGAACTGTATCTGTTCCGATGCCTGCTGCAGGGAAAGCTGCGAAAAATTCGCGCTCACCGTAGAAAGATTCATCTTGTCGTTTTCGTGCTCCTTTCTGAGAGCAGACAACCTTTCCTCCGCAATTTGCTTTTCGGTCACAGCGTCAGCCCATTGAGCCTTGAGCTTGGCGATCTCGCTGGCGGCTTGACTGTTCTCGTTCGAGGCAATCTCCAATCGCGATTGGAGATTGCGGATTTCAGAGCGCAGGCCGCCGATCTCGGCGAAACTACGTGCACGCTCCGCTTCCCTGTCACCCTCCACGAGGCGGGCCGTTTCCGCCATTTCCGACAGCTTCGCTTGCGCGACATCGAGCGATTTCTGCAACCGCATTTCCTCTTTCTCGCTCTTGCCGAGCGCAGCCAGCAGTTCCGAAAGTCGCGTGGCATCACTGGCATGAATCGCCGAGAGTTCATCCAGCCTGTGCCGCGCCTCAGCTTCCCGTTTCTGCGCCTTGTCGAGGTCGATAGAAAGGCTGACATGTTTTTCCCGCAGTATCTCGTTCTCGCGTGAGCATCTGTTGACCTCGGCCGTTCTGGCAGAAAGCGTCTTGACGAGATCGCCGAACTCCGCTTCGCGTTCTGCGCTCGCATTGCCTGCCACGACGAGTTCCAGCCTCGCTGCAGCCAGCGCGCCGCGAAGTGCCTCCTTGTCCTCGACCAGGCTCGTCTCGCGCTGCTGCAGGGTCTCGACGACGCTTTCGCGCTCGCGCTGCCTTTTGGTCGCATCATGGAGCTGCTCCGACAGCACTCTTTGCTGCGTGGTCAGGTTGACATTTGCCAGTTCCAGTTCGTTGGCGCGAAGAATGTCCCCGTGAAGCAGCTTCAGGAATTCGCCTGTCAGATGATGCGAGGTCGCGATCTCCGACAATTTCGTGTTGATCTCCTCCAGATACTCCCGGGCATCGTCGAAGAGCCCATCGACAGCGTTTAACGCAGCCAATCGGGTCTGTGCATGGGAAGTCAGCCGCCGTGCGGTCTCGTCCGTACCGTCAGACTGAGAGTTGTCATTTTTTGCCGCGAGATTCTCAAGCGGGCCGGCCTCGACCGACGACTGGTCGTCCAGGTTGAGACACTCATCGAACGCATCCGCCAAATCGGCTTCGAGCTCCTTGAACGCTCTATCGACCTTCTCGGCACGCTTGATCAGACTTTTAATTTTCATCACTGAACATCCCCGATTGTAGCGCCATCAGGGGGGTCTCGATCCTCGCCTCCCGAATACGGGCCATCCACCGTCCCCTGAACGTGCGGTCGCCGCGTGAGATGACCGCTCTTTGAAATCTGCCGTCATGGTCCCGTTTGCATCACTTCCGAGCGCATGAGGCCAGGCCCACGCTAGGGACAGGCTTGGCCAATGTCCTCGTCTGTTTAAATGACGCAAACCATAACTGCCCTGATTGGTGGCCATAGCTGCCCTGATTGCCGGCTTGGGCAAACAAGCCACCGGAGGAATGTCCGCTAGAGCTCCAGACTTTGGTACGACGGCTACCGACCGTCACATCTGCGATCATCATCGTGTTGTTCACGACGTGACAGCCCAGGCATGCCGCTCGGCCCGTCCTAGCCCTCGCCCGACAGATCCCGCCTTGCCTTGTCGAGCTCCTCGGCATAGCGCCGCATCAAATGGCCTTCGGTCAGCAGCCCGACGACGACGCGGTCGGTGAAATCCTCCACGACCGCCAGTTCCTCGGCGCCGGCGCGTTGGAAGGTCTCGGCGGCCGACTGCACGTTCATGGTTGGCACCAGCACGGCGTCTTTGAACCTGGCGAGCGACAGCACTAGCGTCTCGCCGTCGGACAGATCGCTGTGCAGTTCGGCGACGATCAGCACGCCCATATAGCGCTGGCCCGCATCCACCGCGATGACGCGCTGGGCCGAACCAAGCGGCACCTCCTTGCGGAATGTCGCAAGCGTCGCAGAGGCATTGATGGTACGGACATCCTTTCGCATCATGCTTCCGACCGTCAGGCTGCGCATCCAGCCGACATCATGCGCGCTGCGGATCGTCTCGCCGCGCAGGTGGAAACGCCACGTCGAGAAAGAATAGCCGAAGGTTTCGCGCACCAGGATCGCCGCCATGATCGAGGCAGCCAGCACCACTCCGGTGAGTGTCAGGTCGCGGGTCGATTCCAGCGCCAGGAACGTCATCGTCAACGGGCCGCCGACGACGCCGACGGCAAGCGACGTCATGCCGACGACAGCCGCGACCGCGGGATCGATACCGGTCGCCGGCGAGACGACGGCCATGACCTCGGCGAACATCTTGCCGAGCAGAGCACCAAGAAACAGCGATGCGAAGAACAATCCGCCGCGGAAGCCCGAGCCGAGCGAGACGGCCGACGCCGCCAGCTTGAGCAGGAAAACGCTGGTGACCACGGCCAGCCCGTAGTTCATCGCGAATTCGCGATGCAACGCGCCGTGGCCGCTGGACAGGACCTGCGGCGTGATCAACCCCAGGAGCCCGACGATGCAGCCGCCGATGAAGGGGCGCAGAGAGGCATCGATCGACAATCGCGCGAAGCCGCGTTCGACCAGTGTCACCAGATGCATGACCGCTATGGAAGCGCCGCCGCCCAGGAGTCCCAGCAGCAGGAACGGCAAATACTGACTGGCGGTGAGCTCCGGCAGACCGGAGAGCTCCAGCGGAAACGGAACGCCGCCAAAGACCTCGGCGGTCAGCGAAGCGGAGACTGCGGCGGTCATGACAGGCGCGACATTGGCGACCGAGTAGATGCCGATGACCAGCTCGAAGCCGTAGAACGCCCCGGTCAATGGCGCGTCGAAGGCAGCGGCGATCGCGCCGGCCGCACCACAGCCAACCAGGATGCGGACATCGTTGCGGCGGAGCCTGAAGAACCGCGCCAGCCGCGACGCCAGGCCGGAACCGACCTGCGTGTAGCCGGCCTCCAGCCCGACTGACGCTCCGAAGCCGCTCGAAATCATCGTCTGTCCGGCAATGATGAAGGTGTCGGTCAGCGACATGCGCCCGCCATAGAGCGCGTTGGCTTCGATCGGATCGACAGGGGTGCGGAACTTTCGCACTCGCAGCCAGATCACCGTCAGCCCGAGCAGGATACCGCCGATCGCCGGTATCAGCGCCTGTACCGGCTTCTGCAGCGAAAACATAGCAGAAAGCCGCCCGCCGGGCTGAACGCCGAACAGCAGTTCGTGCAGGTATAATACCAGCTGGCTCATTCCCGTGACCAACGCGCCAGCCATTACGCCGACCGAGCCGGCCAGAATGACGACGACGATGCCGCGCGCTTCGAGCAGCGGCAGCGATCTGATCAGCACTGCGCGAAGCCGGCGGGCATAGACTTTTGGATCGTTTCTGGAAAGCACCGGAGCGGCTCGCCGAAAAATCATGGGGAGTGGGCCTGATACGCTGGGCGACATCGCATGGCAACCGCAACACCGGCCGCCACAGGTAGCGTGGACGGCCGGCTACGCTGCGGCGATAAAACCCATCTCCCTCTCGGCGAACCGCGTTGACGTAAACGTCAACCCAAAGCTATATGCGCCAGCGACCGTGATCGCGAAATGCACAAGGCGGCGATTTCGGCCAGATCGATATGCCCCAGTACCAATGTGCGACAAACGCAACGAGACGAGGAGAACGGCTATGGGCGTTCAGGAAATTGCCGACAAGATCAGTGCGCGCGTGGCGAGTGCCGGGTTCGACCGTTCCGTGAAGTTCGATACCGGCGGTGACGGTGTCATCGTTATCGACGGCGCTGATGTGTCGACCACCGACGCGCCGGCCGACTGCACCATAAAACTTTCGCTTGATGATCTGGAGTCGCTGATCGCAGGCGATCTCAACCCGACTATGGCGTTCATGTCCGGCAAGATAAAGGTCGAAGGCGACATGAGCGTCGCCATGGCGTTGAGCCAACTGATCGGCTGATCCACTCCGACCCGGGCTAAAAAGAAGACGCCGCCCGTTGGGCGGCGGCTCGTTTCCGATCCGTCAGGCAGCGAGCGGCAGCCGCTGTGCCTTCAGCTTGCGCCCTGCCGCCTTCAGCGTGCCCTGCGCGCCGGCGAGCGCGCCTTCCGCCAGTTCGAGCGCCAGCAAGCGGTGCCGTTCATAAGGGCCCGGCATGGCCAGCGAGCCGGTCTTCTCCGCCGAGAACCCGAAGCGTTCATAATAGGGCGCGTCGCCGACCAGGAGGACCGCAGCGTGGCCGAGACGCGCGGCTTCGGCGATCGCATGGCGCATCAGCGCCGAGCCGATGCCGGCGTTCTTGATGGTCGGATCGACTGCGAGCGGGCCAAGCAGAAGGGCTGCCCGACCGCCCTCACCCAGCACGACATCCCACAGCCGCACGGTGCCGGTGACAGCGCCCGAAGCATCGCGCGCGACGAAGGCCAGGCCTTCCGAAGGCCGGCGGCCACGCCGCAGCTTCTCCGATGATTTTTTCCTGCGCTTCGGCCCCATGGCGCGATCGAGCAAAGCCTCGCGCGCCGGGACGTCGGCAGCGGTTTCGGCGACGATGGCAAAAGCGCCGGCAATCTCCCCCCTCGAGGGGGAGATGTCGCCAAGGGCGACAGAGGGGGTCGCCGCGCGTGAAGCGCCGACGTCATGCGGTCCAAGAGAGGTCGCGTCAGCCGGACCGACCCCCTCTGGCCTGCCGGCCATCTCCCCCTCGAGGGGGGAGATTTGCCAGCCCGCAGCGTCTTCAACAATGAAATCTACAACGTCCATTTCCGCGATCCTTCACGAGCGGATTGTTCCACAGGCGAACCCGGGTGGGCGACGGGCGCCCACCCGGGGGTGATCTGATCGGCTCTTTCGAACCGTCAGATCACGTAGGATCGGAGAGGCTCGAAGCCGTTGAACGCGACCGAGGCGTAGGTCGTGGTGTAGGCGCCGGTGCCCTCGATCAGCACCTCGTCACCGATGGTCAGCGACAGCGGCAGCGGATACGGCGTCTTCTCGTACATCACGTCGGCCGAATCGCAGGTCGGACCGGCGAGCACGCACGGCGCGGTCTCCGTGCCGTCATGCGCGGTGACGATCGGGTAACGGATCGCCTCGTCCATGGTCTCGGCGAGACCGCCGAACTTGCCGATGTCGAGGAACACCCAGCGCACATTGTCGTTGTCGGCCTTTTTCGAGATAAGCACGACTTCCGACTTGATGACGCCGGCATTGCCGACCATGCCGCGGCCCGGCTCGATGATGGTCTCGGGCAACGCGTTGCCGAAATGCTTGCGCAGCGCCGAGAAGATCGCCTGGCCGTAGGCCTGTGCCACCGGCACATCCCTGAGGTAACGGGTCGGGAAGCCGCCGCCCATATTGACCATCTTGAGCACGATGCCTTCCTCGGCGAGCGACGCGAACACCTTTTTTGCATCGCCGAGCGCGCGGTCCCAGGCGGTCAGGTCGGTCTGCTGCGAGCCGACATGAAACGACACGCCATAGGCGTCGAGCCCGAGCGTCCTCGCATGGCGCAGCACGTCGACCGCCATATCAGGCACGCAGCCGAACTTGCGCGACAGCGGCCATTCGGCGCCTTCGCCGTCGGTCAGCACGCGGCAGAACACCCGGGCGCCGGGTGCAACGCGAGCTATCTTCTCGACCTCCTCGACGCAGTCCACCGCGAACAGCCGGATTCCGAGCTGAAAGGCGCGCTGGATGTCGCGCTCCTTCTTGATGGTGTTGCCGAAGGAGATGCGGTCCGCCGGCGCACCGGCGTCCATCGCCATCTCGACTTCGGCAACGGAAGCGGTGTCGAAGGACGAGCCCATCGCAGCAAGGAGGCGCAGGATTTCCGGCGCCGGGTTTGCTTTCACCGCATAGTAGATTTTGGAATCGGGAAGCGCCTTCTCGAAGGCGCGGAAATTGTCGCGCACGACATCGAGATCGACGACGAGGCAAGGGCCGTTCGGACGTCGGGTGGCGAGGAAGTCAAGGATACGCTGGGTAGCCATCGGGGTCTCTCCATCAGCGCCTTTCGGCGCGCACAAAGGCTGCGGGACGCGGGCTCTCGGCCTCGCGAACACGCGGTGGACAAAGGCGGGACGAAAATCCATGGAACCAGCCGGTGGAGACCCCGGAACCATGAAGCGCCGTCTCGCGGCGGTGAACCTTGGCCTTGCCCGGCCTCGGTTCGCTTTGTCTGCCTTGGCTTGGATGGGAGACCCGTCCGCACTGCCGGCAATGAAGGTGTGCCTCTTCAGTAACCCCGGTCTTTGGACGACCGGCAGAACACCAGAAAGGCCCGCACCGTCGTTGCTTCAAGGTGTCCTCGGTTTGGTGGTTGGCCACTAAACCGACTGGAGGGGTTGGCTCCAGTTACCTTACCGATATCCCTCACCATTTTGAGGATCGGCGGACACCCACAGGCACGTGCGACTTTGGGCAAGCGCGATATAAGGTCGAAGGATTTCACAATCAATAAAAATCGACAGGCAAGGTTGTAAAATTTCCAACGGCGAACAATGTTGGACAGACTGTATCCGGATATTGAACGCATGACAGGCACTCGCGGCCCTTTGAACGCTTTTCTCGACCTCGACCAGATCCCAGGGCAGATACATGGTGCCAATAGGCAATCAGGCCCGCTTGCCGGCCTGCGGCTGGCCGTCAAGGACATCTTCGACGTGGCCGGCTACCGCACCGGCTGCGGCAATCCGCAGAGACAGCGTGAGGCCTCGCCCGCCACAGCAACCGCGCCTGCCGTCCAGGCACTGCTTGATTCGGGCGCGTGCTTCGTCGCCAAGACGCAAACCGACGAGTTCGCCTTTTCGCTGATGGGGCTGAACGCGCATTTCCCCTCGCCGGTCAATCCGGCCGCACCCGACCGCATCACCGGCGGTTCGTCGTCCGGATCCGCCTCGGCGGTCGCCGGTGGTCTTGCCGACATCGCCACCGGGTCCGACACCGGCGGCTCGATCCGCGCGCCGGCAAGTTTCTGCGGTCTGATCGGCCTCAGGATTACGCATGGCCGCATTTCGCTCGATGGCACCATGCCGCTGGCCCCTTCCCTCGACACGTTCGGGTGGTTTGCCAAGGATATGGCCACCTATGACAAGGTCGGCGCAGTACTGCTCGGCGACGATCTGCACCGTCGCGAACTACAACGCCCCCTCACGCTCGATGCGCTGGACGGGCTCCTGCTCGGCCCGCAGGAAGCCGATGCATACCGCGGCATGATCCGGCATGTCTCTTCGGTTATCGGCGCGCCGCAGACCACCGGCCCGCTCTCGCATTCCACCGACGATCTCTACTGGTGCTTCCGCAAGCTGCAGGGATACGAGGCCTGGCAAAATCATGGTGCCTGGATCTCGCAGGAAAACCGGATGCTGGGCCCCGGCGTCAAGGAACGCTTCGAGCATGGCGCGACCATCGACGCCGCGACGGCGCGACATGAAACGCAGCGCCGCGGCGCCTTCCGTCTCGAACTTGCCGAGCGTCTTGGCGAGGACGGCGTTCTTGTGCTGCCGACCGTGCCGGGCGCCGCCCCGCTCAAGGCCGACTCCTTCGATGATTTGCAGATCTACCGCGAACGCGCGCTGAGACTATTGTGTCTTTCCGGCCTGTCAGGCTTTCCGCAGATCACCCTGCCGCTCGGCAAAGTCGACGGCGCTCCATTCGGCCTGTCGCTACTCGGACCAAAGAACAGCGACCGGCAGTTGCTGACGCTTGCCGCACGCATCCTTTCAGCCAACCAAAAGAGCGCATGACATGGACACGCTGACCCGCATGCGCGCCTTCATCGACGTAGTCGAGGCCGAAGGTTTTTCGGCGGCGGCGCGCAAGATCGGCCGCTCCAAGGCGCTGCTGTCCAAATATGTGCGCGAGTTGGAGGACGAGCTCGGCGCGCTTCTGCTTAACCGCACCACACGGCAGTTTTCGATGACAGAGGCTGGGCACACCTATTATCGGCGCGCCTCCGAAATCGTGCGCGAGGTCGACAGCCTCGCCGATGCGGTGCGCGAATCCTCCGGCGACGTGCGCGGCAGGATCAAGCTTTCAGCGCCGCGCACATTTGCCGACGCACCGATCGGACAGTCGCTGATCGACTTCGCCAAGCAGCACCCCGACATCGTGCTCGACATTCATCTCGACGACCGCTTCGTCGATCTGGTCGAGGAGGGGTTCGATCTCGCCGTGCGCATTTCGCGGTTGGAAAACTCCTCACTGATCGCGAGGCGGCTGGCGCCGTTTTCGGTGCGGCTCTGCGCATCTCCCGAGCTGATTGCCAAGCACGGCATGCCGGTGCGGCCGCAGGACCTTGGCCGTATGCCCTGCATCATTGATACAAATGGCCGCTGGATGACCAACTGGCCGTTCAAGGGTGACAGCGGCGACACAGTGAGCGTTTCGGTCTCCGGCCCGATCGAGGTCAACAGTCCGATGGCCGCAAGGGCCGCTGCCGTGGCTGGGTTGGGATTTACCATCCTGCCGGATTTCATCGCCGCGCCAGATATCGAAAGCGGCCGGCTGGTGACTGTGCTGGACGACCGCATCCTTTCGGGTAGCGGCATCTTCGCCGTCTATCCGCACCGGCGCTATTTGCCTGCCAAGGTTCGCGTCTTTGTCGACTTCCTGGTGCAGTGGTTCAAGACGAATGACAGCGCATGAGCCTTTTAGCCGCCTCGCGGTCCCATTTTCGCCCCCTTTCTGATAACTCTCGATATTTACCGAAGTCGATGGAATCGCGACCGAGAATGCATCTGAAACGGCAAGCAATCATGATGGCTTCGGCCATGGCGGCGACATTTGCCATGGTCGTGCCGGCCGAAGTGCATCCCCACGTCTTCGCCGAGGCCCGCCTCGAAGTGGTTCTCAGCCCGGATCACCAAAGTGTGAAGGCGTTGCGCCATCTCTGGCGCTTCGACGATTTGTTTTCGAGCACGGTGATGATGGAATTCGACAAGAATTCCGACCTGAAACTCGACGACAAGGAGTTGAAGGAAGTCGCCGACACCGTCCATGCTTCGCTGGCGGAGTTCAATTACTTCCAGCTCGTCACCGTCGACGGCAAGGACGAGGCGATGAACCCACCGCCGCAGTTGATGGCCAATTTCGACAACGACCAACTCATCATCCTGTTCGAATCCGAACCGAAGGCGCCGATGAAGCTGGCCGGCAAGATCGATATCGGCGTCTACGACCCGACCTTCTACACGGCGATCGATTTCACCGAGGATGCCAATCTGCAGGTCGACGGCATGCCGCCGACATGCACGAGCAAGGTCGTTCGTCCGAACCCCGACGAGGCGATCGCCGAGAACCAGAAGACGCTGACGGACGCCTTCTTCAACGATCCGACGGGCACGGATATGAGCAAGATTTTTGCGACCAAGCTTGAAATGAACTGTCAGCGAGAAGGATAATCCGGTGACGAAACCGTCCCTGCGTTTGGCGTTCGGCCTTTTGGCCGTCGCCCTCGTGCTGACGCACTTACTCGGCGCCGCCCACGCCCAGAGCTCGCTGGGCATCGGCACCAATGACGGGATAGCTCCTACAACCGGCCCGTTCGCCCATGTCCTGATGTGGATCAATCTGCGCCAGCAGGAATTCTATCGCGCGCTTGCCGGCGCGATGAAGGCGATGCGCGAGGACGGCAGCAAGCTGTGGCTGCTTATCGGCCTGTCCTTCGCCTATGGCATCTTCCATGCCGCCGGCCCCGGTCACGGCAAGGCGGTGATCTCATCCTACATGGTGGCCAACGAAGTTGCGCTCAGGCGCGGCATCATGCTGTCCTTCGTCTCGGCCCTGCTGCAGGCGCTGACGGCCATCCTCGTGATGATGCTCGCCTATTTCGTCCTGCGCGGCACCGCCATATCGATGACCGACGCGGCATGGTTCCTCGAAATTGTAAGCTATGTCTTCGTCACGCTGTTCGGCGCCTGGCTTCTGTGGCGCAAGGCCGGTCCTGCTATCCTTCGCCTGTTCGGCGCCAACCCTGCCTACAGCCTCTCTGCCGCCCATGCCGGCCATTCGCACACAGGCCACGCACATTCTGCACATGCGCATTCAGCGCATTCCCATGCGCTTCACGCACATGGCCATGACGGCCACAACCATGATGACCACGATCACGGCGCACACGACCATGACCATGGCGGGCACGATCATCATCACCATGCGGCGGGCGAAATCTGCGAGACATGCGGGCATTCGCACGCGCCCGACCCGGCGCTGCTTTCCGGCGACCGCTTCGACTGGCGCACTGCCTGGTCGGCGGTGGCTGCGGTCGGCATCCGGCCCTGCTCGGGCGCGCTGATCGTGCTGAGTTTTGCCATGCTCAATGGGCTATGGTTCGGCGGCATCCTGTCGGTGCTGGCCATGGCGCTCGGCACCGCAATCACCGTCTCGGTCCTGGCGACGCTGGCGGTGACGGCCAAGAACTGGGCGGTCTATTTCGCCGGCGATGGCCGCATGGGCAACCGCATCCATTCGATCATCGAGATCGGCGGCGCGGCCTTCGTCTTCCTGTTCGGACTGCTGCTGCTTTCGGCGAGCCTGACCGCTGGCGGCTGACGCTTGGGCGCGTCCGACTGGACGCACTCTAGCTCGCGACTTTTCCGTCCAGCTCGTCCTCGATATGCGCGCGGATGATGTCGTCGAAGCTGGTTTCGGCGGCAAAGCCAAGCTCCCTCGACCGCCGCGCCTCGAACCGTGTCGGCCAGCCCTTGACGATGGCCCAGATGGTATCGTCGGGCTCCTCGCGGATCAGCTTCACCGCGCTGGCGCCGGCAATGCGTTCCAGTGCCTCGATCTGCTCGCCGACCGTGACGGCGACGCCGGGCATCGTCAGATTGCGGCGCGGGCCGACGGCGCTGCCGTCGATCCCTGCTGCGTGGATCAGAAAATTCACCGCCGAGCGCGGGCTGGCATGGGTGTGCAAGACAGAGCGCGGCACCGGCAATATCGCTTCCTGGCCGCTCAACGGCTCGCGGATGATACCGGAGAAGAAGCCCGAGGCGGCCTTGTTCGGTTTTCCGGGCCTGACGCAGATGGTCGGCAGCCTGATGCCAATGCCGTCGAAGAAGCCGCGCCGCGTATAGTCGGCCAAGAACGCTTCGCCCATCAGCTTCTGCGTGCCGTAGGAGGTCAATGGTGTCGGGTGGAATTCGTCTGGTATAACGTCCGGAAATGGCGCGCCAAACACGGCGATCGACGAGGTGAAGACGATGCGCGGTGCAAACCCGGTCAGCCTTATGGCATCGAACAGCGCCCTGGTGCCGTCGAGATTGACGCGGTAGCCGAGATCGAAATTGGCTTCCGCCTCGCCTGATACCACACCTGCTAAGTGGAAAATCACGTCGGGGCGCGATGCGACCAACCTTTCTGTCGCGCTCGGCGCAGCAAGATCGCCGGTGTGGATGGCAACATCGACGCCTTCCAGGACCGGCGCCTGCGGCGGCACGATGTCGTGAAGGTCGAGCGCGGCGATCTTCCGGCCGTTGAGCGTCCCGTCCTTCGCCAGCCGGGCGATGAGCTTGCGGCCGACCATACCTGCCGCGCCGGTTATCAAAACACGCATATCAATGATCCCTTTTGCGCTGGCTGCGGCCACGCAACCAGAACACGACGAAAATGGCCCCCATGAAAATGGCGGCAACAACAGCGGCAAGAATGGTCGAGACGCGGCCGACTGCCAGCATCACGGTTGGCAAATAGTAGGCGGCGATGCCGAACAGCAGCAGCACCCAGAGGGCGCCTATCGCCGCGTTGCGCGTGTCGCGGTCCATCAAGTCGTCCCGACTCGGCGGGAATTCATCAAGTTCGTTACCAATGCCATGGAACTCCCGGTGTCAGTGATAATGGCCATGATGCGGAGCCGCATCGTGCGCATGGTCGTGCTCGCCATCATGCTCCTGATGGCCATCGGCACACTGGCCGAATTCCGGTTCTACGGTGGCGTGGGCAATGCCATGCTCGGCGGCAAGCCGTTTCTTGATGGCGCTGACCGCTTTGTGGGCATCGACGCCATCATTGAGGCAGGCATGCAAGGTCGCCATGTTGCTTGACCCGTCGAGCGACCAGACATGCATGTGATGCACCTCGCGCACGCCCTTGACCGTCTTCTCTATGTCCCTGGCGATCAGGTCGCGATCGAGGCTCGCCGGCACGCCTTCGAGCAGGACATGGGCTGCTTCGCGCATCAGCGACCAGGCCGTGGACAGGATCAGCAGCGAGACAAGGACGGACAGGATCGGATCGATAGGCGTCCAGCCCGTCGCCAGGATGATCAGCGCAGCTATGATCGCTGCCGCCGAGCCAAGCAGATCGCCGAGCACGTGCAGGATGGCGCCCCGCATGTTCAGGCTGTCGCGGTCGCCGCCGTGCAGCACGAGGAAAGAGGCGATATTCACTAGCAGGCCGGCGATCGCAACGACCAGCATCGGCCCGCCGAGCACGGGCGCGGGCGTCAGCAAACGTTCCCAGGCCTCATAGATGATCCACAGCGCAATGGCGAAAATCGCGATGCCGTTGGTATAGGCGACCAGCGTCTTGACCCGGCCGAAACCATAGGTGAGGCGAACGGTGGCCGGCCGGCCGGCCAGATGAAAAGCATACCAGGCAAGGCCGAGCGCGATACAATCGGCGAGCATGTGGCCGGCATCCGCCAGCAGTGCCAGCGATCCAGTGAAGAGACCGCCAAGCGCTTCCGCGACCATGAAGCCGGCGGTCAGGCAGGCCGCGACCAGCACCCGCTTCTTATCGGTTGAGCCGTGCGCATGGCCGGCGCCGTGGCTGTGGGCATGCCCCTGCGGACCGTGATCATGGGTATGCGCCATTCATGAACTCCCGCTACGCGCCGAACTCGGCGCGGAAATCCTCCAGCCGTCGCTTCTGCCGGCCGTCACCATCGAAATTGGCCGGATCGAGCCATGCTTCATAGGCTCTGCGCAATGCCGGCCACTCCTTGTCGATGATCGAATACCAAGCGGTATCGCGGTTTTCGCCCTTGACCACAAGATGCTGGCGGAAAATGCCCTCGAACTTGAAGCCGAAACGTTCCGCCGCGCGCTTCGACGGCTCGTTGCGGTTGTTGCATTTCCATTCGTAGCGGCGATAGCCAAGCTCATCGAAGATGTATTTCATGAACAGGAACTGCGCTTCCGTCGCCGCCGGCTTGCGCGAGATCAGCGGCCCCCAATAGATGTTGCCGATCTCGATCACGCCATAGGCCGGATCGATGCGCATCAGCGTCTGGCGTCCGGCAATTTTCCCGCTGGCCTTGTCGATGACGGTGAAGAACAGCGGATCTTCGCTGGCTTCGGCCTTGTCCAGCCAAGGCTGGAAGGCGGCACGGGTCTGCGGTGGGTAGTCAGGCAGCCAAGCGAAGCGGCCGTCTATGTCGGGCACCGAAGATGCTTCAAACAAGCCGTCGCCGTGCTTTTCAGCGCTGAGCGGTTCAAGCCTGACAGTGCGACCCTCCAGGACTTTACGTTCGGGCCGCGGGCGCGGTTGCCAATTCTCAAGGTTTTCCGACACCAAAAACTCCAATCCGTTTGACTTTTGTGAGCGGACGCTCACAAAAACGCTCGCTCGATGAAAGAACCACACGGACGGGAAAAATGCTCCACACGATTTCGGCCTTCGATCGTCTTGGCGAGGAAAATGCCTTCGCGGTGCTGGCGCGTGCCACCGCGCTCGCCCATCAGGGCCGCGATATCGTCAATCTCGGCATCGGCCAGCCCGACTTCAAGACGCCGCAGCACATTGTCGAGGCAGCGATCAAGGCGCTGCGCGACGGCCATCACGGCTACACGCCGGCCAACGGCCTGCTGGCGACGCGCGAAGCGGTGGTGCGCCGCACGCTGACCACCACCGGCATCGAGGTGTCGCCCGAGGCCGTGATGATCCTGCCCGGCGGCAAGCCGACCATGTTTGCCGCGATCCTGATGTTCGGCGAACCGGGCGCTGAAATCCTCTATCCCGATCCCGGCTTTCCCATCTATCGCTCGATGATCGAGTTCACCGGCGCCGAACCGGTACCGGTGCCGATGCGCGAGGAGAACGGCTTTGCCTTCTCGGCGCAGGAGACGCTGGCGCTGATCACGCCGAAGACCAGGCTGCTCATCCTCAACTCGCCGGCCAACCCGACCGGCGGAGTCACCCCCCGCGCCGAGATCGAGAAGCTGGTCAAGGGGCTGGAAGCGCACCCTGATGTCGCCATCCTCTCCGACGAGATTTACGACGTGATGACCTATGACGGCGAGACGCACTGTTCGCTGCTCAATTTCCCTGAAATCCGTGACCGGCTGATCGTGCTCAACGGCTGGTCGAAGACCTGGGCGATGACCGGCTGGCGCATGGGCTGGTCGATCTGGCCGAACGGTGACAAGGGCGCCCACCTCTACGACAAGGTGCGCAAACTGGCGGTCAATTGCTGGTCCTGCGTCAACGCGCCGAGCCAGTATGCCGGCATCGCCGCCATCGACGGCCCGCAGGACGACGTCGACAAGATGATGCGCGCCTTCGACCGCCGCCGGAAAGTCGTGGTCGAGGGGTTGAACGCTTTGCCTGGCGTTTCCTGCATCACGCCGAAGGGCGCGTTCTATGCCTTCCCCAATGTCTCAAAAACCGGCTGGAAGGCCAAGAAACTCGCCTCGGCTTTGCTCGAGGATGCCGGCGTGGCGCTGATCGGCGGGCCTGATTTCGGCATTCTCGGCGAGGGCTATATCAGGCTGTCCTACGCCAACTCCGAAGAGAACATCCTGCGCGCGCTGGAGCGGATCGAGACATTTCTGGGCAAGTGGGCAACCGCGATCCCGAAATCGATTTCGGGGGATCATGCGACCGACGAAAGGTGACGTCAGATGTTCTACGCAATCCTCGCCTATCACGTGGAAGAAGCGATCACGGCGCTGACGCCGGAGGAGGACGCGGCGCTGATGGCCGACCTGCTCCAGATCAACGATCGGCTCCACCGGGAAGGCGTTCTTGGGCCGGCTGCGCGGCTTGGGGCGACACAAGACGCCTTTACCTTGCGCGGGCCGGGTGCCGGAATGGTCATTGATGGCCCCTTCGCCGAGACCAAGGAGCAATTGTTGGGGCTCTACGTTGTCGACTGCGCCACGCGTGATGCCGCGATCGCGGTTGCACGCGACCTTCGTCGCGTCAATCCGACCGCCGTCTACGAAATCCGCCCGATTTCGCTGTATCTTCCCGGCGTGCCGCTTTCGGTCACGCCATCCTAGACCGGCTGCTTACCCTCGCCCGACGAATGGCATCTTCGTCGCCATCACGGTCATGAACAGCACATTGGCGTCGAGCGGCAGGCTGGCCATGTGAACGACGGCATCGGCGACGCGCTCGACGTCCATCACCGCTTCGGCGGCGATGGAGCCATTGGCCTGCGGCACCCCGACCGTCATCGCTTGCGCCATCTCGGTCAAGGCGTTGCCGATGTCGATCTGGCCGCAGGCGATGTCATAAGGCCGGCCGTCCAACGCCAGCGTCTTGGTCAGCCCGGTAATGGCGTGCTTGGTTGCGGTATAGGGCACCGAGCCCGGTCGGGGGGCGTAGGCCGACACCGAGCCGTTGTTAATGATGCGGCCGCCCATCGGTCGCTGCCTGCGCATGGCGCCAAAGGCGGCGCGGGCACATAGGAACGAGCCGGTCAGATTGACCCCGACGATGTCGTTCCACACCTCGACCGGGATCTCGTCGATCAACGTCGACTTGTAGCCCATGCCGGCATTGTTGAAGAGCAGGTCGACACGACCGAAAGCCGCCGCCACCGTCTCGAACAGATCGTCGACCTGGTCGGCCTTGCTGATGTCGCAGGCAACCGCCAGCGCCTTGGCTTGTGTCGATCCTGCCTCGGCGATTGCCTCTTTCAGCACCTGCTTGCGGCGTCCACAGAACACCGTATTCCAGCCGGACTTGAGCAGCGCCGTAGCGACGCTTTTGCCGATGCCCGTGCCGGCGCCAGTGACGATGGCTGTTTTGTAGTTTGCCATAGCTTCCTCCGATGAAAGCGAGCCATCGCAAATGATGGGAATGATGGCAAGACCGATGACGTCAACAAAAGGGCGGCCATTGGCGGCCGCCCTGATCTGAACCGAGCTTGGGAGGAGGAAAGCCGATCCGACTGCCTAAAATCATGCGCTTGCCGGGTTAACGAAACGTTAGCGCGAAATCTTGCCGGTCAGCCCTCTATGGTTGCAGCTTACCAGCGCGAATTGGGCGCGGTCTTGCTGGCAGCCTTTGCTGACTTGCTGGCGCCCGATGCCGGCACCTTTGCCGCCGACACCGTCGCCTCGACGTGGTCGACCAGCGCGTCCGGCAGGCCGAGGCGGCCGGCGAGCAGATCGAGATAGCCGCGTTCGGCACGCGTATCCGGATCGATGGTGAGGCGCGAGGCGGTGTAGAGTTCGAGCTTCTGCGCGTCGGTTTGGGCGCCAGCGACCAGCGTATCCAGATCGAGCGGCGTTTCCAGCTCCGACATCAGGAATTTCTCGGCGTCGGAGTCGATGCCCGCGAGGCTGAGCTTGCCGGCAATCTTTTGCCGCTCGCCGTCATCGATATGGCCGTCGGCCTTCGCCGCCGAAATCATCGCCCGCACCAGCGTCAGCGTGAATTCGTTCTCGCCTTGCGGCGCCTGCGAGGGGTGGAAGGGGGTATCGGCGGGCGGCGGCAGCAATTCCGGTTCGCCAGCTGCCTGCGTCTCAGCTGGCGCGCTGCCGCTCTTGTAGTTCTGGTAGGCTTTGTAAGCGAGGCCGCCGATCGCAGCCAGGCCGCCGAGCTTCACCGCAGTGCCGGTGACCTGACGGCCGGCGCCGGTTCCAAGCAGCACCGCAGCGAGCGCACCGGCCGCCAGCGGATTGTCCTTGGCCATCTGCACCGCCTGACCCGCCTTGTCGCGGACGGTCGACCCCGTTCCGGGAATTTGCGAGCCGAGCAGATCGTCGAGAAGCTTCTTGGGATCGAACATCAATGCCTCCAGAATTGGCCCGGCCGTACGTGCACGGGCAGGTTTTCGGACGTTGAAGAGGTAGGCCCCGCATATTGACATTACAATGACGGATGAGCGCTTTACTACCGACGGCGGAAGCAAGGTGATGCCAGGATTTACCTTGTCCTGACGTAACGGCCCGCAATTTTTGGAAAGCACGATGCGCAGTTCAGATGTGTTAGGGCGTACTTTGGATGTTCAAGTGGACGCGCGAAATACGCTCTAACGTCCGATATGGCTGCGCCCCCCGCGCGCTTGCGC
Organism: Mesorhizobium sp. M0938; assembly: GCF_040319125.1. Lineage (NCBI taxonomy): Bacteria > Pseudomonadati > Pseudomonadota > Alphaproteobacteria > Hyphomicrobiales > Phyllobacteriaceae > Mesorhizobium > Mesorhizobium sp. M0938. The sequence goes on along the minus strand of NZ_JAMYNS010000008.1, from coordinate 67,596 downwards.
CAGTTCGACCTGGCGCTGGCGCTCGGCATAGCGTGCACGATCCTCGTCTGAACGAGTGTCGAAGCAGTGCGGGCACGAGGTGCCGGCGGCGTATTTCGGCGATAACAGGTCCTGCCCGGTCAGCGGATGCCGGCAGGCGCGGCACAGTTCGGCCTCTCCCTCGACCAGGCCGTGCGACACCGAGACACGCTCGTCGAAGACGAAACACTCGCCCTGCCAGAGGCTCTGTTCGGCGGGCACTTCTTCGAGATATTTCAGAATACCGCCCTTGAGATGGAACACGTCCTCGAACCCGAGCGACTTCACATAGGCTGTCGCCTTCTCGCAGCGTATGCCGCCGGTGCAGAACATGGCTACCTTCCGGCCGACGAGCTCGGCCCGATGCTGCTCGACCCAGGCCGGAAATTCGCGAAAGCTCGCCGTGGCGGGATCGACCGCCCCCTTGAAGGTGCCAATCGACACCTCATAGGAATTGCGCGTGTCGATGACGATCGTGTCCGCATCCGAGATCAACGCGTTCCAGTCGGCCGCCGCGACATAAGTGCCGGCGCTTGCCGCCGGATCGATATCCCTAACGCCCATGGTGACGATCTCGCGCTTCAGCCGCACCTTCATGCGGTGGAACGGCATTGCAGCGGCACTGCTGTATTTGACCTCGAGACCGGCGAGGCCTTCGATGGATTCGAGATGAGCGATGAGCCCGGCGATATCAGCTTCGCTGCCGGCGACCGTGCCGTTGATGCCCTCATGCGCCAGAAGCAGCGTGCCTTTGATACCGCGTCCGCAGCAGAAGGCGGCGAGCGGCGCGCGTAACGCCTCGAAGTCGTTGAGCCGGGCAAACCGGTAGAGCGCGGCGACGCGAAAAGGTTGATTGGCCATCGCCGAAGCCACTAAACGCTGATGAGAGCCGTTTCAAGGCTGATGCGTGGATCAGCCTCTCCCTGGCGGCTTTGATGGCTGGCAGTGCGTGACACTGCGACACGCGTCGTTTCGTGGACAGAAAAACAGCCTTCTGCTAACCGGTTGAACGGATCAATACGGAGAGACGACAATGCCCAGCAGGACCGAAAAGCTACTGTCGCTCCTTAACGGCCAGCCGGTCATCCCGGTGCTGAAGATCGCCAATGTCGCCGACGCCGTGCCGCTGGCGCGTGCCCTGGCGCGCGGCGGCCTGCCGGCGATCGAGATCACGCTGCGGACCGCCGATGCGCTGGAGGCGATCCGGCTCGTGGCAAGCGAAGTCGAGGGCGCCGTCGTTGGCGCAGGCACCATTCTGGACGCGCGCCAGTTCGGCGAGGCGGCAGCTGCCGGTTCGAAGTTCATCGTCAGCCCCGGCATCACCCGCGAGCTTCTGGCAGCCGCGAAGGACAGCGACGTGCCGTTGCTGCCCGGCGCCATCACGCCGGGTGAGATCATGGCCGCCCGCGAGGCAGGCTTGCGTTTCCTGAAATTCTTCCCGGCGGAACAGTCGGGCGGCATCGCATCGCTCAAGGCATTCGCCTCGCCGCTCGCGGATGTCAAATTCTGCCCGACCGGCGGCATCACCGGCAAGAACGCCGCCGACTATCTGAGCCTGCCCAACGTCATCTGCGTCGGCGGCTCCTGGGTAGCACCGGACGATTTGGTCAAGGCCGGCAGGTGGGACGAAATCGAAGCCTTAGCGCGCGCGGCGAGCAAGCTCGGGCGCTAGTCTAGAGACACTTTCAGTCCAATTGGATTGGCTGCATCGCCGGCGGCATTCTTGTTTGCGAACAGCAAAAAAAGCCGCCCGGGTTGCCCGGCGCGGCTTTTTTATTGCTTGATCGATCCGCTACTTGGTCTGGAAGCGGGCAACCGACAGGAACTTGACGGCATTGCCGGTGAACCGATTGGCGTCGGCCATCTGGTCGTTCGACTGGAAGCCTGCGGTGTAGACCTCGCTCGGCGGCGTGTGCACGATGTTGTAGGCATAGCGCGGTGCTGTCGTGGCGCTGGAGACGGTGGCGACATTCTCGCCGCTGTTGAGCGCCCAACGTGCGGTCTTCGGCTCGGCGGCGACCACCACGGACTTCGGACCAGGCTTCAGGTCACGGACGGTCGCCCTGGCTGCCTTGCGGGTGGTTTTCACACCCGCTCCGATCGCCGCAGCCGGATCGGAGCCGGCCGGGCGGGCAAAAACAGCCTGGCGCGGCGATGCGGCATTGACGTTCGCCGGATCGACCAGGACCGAGCTCGGCTGGGAGAGCGAGGCGACCTGGTATTCGTCGGTTGCGCTGACCCGCTCGAGGACGGCCTTGACGGCATCGGGCTGGACTTGGTCGGCCTGGTTTTGATCGGGCTTGATTTGGTCGGGCTTGATTTGGTCGAGTTCGGCCAGGTTGGGCCGCGCCGACGGCAGCACCGAGAATGCATCGGTAGCGGTCTTGCCGCGCCCGGCCGTATCCGCCAGCGCCAAAAGCACATCCTTGTCCTGCGGCGCAAGATCGGTCGCAGCAAGGTCGGTCGGCAGCGAGTGATCGGGACGCCAGGTCGGCAGCGGAATGTTGTTGGCCACAGCCTGCATCGAACCGGCGGCGGCGGACGGATCGGCCATGCCGAAGGGGCTGCTTGCCGGCGCTTGCGCGGTTGCCACCGCCTGTTCGGTGGTGGCAGTGGCATCCGCCACGCCGAACGGAACGTTTTCGGGCGGCTGGGCGCCGACATCGGTCTTCGGACGCGGGGCGAAATCAGGCAGCGGAACGCTGCGCGCCGGCAGCGCCGCGATGATCGTTTCGGGCGTGTCCTCTTCCGGTTCCGGAGCAGGCGCATCGGCGATTTGCGGAATCTCGGCGCGCTGCGCATCCTGAGGCGACACGATGGCAATGCCCGGAAGGTTGCCGCTCTTGGCTACCGGCGCCGGCTTCGCGTTCGCCAGCTTCACGGTCTTCTGCTTCGGCGCCGGCACGGCTGCTACATCGGCGCTGTCGTCCGCCTCGTCTTCACCACCGCCGAAGAAAGCCGCCAGCAGGCCACCGGATCTTTTGGAACCGCCACCTGCGCTGGCCAGTTCGATGGCGGGGCTGCCGGCGCCCTTGCGCGCCTTGTAGGAGGCGAGCGCCTGCGAATAGCCGGGCAGCGGCTTGCCGTCGCTTGGCACGTGCAGCGTCTTGCCATTGGGGAACACGCGCGCCAGTTCCTGGCGGCTGATGCCTGGCCAGTGGCGCACATTGCCGACATCCATATGAACGAAGGGCGAGCCGGACGACGGATAATAGCCGACGCCGCCGCCCTGCATCTTGAGGCCGATATCGCGCAGTTTCTTCAGCGGCACGCCGGGAATGTAGAAGTCCATCGCTTTGCCAAGCGTATGCTGGCTTTTCTTGGCAACACCCCTGCTGCGGCTGCGCAGCATCGAGTTCGTAGACGACGAGCGATAACCGCAAACGACCTGGATGTAGCCGGAGGCGCCGCTTTGCCGATATGCCTCCCAGACCAGGTCCAGCAAGCGCGGATCCATCTTGGTCGGCTCGTTGCGGCGCCAGTCGCGCAGGATGATATTGATTTTTTTCAGACCCGACTGGTCGTAGCGGCCGCCGCGCTTGAAGACGATCTCCGCCTTCTCTTTGGTGTGGAGGTTATAGAGTTTCAGCGAACGCGTCTGCGCGCTGGCGCCGGTCTCAGCCGCTACAAGGAAGCCAAAGGCGAAAATCACGGCTGCCAGCCATCTCGGCCAGACGCTCATGTGATAGTGCCGCCCGTTTGTGTGTCGTTCGACTTTGTTCAAATCAAAAGGCCTTGCAGGCTGCCGTTTGTCCCCGGATTTGACCAACGGATGCGGTGATGTTCGCATCCGAATATCGATCCTAATGGTTAATCATCGCTTATTGAAGCCGAAATGCGGTAACACCGTGGCGATATCCCGTCAAAAATATTGCGCAGGGTTTCTTGGTAAACTGCTGGTTTAGATCAGGTTTCGGCCTTTGCCTTGAACACGATCTGTTACCGGCCGCCTCAATGCGTGAACACAGGCGCAGGCCGCCGGCCGATGTACCTCACGCCTCATCGACGATTGTCCTGATTGCCTGGTTGGCAAAGCATCGGACTTGTTTTGTTACGAAGCGAGCTGGTCGATACGGCCTGTTTCCGGATCGATGCCGTATTCCTTGAGCTTCCTGTAGAGCGTGGAGCGGCCAATGCCGAGGCGACGGGCAACTTCGCTCATCTGGCCGTTGTAATGGTTGATGGCGAGCTTGATCATTTCGAGTTCGACGTCGGCCAGTGCGCGCACATTGCCGCGTTCATCGAGCGCCCGCAGCGTGCCGAAGCGGGGCAGCGGCATGACTGGCGGATCGAGCTCGGTAGCAGCGTTGCCGTTGATGGCCGGCGCGGGATATGGCAACGCGACATGCGCATCGAGGTTGATGGTTCCCTCGACCTGCGCCCGGATCTGAGGAAACTCTTCCTCGGTCAGCACATTGCCTTCGCAAAGCACCGAGGCCCGGAAGACGGCATTTTCCAACTGCCGGATGTTTCCCGGCCAGTCATAGGCCTGCAGCATGGCAAGCGCAGCAGCCGAAATGCCGTGCAGACGGTGACGTGGATCGGTGGGCGCAATCTTCTCCAAAAAGTGCTCGACCAAGTAGGGTATGTCGTCGCGACGGTCGCGCAGCGGCGGCACGAAGATCGGATAGACGTTCAGCCGGTAGAACAGATCCTCGCGAAACTTGCCGTCCTTGACCTGCTGCAGAAGGTTGCGGTGTGTCGCCGAGATCAGCCTGATGTCGACCCTGACTGTCGAACGCCCGCCGACCGGATCGACCTCACCGTCCTGCACGGCGCGCAGCAGCTTGACCTGCACGTCGAGCGGCAGGTCGCCGATCTCGTCGAGAAAGAGCGTGCCCGAATGCGCCTCGACGAATTTGCCGGTGTGTTTTTCGGTGGCGCCGGTGAACGACCCCTTCTCGTGGCCGAACAGGATCGATTCGACCAAATTGTCGGGGATGGCGCCGCAATTGACAGTAACGAAGGGTTTTGAGCGGCGATCGCCGCTGCCCTGGATGGCGCGCGCCACCAGCTCCTTGCCGACGCCGGATTCGCCCTCGATAAGGATCGGGATGTTGGACGCGGCCGCCTTCTGGCCGAGACGGATCACCCGATCCATCGCCGGGCTGTGCGTGATCATGTCCTTGAAGGTCAGATGGCCACCGCGCCGCCGCGACGAGCGCTTCACTTCGCCCTCGACCGCCTCGACCTTGAGCGCATTGCCGATCGATGCCTGCAGCCTGTCGGGAGAGGCCGGCTTGACGACGAAATCGAAAGCACCGTGACGCATCGCCGAAACGACGGTTTCGATGCCGCCCTGGGCGGTCTGCACGATGACCGGAACATGGATGCCGCGCTCACGCATCGCCTTTAGCACGCCGATGCCGTCGAGGCCCGGCATGACGAGGTCGAGGATAACCACCGAGACGTCCCGCGCATGAGGCCCGTCGAGAGCGTCGAGACCGGCCTCGCCGCCATCCGTGATGATCGCACTGTGGCCGAATTTCGTCACGGCCGCCTCGAGCAGCCGGCGCTGCACGGGATCGTCGTCGACTATGAGTATGGAACCTGTCATGACTGGTTCAACGATGCTCGCCCACTATGCCCACCCTATGGATCATCTTGGCACAGGGTTCTAAATAAGCTTTCAAAAAACCCGGTGAACGAATTCCTTAGGATTTGACTGGCTTCTCATTTCCCCTTGAATTTTCGAGTCTGGCCGCTCGAGTCTTGCAATCTGGAAAGTATCGGCAATGCGCATGGTTCTAGGTCGACAGCTTGCGGCGGCTTCGTCGTCCGGTCAGGGCGCGGCGGAGGCTGGCAGCCTGCCGGAGTGGAATCTCGCCGATCTCTATTCGGGCATGGACGCCCCTAAGCTGAAGCGCGACATTGCCAAGGCGGCGGCCGATGCCACCAGCTTCGAACGCCGTTGGAAGGGCACGCTCGCGGCAGAGGCGGAACGCGGCGCAGAAGGGCGTCTTGGTGAAGCGCTCGCGGCTTACGAAGCTCTGAGCGAGTTGATAGGGCGGATCGATTCATTTGCCAGCCTGACTTATGCGGGCGACACCGCTGACCCGAAGAAAGCGAAATTCTACGGCGACATTCAACAGAAGATGACCGACGCCAGCGCGCATCTTCTATTTTTCGCGCTCGAACTGAACCTCATCGACGATGCCGCGATCGAAACCGCGCTTGCCGCCGATCCTGCGTTTGCCCACTACCGGCCGTGGGTGCTCGATCTGCGCATGGACAAACCCTACCAGCTCGAGGACCGGGTCGAACAGCTTTTCCACGAGAAGTCGGTCACTGGACGCGGCGCCTGGAACCGGCTGTTCGACGAGACGATGACCGATCTGCGCTTCGACATCGATGGCGAGCAACTGACCCTGGAGCCGGCGCTCAACCGCCTCCAGCACGCCGATAGCGAGGTGCGCCGCCGGGCCTCTGAAGCGCTGGCCGCGACCTTCCGCAAGAATCTGCGCACGTTCACGCTGGTCACCAACACGCTGGCCAAGGACAAGGAGATTTCCGACCGCTGGCGCGGCTTCGAGGACATCGCCGATTCGCGCCACCTCGCCAATCGCGTCGAACGCAGCGTGGTGGACGCGCTGGCCTCAGCCGTTCGCGACGCCTACCCGCGCCTGTCGCACCGCTACTACGCGATGAAGGCGCGCTGGCTCGGCATGGATGTGATGAACCACTGGGACCGCAACGCACCATTGCCCGAGACGCCGCAAGCGGTCATCGGCTGGGACGAGGCCAAGAACACGGTGCTGTCCGCCTACCAGCGCTTCTCCCCCGACATGGCGGAAATCGCCAGGACATTCTTCGACCGCAACTGGATCGATGCGCCGGTCAGGCCGGGCAAGTCGCCGGGCGCCTTCGCGCATCCGACCGTGCCGTCGGCGCATCCCTATGTGCTGCTCAACTATATGGGCAAACCGCGCGACGTGATGACGCTGGCGCATGAACTTGGCCATGGCGTGCACCAGGTGCTGGCGGGCGGCCAGGGCGCGCTGATGGCTTCGACACCGCTGACGCTGGCCGAAACGGCATCCGTCTTCGGCGAGATGCTGACCTTCCGCTCACTGCTCGACCAGACCACCGACAAGCGCGAGCGCAAGGCCATGGTCGCCCAGAAGGTCGAGGACATGATCAACACGGTCGTGCGCCAGATCGCCTTCTACGAATTCGAGCGCAAGGTGCATGCCGAGCGCAAGAACGGCGAATTGACATCCGACAGGCTTGGCCAGTTCTGGCTGGAAGTACAGGCGGAAAGCCTCGGGCCGGCGATCAAGCTGCGCGAGGGTTACGAGGTGTTCTGGACCTACATCCCGCACTTCATCCACTCACCCTTCTACGTCTACGCGTATGCTTTCGGCGACTGCCTGGTGAATTCGCTCTATGCGGTCTACCAGAATGCCGAGAGAGGCTTCCAGGAGAAGTACTTTGCCATGCTGCGCGCCGGCGGCACCAAGCACCATTCCGAGCTCCTGGCGCCCTTTGGCCTGGACGCCACTGACCCTGCCTTCTGGCAGATCGGACTTGGCGTGATCGGCGGCCTGATCGACGAGCTCGAAGCTTTGGACAATTGAGACACGGCGCTGAATATCAGGAGCCGACAGAACAGTTTAGCCGCAATGCATGTTCGGGCCGTTCTATTCTTGCCCTAAATATCTGTTCTTAAATAACTCTCCGTGGAATTTTTCCGTTAGCTTTCCGGAAGCTGTATGATAGCGTCCCGCCTCAAGCTCAGTCGGGCGCGGGGCTCAGGCCAGGAAAATATCTCCGGCAGATCACGGCGCTTCGGCGAATGCGACAGCGGCCGTCGGCCATGGCAGGAAAAGCCGGTCGCCGACAGCTCGATTTGAGCCGGCTGTTCCGCGAGTGGCGGAGCCACCATCGAATGGTCCTTGTGCCAAGGTCACCACTCCAGGCCACGGCAGATGGATCGGACTGGAGAGAGAGACAATGGGCACTTTTTTCTACATGCTCCTGGCGTTCCTGGTAGGTGTGTTGGTTGGCTGGTTCCTGTGGGGGCGCCTGCGTGGCGAGCTCGACAGCCTGCGCGGTGACATGGACCGCACGCGCAGTGAGCGCGACAGGCTGCGCGCCGACGCCGACCGCCTGACCGGTGAGCTGGATGTATGCCGCGGCGCCCGCGCCGACCTGGAGCGCCAGCTGGGCGAGGCGCAAGGCGCCAAGACTGGCGCAACAAAGGCAGCAATCCCGGCACCGTCGGCATTGATGTCGACATCCGCGCCGGCCAAAACTTCGACAGCCAAGACTTCGACAGCCAAGACCTCGACGGCCAAGACTGCATCGGCCAAGCCGACGCCAGCAAAGACCGCGTCCAACAAACCGGCGGCCGCCAAGGCATCAGCCGCCGCCCCAAAGGCCAGTACATCCAATGCGGCCGCGTCGAAAACGAGCGCCGCAGCCAAGGCTGCGCCAGCGGCAAAGAAAGCGACCCCAGGCAAGGCAGCGGGCAGGCCCGACAGTCTGCGTCGCCTGATCGGCATCGGACCGGTCAACGAGCGGAAGCTGCACGGCCTTGGGGTCAGAACCTACGCTCAGATCGCCGCCTGGTCGGCGGCGGATATCAAGCGGATCGAAGACGTTCTCCAGTTCGACGGCCGCATCGAGCGTGAGCGCTGGATCGAGCAGGCGAAACTGCTTGCCGCCGGCGACGAGACGGAATTTGCGCGCCGCTTCCCGAGCGCGGGGACCGCGAGCAACACCTGAATTTGCCTGCCGGCATCGAGCACATACAGGACTGGCGGCGCCCTCGAGGCGTCGCCAGTCTGCTTTTGTACCAAGGCTGCCTTTGCGTCTTGAGACGCCGCTCCCTCGATTGCGTGCGATCGAGCCCCCATATAGAGCGATAGCTGGCGTCATCGACCGCAGCATCCGAGCCCCATGTCCCTGCCCTCTGCAATTTTCCGGAATGACGAGCGCGCGCACCAGCTCGTTTTCGACCGTCCGTCCGACATCATTGTTGCGCATGAGGCGAAGGATTTCCTGCCGGCGCTGGAAATTGCGCAGGCTGCGCATGACGCCGGCAAATGGCTGGCCGGATATTTCTCCTACGAGGCCGGCTACCTGCTCGAGCCGAAGCTCGTTCCACTGCTGCCGGGCGGACGCCGCGCTCCGCTTGTCTGCCTGGGGATCTTCGACGCGCCTGTCGAACAGGGGGTCGTGCGCAGCACTGCGCCGGCAACCAACGGCCCGATCTTCGATGCAAGGGCTGCCTGGTCTTCAGAAGACTACACAAAACGCTTTGCGCAGCTCCACAATCACATTCGCAAAGGTGATTGCTATCAGGGCAATCTGACCTTTCCGGTTCATGCGCAGTGGTCGGGCGATCCGCTGGCGGCCTTCGACGCGCTGACGGAACGCCAGCCGGTGAAATACGGCGCGCTGATCGCGCTCGGCGATCCGATCGTTTTGTCGCGTTCGCCGGAACTGTTTTTCGAGATCGACGCCGAAGGCATGATCGAGACCCATCCGATGAAGGGCACGGCCCCGCGCGGCGCGACCAAGGCGGAGGACAAGCGGCTGAAGACGTTCTTGCTCAATGACGAGAAGAACCAGGCTGAGAACCGGATGATCGTCGATCTGCTGCGCAACGACATCTCGCTGATCAGCGAGGTCGGCACGCTGGAGGTGCCGGAGCTTTTCCGCATCGAGAGCTACCCGACCGTTCACCAGATGGTGAGTCGCGTACGGGCCAAGCTCTTGCCCGACCTCACCATCCGCCAGATCTTCGCTGCGCTGTTTCCATGCGGATCGATCACCGGGGCGCCAAAAATCCGTGCCATGGAAATCCTGCACGATCTGGAAGCCACGCCGCGCGACGTCTATTGCGGCGCAATCGGCTGGATCGCGCCCGGCGGCACCATGCGCTTTTCGGTGGCGATCCGGACGATATCGCTCTTTTCCAGTGGCGAGGCTATCTACAATGTTGGTGGCGGCGTCGTCTTCGATTCGACGGCCGAGGAGGAGTATCAGGAGTGCCTGCTGAAAGCGCGCTACGCGACGGGAACACTGCCGATTTCGAGCTGATCGAAACCATGCGCTGGCAGCCGGGCCAGGGCTTCCTCCGTTTCGACCGCCATTTGGCACGCCTTTATGGCTCGGCAGCCGAGCTGGGTTTCATCTGCGATCCGCAGAAAGTCGGCGAGGTGCTCAGGAACGCCGTCGACCGGCCGGACATTGCCTTGCGCACACGGCTCGTCCTGTCGCGCAGCGGCAAAGTGACGGTCTCGGCGCTGCCTTATGAGCCGCATGCGGTTGACAAGGTATGGAGGCTGCAACTAGCGCGGGTGCGGCTCGATTCCAGCGACACGCTGCTGCGCCACAAGACGAGCCGCCGGGACATTTATCAGCGGGCGCGAGCCGAATATCTGATCAGCCGCGCCGACGAGGTGCTGCTGGCCAACGAGCGTGGCGAAATCTGCGAGGGCACGATCACCAATCTCTTCGCCGATTTCGGCGACGACGTATTGGCAACGCCGCGGCTCGATTGCGGCCTGCTGCCTGGCGTACTGCGCGGCGAATTGCTGGATGAAGGCCGCGCACGCGAAGCAATCTACACCTTGGATGATCTGAAGTCGGCCAAGGCGCTGTTCGTCGGCAATTCACTGCGCGGATTGATCCCGGCACGACTGGGCTGAAGCGCAACCGAAGAGGCGCCTGACGAGCATGCCTTGCGCGTTGGGGAAGACGCGCCCGGCCCGGGAAAGAATGGGCCGGACGCGCGACAGCCGCTTGGGAGGAGCGACTATTCGGCTTCGTGGGTCTGACCGGAGCCGCCGACGGAAACAATGTTGAAGGGTTTGCCTTCGACAGCAATGTCGCCGGTTTTCTCGAACGACGTCGCGTCAACGAGATGCAGCACACCGTGCAAAGGATCCGTGACCACGATCCTGTCGCCGGCGACCGCGACACGCGGCCTCGGGTCGCTCCAGTGACCGTCCATCGAATAGGGATCGGTCAGCTTGAGCGAGTTTGCGATCTCCCCTTTCACCACGTCGAGTTGGTGAAGCTGGCCGTCCTCGGTGAAGACGTAGGCGAACTTGGCACGAACGGGATCGACCGCGAAATGCACGCGACGTGTCGGAAGGCTGATCAGCCGGAACGCATCGCTCTCGACCGTTGGATCGATCAGCACCACCTTGTCGGCGCCGTAATTGCCGAGGAAATATTGCAGGCCTCTGCCGCCGATCAGCGTCGTCGTTTTGCCGTGCGGCAGGTTCTCGTCATAGGGCAGATGACGGATCGCCGGGGTGCCGTCGCCATGGGTGACGACAAGCAGGCCGGTTGCGCAGGCGAAAGCCAGGACATTGCCGGAAGACGCCTCCCCGTGGAGGTCAGGGCAGGCGTGGACGCCGCCGACCTGCGCACCGGCCTCGTCAGTGACCCTGATGCCGACCGGGAGTTCGTCCGGCTTTTCCTTGTTCGGCTCCGACAGGAGGACATGGGAGCCATAGGCGACTGCGACGCCGTGCTGCGGCGCGTCCGTCTTCAGTTCCCTGAAATCCGATTTGCCTTCCAGGACCGCCTTCTCGGAAATGATGCGGGCGACACCTTCGCCGTCGAAAAAAGCGGCGAAGTCTCCTTCATGCTCGACGAAATGCGACGGCTTCGCGCCGGCGATCTCGACGCCGGCAAGCTTTGCCGCTTCGACGTCGATGTCACCATGTTGGCCGTGGTCCTCAAAGGAAATGCCGCTTGCGATCCCGGTAACGACGCCGGCCGCGCCCTGCACGGCGAACACGGTCCGGCCGCTTTCGCTGCGATGCAGCGACGCCGGCCCTTTGATCTGAAACATGTCGAGCTTTTGGCCAGCGACCGCATCGATTACGGTCACCTTCGGATCCGTGTGATCCGAGATGAAGAGGCGCCAGGCGGTCACCTCCTCGGCATGGGCAGCACTTGTTGATAGAGACAGAAGCAGCGCGATGGCCGTGGCTGACGCCCAATTTGTCCTCACGGTATTCTCCTTAATGTTATTATATGACGGGATGAAAAGGCGGATTGCTCCGCCTTCCATCGTGGGATGGCGATCAGCTTGCGAGGATCGCGCCTTTGATCACCATGATGTTGTGCCGCATCATCTCGAGATAAGTCGGGGCCGGGCCGTTCTCGTCCGACAGGGCGTCGGAATAGAGTTCACCACCGACTTTCAGGCCCGTCTCGCTGGCTATCTGCTCGATCAGCCGCGGATTGGTGACGTTTTCCACGAAAATCGCCGAAGCCATGTCTTGCCTGATCTGTTTGATGAGGGCCGCGACATCGGCGGCTGAAGCTTCAGATTCGGTCGAGACGCCCTCCGGCGCGAGGAATCTCATGCCGTATTCGTGCTCGAAATATCCAAAGGCGTCGTGGGAGGTGATGATCGTGCGCTTTTCCTCGGGGATCTCAGCTACAGCAGCCTTGATCTCCTCTTCCAGTGCCTCGAGCCGCTCACCATACAATTCGGCATTGGCCCGGTAGGTGTCGCAGCCGGCTGCATCGGCGGCACAGAAGGCATCGGCGATGTTCTTCACATAGACCTCGGCATTATGCACCGACTGCCATGCGTGGGGATCAAATTCGCCGTGATGGTGGTGCCCTTCCTCATGGCCCTCTTCCGCCTCCCCGGCGTGCCTTTCCCCGCCCTCGGCGGCTTTATCCTGATCGTGGTGATGTTCTTCCTCGGCGTTGCGCAACACCTCGCCGCCTTTGGTCAATTCCACGACCGGTGCCTTGGTGGCGCTCGCCTCGACGAGACGCTGGAGGAAGCCTTCGAACTGGAGGCCGTTTACCAGCACCACATCGGCCGCACCGACTGCGGCCGCATCCGCCGGCTTCGGTTCGTAGACATGAGCGTCCCCATTCGGGCCGACCAGCGTGATGACGTCGACACGGTCGCCGCCGACATTCCTGGCGAAATCGGCGATGATCGAGAAACTGGCGACAACCTTGAGATTCTCGGCCGATGCCAGCGACGGGGTGAATGGCAACGATGTCATGGCGCCAATCACGGCGGCAAGCTTCAGCGTCCTGGACATTCGATCAACTCCTTCTGTTCAAGCAGTTCTGTGGGAGATGCGTCGGACGCAGGTGGCGGGCACGTCGCGCACGCCGGCAAGATGGCAAGAATGTGCGCCCGCCGACAGGATGACCGCCGGACCGGGCAATCCCGTCGGGGATGCACAACGGGTGGCTGGTGTAGTCCAGCGCCAGTTCTTGAAAGGTCACACAGTGCGCCGTTCGATCCATCTCAGCTCCGCCCTTGGCGAACTGTTATGTTATGTCATTACAATCGTCAATCGGAAAGTGCTCCGTTATAACCTATGGCCACCGTTGAACTCAGAACTGCGATCACGAAGGAGCTGCGATGCTTGGACGTAACCAGCGGCGGGCTCTCAACGCGCTGACGCGCTCCGAGGCCGATGGGCGCCTGACGGCCGTAATCGGCCGGGCGCCCTCCTTAACCACGTAGGGAATGCGGCATAGCCCGTGGTTTTTCACTGGTTTATGACAATGATCTGTGGTTGTAGCGCTTGGCCGCTCGGCAGTAACGCCCCGGCTTTTCAGCCTGTTTGAGGGAGTAATCGATAAAATGGCGAATGAAAACTGGCCCGTTTACGGTGAGATCACCGGCCCTGTCGTGATGATCGGCTTCGGCTCGATCGGACGGGGAACGCTGCCGCTGATCGAGCGCCATTTCAAGTTCGACAAGTCGCGCATGACGGTCATCGACCCGCGCGATACCGACCGTAAGCTGCTCGACGAGCGCGGCATCACCTTCATGCAGGATGCGGTGACCAAGAAGAACTACAAGAAGCTGCTGACGCCGCTTTTGACCAAAGATGGCGGCCAGGGTTTTTGCGTCAACCTGTCGGTCGACACCGGTTCGGTGGATTTGATGCGGCTCTGTCGCAAGCTGGGCGTGCTTTACATCGATACCGTCGTCGAACCATGGCTCGGCTTCTATTTTGACACCAAGGCCGACAATGCCAGCCGCACCAATTACGCGTTACGTGAATCGATGGTCGAAGAAAAGCACGCGCACCCAGGCGGGGCGACCGCAATCTCTACCTGCGGCGCCAATCCGGGCATGGTCTCGTGGTTCGTCAAGCAGGCGCTGGTCAACCTCGCCACCGACCTTGGCCTCGAGTTCTCGGAGCCCGCGCAGCACGATCGCGAAGGCTGGGCGAGGCTGATGAAGAAGGCCGGCGTCAAAGGCATCCACATCGCCGAGCGCGACACCCAGCGCACCAAGAAGCCGAAGCCGATGGACGTGTTCTGGAATACCTGGTCGGTCGAAGGCTTCATCTCGGAAGGCCTGCAGCCGGCAGAGCTCGGCTGGGGCACGCATGAGACCTGGATGCCCAAGAATGCCAAGAAACACAAGCATGGCTCGAAGGCCGCGATTTATCTGGAGCAGCCGGGCGCCAACACGCGCGTGCGCAGCTGGTGCCCGACGCCCGGTCCGCAATACGGCTTCCTGGTGACGCACAACGAGTCGATTTCGATCGCCGACTTCTTCACCTTGCGCGGCAAGAAGGGCAAGGTTCAATACCGCCCGACCTGTCACTACGCTTACCATCCCTGCAACGACGCCGTGCTGTCGCTTCACGAGATGTTTGGTGCCGCCGGCAAGGCGCAATCCGTACATAACGTGCTCGATGAAAACGAACTGGTCGACGGTGTCGACGAGCTCGGCGTGCTCCTCTACGGCCACGATAAGAACGCCTATTGGTACGGCTCGCAACTGTCGTTGGCGGAAGCGCGCAAGCTGGCGCCTTATCAGAACGCCACGGGCATGCAGGTCACGTCTGCCGTGCTGGCGGGCATGGTCTGGGCACTGGAAAATCCCGAGGCTGGCATCGTCGAGGCCGACGAGATGGACTACAGACGCTGCCTTGAAGTGCAGTCCCCCTATCTCGGGCCGATCAAGGGCTACTACACCGACTGGACGCCGCTCGATAACCGCCCTGGTCTGTTTCCGGAAGACCTCGACAAAAACGACCCATGGCAATTCCGCAACATCCTCGTTCGATAGTGCAACATCCTCGTTCGATAGCGATGCCTCACTACCTTGCAATCGCCTGGAAATCGGGCGATTGAAGGAAGGCGACCTAGCGCGACATGCGTCCATTTGGGCGCAAAAAGTATGCTCTAGTGCTTTGAATGTGCGCATCGTGCGTTTCCGAAAACCGGATCGATTTTCGGGCCGATGCGAGAGGAGAGGATGTTGATGATGACGATTGCGCGCAAATTGCTTTCGGCCGGCATTGTCGCGGCCGCTGCCGCCTTGGCGGCGTGCACCACCGCCGGCCCGGGCGGGCCGCCGTTGGCCGCGCGGAGCCCGGTCGAAGGCTCATGGATCGATGCGCAAGGCACGGGCCTGTCGACCTTCGCCGCCGGCAGCTTCAACACCGTCGCGACCGACACCGGCCAGAAACTTGCCGACGGCAGCTACACCATGACCGGCGGCACTTCGGTCGAGATCAAAGGCACTTCGCTGATCCGCCAGACGCCGATCAGCTTCAACTGCTTGCTGATCTCCACCTCCCAGCTTAACTGCACCAGCGCGAGCGGGCAGAATTTTGTGCTGACGCGGCGCACCTGAGCCCATACGAAACTGGCTTTGCAAAGGACGGTGGCCTCAGGCCGCCGTCTCTTTTGCGCCGGCAAAGCTGACCCCGATTCCGCTTGCATCGGCCGAAACGCGATGTGAACATGGCAAAAAGCTGGCTGTTATGTTCCAGTCAAGCAAGGGCGTTAAACAGGTCATCGGGGAGACGAAAATGAGGAAGATCGCCGCCATTGCCGCCCTTTCGGCCTCCGCGCTTGGTCTGTCGGCCGGCGTGTCCTTTGCCGACTACACACTGAACATCCTGCACATCAACGACTGGCACAGCCGCATCGAAAGCAACAATAAATATGAATCGACCTGCTCGGCCGAAGAGGAGACCAAGGGCGAGTGCATCGGCGGCGCAGCACGGCTGATCACGGCGATCGCCCAGGAGCGCAAGAAGCTGGAAGGCCAGAACGTGCTGCTGCTCAGCGCCGGCGACAATTTCCAGGGATCGCTCTTCTACATAACTTACAAGGGCAAGACCGAAGGCGAATTCCTCAACCAGATGAAATTCGACGCCATGGAGGTCGGCAATCACGAGTTCGACGACGGCGAGGCGGCGCTAGCTCCGTTCCTCGACATGATCCAGTTTCCGGTACTCGGCGCCAATGTGAAGGCGAACGCGCAATCCAAGCTCGGTGACCGCGTAAAGCCGTCGGTCGTCATCGAGGTCGGCGGCCAGAAGATCGGCATTGTCGGCGCAGTCACCAACGACACGGCGGAGCTCGCCTCGCCAGGCCCCAACGTCACGATCGAGGACGATGTCAAGTCAATCACATCGGAAGTCGAGAAACTGAAGGGAGAAGGCGTCAACAAGATCATCGCGGTCACTCATATCGGCTACAAGCGCGAACGCGACGTCATCGCCAAGATCCCGGGTGTCGACGTGGTGGTCGGCGGCCACAGCCATTCGCTGCTGTCCAACACCGATCCCAAGGCTGAAGGCCCCTACCCGACGATGGTCGACAATCCGGACGGCTACAAGGTGCCGGTCGTCCAGGCGGCGTCCTATTCCAAATATCTCGGCGAGTTCAAGGTGGTGTTCGACGACAATGGCGTCGTCAAGCAAGCCAGCGGAGACCCGATCTACCTCGACAAGTCGATCACGCCAGATCCCGCGGTGCTTGCCCGCATCAAGGAGCTCGGCGCGCCGATCGAGGCGTTGAAGAACAAGGAGGTCGCCGAAACCACCAAGGCGATCGACGGCAGCCGTGAGAACTGCCGCACCCGCGAGTGCGAGATGGGCAATCTTGTCTCGGACGCCGTACTCGACCGCGTCAAGGACCAGGGCGTCGAGATCGTCATCTCGAATGGCGGCGGCCTTCGCGCCTCTATCGACCAGGGCACCGTCACCATGGGCGAAGTGCTGAACGTGCTGCCGTTCCAGAACACGTTGGCGACCTTCCAGATTTCCGGCAAGGATCTGGTTGCCGGGCTCGAGAACGGTCTCAGCCAGATCGAGGACGGCGCCGGACGCTTCCCGCAGGTTGCCGGCTTGAAATATTCATTCGACAAATCGGCTGCCCCGAATGCCGGGCGCGTCAAGTCGGTCGAAGTCATGGAAGGCGGCGCGTGGACCCCGCTCAATCCGGACAAGGATTACCTAGTTGCCACCAACAACTATGTGCGCCAGGGCGGCGACGGCTACAAGGTCTTCGCCGACAAGGCCAAGAACGCCTATGATTACGGTCCCGGCCTAGAACAGGTGGTCGCCGATTATCTCAGCGCGCATCGGCCCTATACGCCAAAGCTCGATGGCCGCATCACCGAGATCGCGGCAGAACCGGCCCAAGAACCGGCCAAGCCGGCCGAAGCGGCACCCGCTCCGGCCGAGCCCGCAAAACCGGCAGAAACGGCTCCAACCGCAGAGCCGGCAATGCCCGAACCGCCGGCGGGTTCGGCCGACATCGCCACGACGCCGCCAGCCGTGCCGGCGGAACCCGGCCCCGCGACGGCAGCACCTGCCGAGCCCGCGGAACCAGCCCAGCCTGCGGCACCGGCTCCTGCAGCCGAACCGGCCAAGCCAGCCGAGGCGGCACCCACCGAGCCGACCAAGCCGGCCGTGGCCGCAGCGGTCGAAAGCAGCCATGTGATCGTTGCCGGCGACACCTATTGGGATCTGGCTGAGAAGGCCTATGGCGATGGCTCCAAGTGGAAAACGATCTCCGGCGCCAACAAGAACTACGAGCCGCGCCGCCTTCCGGTCGGCGCAACCCTGACCATCCCGGCCGCAAACTAAGTTCTTCCGTCATTGTTGAAAACCCGTCCGGGTAACCGGGCGGGTTTTCTGCTTTCCGCCTGAGGTAATATCCAAGGTAGGATAAGGTGCGGCCAGACGCTGCATTGAAAACCGGCGCGGCATCGCTACTTTCGCGCGGTGTTCGGAGATCCTTTATGACGCTTTCCAATCCTGTCGATCCCAAGGCTGCGAAGGCCCTCGGCCCGCTGCCGCCGGTCGGGGTGGGCAGGATCGGCGTCATGCTGGTCAATCTCGGCACGCCAGACGGCACCGAATTCAAGCCGATGTGGCGTTATCTCAGGGAATTCCTGTCCGATCCGCGCGTCATCGAGCTCAACAGGGCTATTTGGTATCCGATCCTTTATGGGCTGGTTCTCACCACGCGGCCGAAGAAGTCGGGCGCCAACTACGCCAGGATCTGGAATCGGCAGCGCAACGAGTCGCCGCTACGCACCTACACCCGCGCCCAAAGCGAAAAACTAAGCGAGGCGCTGCGCGACCTGCCCGATGTTACCGTCGACTGGGCAATGCGTTACGGCAATCCTTCGACCGAGAGCGTGGCCAAAGGGCTGGTTGCACAAGGCTGCGACCGCATTCTCTCTTTTCCGCTCTATCCGCAATATTCCGCGACCACGACCGCGACCGCCAACGATCAATTGTTTCGCGCATTGATGAAGATGCGCCGCGCGCCGGCGATCCGGAGCGTGCCGCCCTACTATGCCGAACCGGTTTATATCGAGGCGCTTGCCCGTTCGATCGAGCGCCATTTGGCGACCCTCGATTTCGAACCCGAGGTCATCATCGCCTCCTATCACGGCATTCCGAAACCCTATTCCGACAAGGGCGACCCCTATCAGGCCCATTGCCTCGAGACGACCCGGCTGCTGCGTGAAAAGCTCGGCTGGGATGAGAAGAGGCTGATCACCACGTTCCAGTCGCGCTTCGGTGCGCAGGAATGGCTGCAGCCCTACACTGACAAGACAGTCGAGAAATTAGCCGGAGAAGGCGTGAGATCGATCGCCATCGTCAATCCGGGCTTTTCCGTCGACTGCATCGAGACACTGGACGAGATCGGCAGGGAGGCAGCGGAGACTTTCCATCATGCCGGTGGCGAGAAGTTCGCGCACATCCCTTGCCTCAACGACGGTGCCGAGGGCATGGCGGTGATCGAGGCGCTGGTGCGGCGCGAACTGTCGGGCTGGATCTGAAGCGGGCGTCATCGAGCGCGGCTAGCCTGGTTGTCACCGACAATCTGCGATCACCTGATTGTAACATTTCTGAAACACACTTAAGTGCTTGGTGAAGTCGGCTGCGTTGAAACGTCTACCGCATCGGCACCAACGATCGGAGTCGATTTTGGGAAGAGCGATGCGCAGGTATAAAAGCTAGAGCGTAATTGCGTGTCCAGCGACGCATGTCGCTTTAGTGTGCTCGGCATCTGAGGGAGAGCCAAATGGACTTCAGTGGTTTCGATATCGCGCTTCTTGTTCTTGTCGCTCTTGTCGTGCTCGTGCTTTTCAAAGGCATCCGGACAATCCCGCAAGGCTACAATTATACCGTCGAACGCTTTGGTCGTTATACCAAGACATTGAGCCCCGGCCTCAACCTCATCGTGCCGTTCGTCGATCGCATCGGTGCCAAGTTGAACATGATGGAGCAGGTGCTCGACGTCCCGACCCAGGAGATCATCACCCGCGACAACGCTACCGTCGCCGTCGACGGCGTCGCCTTCTACCAGGTGCTCAACGCCGCACAGGCCGCCTATCAGGTCGCTGGGCTGCAGAACGCCATCCTCAATTTGACGATGACCAACATCCGCACCGTCATGGGCTCGATGGATCTCGACGAGCTTTTGTCGAACCGCGACGCCATCAACGAACGCCTGCTGCGCGTCGTCGATGAGGCGGCGCATCCCTGGGGCATCAAAATCACCCGGGTCGAGATCAAGGACATCAATCCACCGGCCAATCTCGTCGAATCGATGGGTCGCCAGATGATGGCCGAACGCAACAAGCGCGCGCAGATCCTCGACGCCGAAGGCCTCAAGCAGTCGCAGATCCTGGAAGCCGAGGGCCGCAAGGAAGCTGCCTTCCGCGACGCCGAGGCGCGCGAACGCTCGGCCGAGGCCGAGGCCCGCGCCACGCAAGTGGTGTCGGAGGCGATCTCCAAGGGCGACGTGCAGGCGCTCAACTACTTCGTCGCCCTGAAATACACCGAAGCGCTGACCAAGATCGGCTCTGCCACGAACAGCAAGGTCGTGCTGATGCCTATGGAGGCTTCGTCGCTGATCGGCACGCTCGGCGGCATCGGCGCAATCGCCAAGGAAGTCTTCGGGAGCGAAGCCACTGCCGGCACCGCTCGGCAAGCGTCACGCCCGCCAGTGGTTCGCCCCAGCGAGACCTGAGGCCGATCCTATGTTTGACCGTATCATTTCCGAACTCGGCCCTTGGAGTTGGATGGTTCTCGGCTTCGTCCTCCTCGTAATGGAGGTCATCGCGCCCGGCATCTTCATGCTATGGATCGGCATCGCCGCGCTGCTGATCGGTGCAGTCTCTCTGCTCATCTGGGACGCAGGTTTCTGGACTTGGCAGGTCCAGGTTCTCGCCTTCCTCGTGATGTCGCTGGTTTCAACCTATGTCGGCAAGAAACTGATGGGCGGGCGCCATGACACGACTGACCAGCCCTTGCTCAACCGCCGCGGCGCACAAATGATCGGCAGAATGGCGACGCTTGCCGAACCGATCAAGGATGGGCGTGGCCGCATAAAGCTGGGCGACACGCTATGGCGCGTCTCCGGCCCCGATCTGCCGGCCGGCACGCAGGTGCGCGTGACAGGCGCGGCCGATACCGATCTGGAATTGACGGTCGAGGCTGTCTGATCCTACGACGTTTCGGGGTGTGTTGAGATTCAGGTCAGGCCGCGCCGATGCGCAGCAGGTCGTGCAGATGGACAAGTCCGATCGGCTGCCTGCCCTCGACCACCATCAGGCTGGTGATGGCCGAAGTGTTGATCGTCTGCAGCGCCGTCGCCACCAGCGTGTCCGGCCCGGCCGTCTTCGGCTCCTTGGTCATGACCTGATCGACACTCATCGCCAAAAGATTGCTGCCGATATGGCGCCTGATGTCGCCGTCGGTGATGATGCCGATCAGCGCACCGTCTGAGGCGGTGATCGCCACGCAGCCAAACCCCTTGCGCGACAATTCGATAATCGCTTCACGCATTCCGGTGCCGGAAGGCACCAGC
This sequence comes from Mesorhizobium sp. M0938, assembly GCF_040319125.1. Lineage (NCBI taxonomy): Bacteria > Pseudomonadati > Pseudomonadota > Alphaproteobacteria > Hyphomicrobiales > Phyllobacteriaceae > Mesorhizobium > Mesorhizobium sp. M0938. Next base: position 46,479 of record NZ_JAMYNS010000008.1, on the reverse strand, counting down.
GGCAGCCTGTCACCGACATGCATGATGTCGCGGATCTGCGTCAGATTGGCGCCAAGTTGCCCGCCGGGATGGAAGGTGCGGAAATGATCCGGCGTGAAGCCGCGCGCTTCGAGCAACGCAATAGCCAATGCATCGCCGATCACCAGTTGCAGCAGCGTCGATGTCGTCGGCGCCAGGCCGTGCGGACAGGCCTCCGACGCGCGCGGCAGCAAAAGCACCACGTCGGCCTCGCGCGCCAGCGCCGATCTCTCTCCGGCGGTGACCGCGATCAGCGGGATCGAGAAGCGCCTGGAATAGGCGATGATGCCCTTGAGCTCCAGGCTCTCGCCCGACCACGACATGGCGATGATGGCATCGTCCCTGGCGATCATGCCGAGGTCGCCGTGATTGGCTTCGGCAGGATGGACGAAGAACGCCGGTGTGCCGGTCGAGGCGAGTGTCGCGGCCAGCTTCGAGCCGATATGGCCGCTCTTGCCGACGCCGGTGACGATGACGCGGCCCTCGATCTGCGACACCATGTCGACGGCCCGCGCGAAAGGTTCGGCCAATCCGTTTTCGAGCGCAGCCGCCAGCGCCGCGACGCCGGCCTGCTCGGTCGCCACCGTTCTGAGCGCCGAGGCGATCGAAGCTTGCCCGTCGAGCCGCTTCTTGTCTGGGGATATCGCATGCATGGTTGATGCGATTAGCGCTTTGCCGCGCGCCTGTCCAACGGAATTGCCATCCACCAAGGGTTGATGAGCGGCCGCCTCAACGCTCCGTTAACCATCCCCATTTACGGTCCGGTAAGTATGGCGCGCTTGCGCCGCGCGAGCAGTGGTGGCGATGTCCGGGGCCCAGCCTGAAAAGAAAAGAAGGCGAAACGGCAAGGCGGTCTGCGTCTTGCTGATGGCGACCAGCGTGTTCGCCTTGCTGCGACCAGCGCAGCCCTATGCCCAGGAAACGGAGCTGCGCGGCGAGGTTTCGGAACCGACGATTCTGGCCGGCGCTGCGAATCAGACGGCACAGGACAACGCAGCCACCTATCAGCCGGCCAGCCCAGGCGCCGTACCGGACGACGACACCGCGCCAGCGACCGGCAGCATTTTCGATCCGCCGGAGGCCACCGACGATCCGTTTGCGGAAACGCCCGCTCCCGTCCCGCCGCGCCGGCCATCGAGCGCGACGCAACGGGCGGCGGACCAAGACGAGGCCGAGGCCGCCGAGGCGGAAGCCGCCGCCGCGACTGCAGTCACGACGGATGACACGGACGCCGCCGAGACGGACCAGGACGCGACCAATCGCCGTGCGGTGACCATTGATTCCGCCGACAGGCAGAGGCTCGATCCGGGCGCCGAGCGCGCCGAAGCCATCGAGGGTCGGGATAGGCGGGCCGAGGACGACCCGTTCGCCGCCACAGGCATCAAACTCGGCTCGTTCGTGATCAGGCCGACACTCGAGCAAGGTCTGACGGCATCGTCGAATGCCGATTCGAGCGCCGGAGGCGAGCCGGCGCTGCTGTCGGAAACGACGCTGCGCTTCAATGCCATCTCCGACTGGCGAGAGAATTCAGCTGTCATCGACGGCTACGGCACCTTTCTCAAGACCATATCGGGGGACGAGATTCAGGAATTGCGGGGACGTGTCGACGGCACGCTCAATGTCGACCTCGACAACGAACTGCGCGCTATGGCCAAGCTCGGTTACGAGGCGGCGCCGGAATCGGCTTCGTCGCCGGTCGTCATCGAAGGCACCATCGAGCAGCCGGTGCGCCAGACCATTGACGGCAGCCTCGCGGTCGAGAAGGATGCGGGCAAGATGCGCTTTGCTTTGACCGGCGCTGTCGAGCGCGACATCTATGGCGACGCCAAGCTTTCGACGGGCGGAACGGTGTCGCAGAAAGCCCGCAACTCGACGCTTTATACCGCCACCTTGCGTACCGGCTATGAGATTTCTCCCGCCATCACGCCTTTCACCGAGGTCGAAATCGGCCGCCGGGTCTACGATCAGCGCGTCGACCCCAATGGGTTCGAACGATCCTCGACACGGCTTGGCGTACGCGCCGGTGCCGAACTGGACCTCGGCGAGAAGCTTGCCGGCGAATTCTCGGCCGGCTGGCTGCGGGAGGCGATCGACGACGACCAACTGTCGGCGATTTCAGGTGCCACGGTGAACGCCGACCTCAAATGGTCGCCGGAACGCGGCACCACGATCGGCCTCACCGGACAAACGACCGTCGAGGGCACGACAACCCCCAACGAAAGCGGCGACATCCTTTATTCCGGCCGCCTTACCGGCGAGCGGGAAATCCGTGCCAACCTGACCGGGAACGCAGCTCTCGGCGTGGACTGGCGCGACTACATCGGGTCCGACGGCCATGATCTGACGCTGAGCGCCGAGGCCGGGCTGACGTGGTGGCTGAACCGGTATGCCGGGCTGACCACCCGCGCCAGAACCGAAAAACAGACCAGCAACCTGGAGGGCCGTGATTATACGGCCCACAGCATCTTCGTCGGGGTGACGCTGCAGCCTTAAAGCAAGCCGTGAAGGCTTGGGATAGGTCGATCAGGCCGTGGTGAGAACTGTGGTTTCGGGTAAGCGCACCCTTGGTTCAAGACCCAGGGCATGCTTTGCGCGACATAGCTAGAACGCCGCGCCGCGCTGCTCTGACGGTTTCAACTCCTCGAGAAGCTTGCGGATCGTGCCCGCCATGTTCCCGTTCACGTCGCTGCGCCACAGCGCAAAGGCGACATTGGCCTCGACGAAACCTTCAGGCGATCCGCAATCGAAGGTGCGCCCCTGGTAGTGGCAGCCATAGAAGGGCTGCTGCTTCTCCAGTTTCAGCATCGCATCAGTGAGCTGGATCTCATTGCCGGCGCCCTTTTCCTGGCTTTCGAGAATCCCGAATATTTCCGGCTGCAGAATGTAACGCCCGTTGATGTAGAGATTGGAGGGTGCCGTGCCGGCCTTCGGCTTCTCCACCATGCCGGTGATGCGGAAACCGTGATGCGTATCCTCGCCGCGGCCGACGATGCCGTATTTATGGGCCTCGGCGGGGTCGCATTCCTGGACCGCCACGATGTTGTTGCCGGTCTCGGCATAGAGCTCGACCATCTCCTTCATGCAGCTTTTTTCCGACTGCATGATCATATCAGGCAAGAGCAGGGCGAAGGGCTCGTCGCCCACCAGTTCGCGGGCGCACCAGACGGCATGGCCAAGGCCGAGCGGTACCTGCTGGCGCGTGAAGCTGGTCTGCCCCGGCAAGGGTTGCAGCCGCTGCAGGCGAGCGAGCTCGTCGTTCTTGCCGCGCTGGGCGAGCGTGTCGTAGAGTTCGAACTGGACGTCGAAATGGTCCTCGATGACCGCCTTGTTGCGGCCGGTCACGAAGATGAAATGCTCGATGCCGGCTTCGCGTGCCTCATCGACCACATATTGGATGACCGGCCTGTCGACGACCGTCAGCATTTCCTTGGGTATGGCCTTGGTGGCCGGGAGAAACCGCGTGCCGAGGCCGGCGACCGGGAAAACTGCCTTGCGAACTCTCTTCATGCTGTCAATTATCCGCTTGTAGGCCTGTTCGGCAATCCCGCTTCGAGACATTTTCGTGCCGGAATCGAGGATTATGGAACGGCCGGTCAGAAAAAACCTGCAGTCCGTAAAGCACCAAAGCGCTTTTTCGTTCCCAACGGCACCTATGGTAAACCAAATGCTAACCGGGTTCGGCGATGAATGATCTTCCTGTGATGAAGAAGGAGGAAAAGATGTCCGTTTGCAATGCCGCAAAGCGCTTCGCAAGCATTGTTGCGGCCGCCAGCCTATCGCTCGCGTTGCTGATGCCCACCGGATCTGCTTTTGCCGACGCTGGGTTCCGGCAATGGGTGGCGAGTTTTCGCGCCACCGCAGTGCAGAGCGGTGTTTCCGGCGCCGTTTACGACCAGGCGTTCGAGGGCATCAGCGATGCCGATCCCATCGTGCTGGAAAAAGCCCGCTATCAACCCGAATTTACCGCACCCGCCTGGGATTATTTCGACAACCGGGTCCATGACCAGTCGGTCGCCGTCGGCAAGCAAATGGCCAGGAAATGGAAGCCTTGGCTGGACAGGATCGAGGCAAAATACGGCGTCGACCGCTACGTCCTGCTGGCCATCTGGTCGATGGAATCGAATTACGGCGAAATCCTCAAGCGCGACGAGGTCATGCGGAACGTGGTGCGTTCGCTGGCAACGCTCGGCTATGCCGACCGCAGACGATCGAAGTTTGCCCGCACCCAGCTGATCGCAGCGCTGAAGATCCTGCAAAGGGGCGACATCGACAAAAGCCACCTCAGCGGCTCATGGGCCGGCGCCATGGGTCATACTCAATTCATTCCCACCAGCTACCAGGCCTATGCGGTCGATATGGACGGCGACGGCAGGCGCGACATCTGGAATTCGATTCCCGATGCATTGGCAACGGCCGCCAATCTGCTCAGGAAGAACGGCTGGCAGGCCGGCAAGACCTGGGGCTATGAAGTCAGCCTTCCCGAGGGGAAGAAGTTCCCGGCCGGATCGAAGTCGCTGTCGCAATGGCAAGCGCTGGGTGTTACGCGTGTCAACGGAAAGCCCTTCAAGAGTGGTGCGGAGAAGGCTACGCTGAAGGTGCCGGGCGGCCGCGGCGGCCCGGCCTTCTTGATGATCAAGAATTTTTCGGTCATCAAACGCTATAACAATGCCGACAAATACGCGGTTGCCGTTGGCCTTCTTGCCGACGAAATCGCCGGCCATGGTGGCCTTGTGCAGGACTGGAAGCGGCCTTTCACGAAGCTCTCCTTCGAGGAGAGGCAAGAGCTACAGCAGCGGCTTTCGCAGTACGGCTACTATGACGGCAAGTTCGACGGCAAGATCGGCGAGGGATCGAAAGCCGCCATCATGGCCTTCCAGGCTAAGGCCGGCTTGACCCAGGACGGACATCCGAGCATGGAAGTGCTCAAATCGCTCAGGCAGAACTAGCCTCGCATAGAGAGACGACCTGGGGCATCGGAACCCAAACCGGTTTGGGGGAAATCCGATGCTCGAACCAAAAGATAGAGCGGCGGCACGATTGGGCTTGAGGCCGGCGCTTTTAAGGGATGGAGAGGGTGATTGGTTTCGGCTGCGCGTATCCGGGTGATTTTTCGTCGCGCGCCGATCCTGCTTCTGGCGATTGCCGTTCTGGCTGTCAGTACTGCCGCCGCCTTTCACACGCCGGCCATCGCGCAGGAAGAACAAAGGCGTGGCTGGTCGCTGCGCGACTTGTTGTTTCCGCGTCGCAGCGAGCGGTTGGAACCGCCGCCGCGCCTAATTCAAAGAGCCAGGCCGCCGAAGCCGAGGGCAAAAAAGCCCCGTGCCGCGCCGCGCCGGCCGGCCGAGCCGACAACCCCCATCGTCGAGAAGGCGCCGGATGCCCGCACCGTTCTGGTGGTCGGCGATTTCATGGCGAGCGGCCTCGCCGAAGGCCTGGATACCGCCTTTGCCGAAAACAACAAAATCAGGATCGTCGTTCGCAGCAACGGTTCGTCCGGTTTCGTGCGTGACGATTTCTACAACTGGCCCGAACAGATCAAGTCGCTGATCGAAACTGAAAAGCCCGCGGCCGTGATCGTCATGCTGGGCTCCAACGATCGGCAGCAAATGCGCGTGAACGACGAGCGCGAACAGCCGCAATCCGAAGGCTGGATCAAGGAATACGAACGCCGGACCGAAGCGTTCGGCAAGGCCATTGCATCGGCCAAGGTGCCGTATCTGTGGGTCGGCATGCCGGCATTCAAGGCGCCGAAGATGACCTCCGACATGCTGGCTTTCAACGAGATCTACCGCTCGACCGCCGAAACTCATGGCGGCGAATTCGTCGACATCTGGGACGGCTTCGTCGACGAGGATGGCGCCTTTGTCACCAGCGGGCCCGACATCAACGGGCAGCCGGTGCGTCTGCGAACCGACGACGGCATCTATGTGTCGAAAGCCGGCAAACGCAAGCTCGCCTTCTATGCCGAAAAACCTTTGATGAAGATCCTTGGAATGACCGCGCCCACGGGCACACCGTCAACTTATGCGCCAGCAGGCGCTCCCGTCGAAGCCCCGGCACCGGCCGCGGCCCCGATGGCCGTCAATCGCACCGTGCCGATGCTGCTCAACGATCCAGCGCTCGACGGCGGTTCGGAACTTCTTGGCGCCGCGCCGCCGGCAAAGGCGGATGGGCTTGGCGAGAAACTCGTCGTCGAGGGCAAGGCATCAGATGCTTCGCCCGGCCGCGCCGACGATTTTTCCTGGCCGCCCAGGGCACAGCCCGCGGCGGCAGCCGCTGGAAGCGACACGACGACGGCGATCAATCCTTGATACGAGGTTCGGAGACCATTTCGAAACTCGCTTCTGTGAGTCATATGAGGGTGTTTTCGAAAACCGGAGCGGAGCATACATTCGAGTACGTGAGCGCCGGCCTACGCCGGTCGTAGCCTTAACTGCCACGACCGCTCATGAGTGATTTGGCCGGCGAAGGCCAAACGCCCTCAGATGGCCGCAGGAGTAGAGTCCAAACGGTCTCAGCGCGGCAACACGCTCGATCCCATCAGCGCCTCGTCGATCGAACGCGCCGCCTGCCGACCCTCGCGGATCGCCCAGACGACCAGCGACTGGCCGCGACGGACATCGCCTGCCGCATAGAGCTTTTCGACGCTGGTCTTGTAGTCGCGATCATTGGCTTCGACGTTGTTCGAGCGGCGGCTGTCGACAGCGATCTTCATCTGGCCGCCCAGTTCCGATACCGGTCCGACGGCGGCGGGCCCGGCAAAGCCGATGGCGATGAAGGCAAGATCCGCGCGGATGACGAATTCCGTGCCGGCGATCGGCTTGCGCTTTTCATCGACCTCGCAGCATTTGACGCCGGTCAACGCGCCGTCCTCGCCGATGAATTCGAGCGTCGCCACCTGGAACTCGCGCTCGGCGCCTTCGGCCTGCGAGGACGAGGTGCGCATCTTCGTCGCCCAGTACGGCCAGACCGAAAGCTTGTCTTCCTTTTCCGGCGGCTGCGGCCGGATGTCGAGCTGGGTGACGCGCACTGCGCCCTGTCGGAACGCCGTGCCGACACAGTCGGATGCGGTGTCGCCGCCGCCGACGACGACGACATGCTGGCCCCCGGCGACGATCGGCTGTGAGGGCCACGCCACCGACTGGATCGGCTCGCCGCCGACGCGTTTGTTCTGCTGCACCAGATAGGGCATCGCGTCATGCACGCCGGCGAGATCGTCGCCGGGAATGTTGGCCGGGCGCGGTGTTTCCGAACCGCCGCAATAAAGCACAGCATCGTATTCGGCGAGCAGCTCCGCCACCGGCTTGTCGACGCCGACATTGACGCCGCAATGGAAGCTCACGCCCTCGCCCTGCATCTGCTCGATGCGCCGGTCGATATAGTGCTTCTCGATCTTGAAGTCGGGAATGCCGTAGCGCATCAGCCCGCCCGGCCGACTCTCGCGCTCATAAACATGGACGTCGTGGCCGGCGCGGCCAAGCTGCTGGGCTGCCGCCATGCCGGCCGGCCCCGAGCCAATGACGGCGACGCGCTTGCCGGTCTTCTTTTCCGGCGGATAGGGGCGGATATGACCGGTTTCGTAAGCCTTGTCAGCGATCGCCTGCTCGATCGTCTTGATGGCAACCGGAATGTCTTCGAGGTTCAGCGTACAGGCTTCCTCGCAAGGTGCCGGACAGATGCGGCCGGTGAACTCCGGGAAATTGTTGGTCGAATGCAGGTTGCGGATCGCATTGTCCCAGTCGCCATTGTAGACAAGGTCGTTCCAGTCCGGGATCTGGTTGTGGACCGGGCATCCGGTCGGCCCATGGCAATACGGAATGCCGCAATCCATACAGCGCGCAGCCTGTTTCTCGACCTCCTTATCCGACATCGGCAGCGTGAATTCGCGAAAATGCCGGATGCGGTCGGAAGCCGGCTGATACTTGTGCACCTGCCGGTCGATCTCGAGAAAGCCTGTTACCTTGCCCATAGTCCAGTTCCTGCTGTCCAGAAGGCGCGCTCGACGACGCACCCGTTAACCTCATAAGGCAGCCGTGGCAACCTTCAGTCCGAGGCCAGGATTGTTGATGAAGGCGTCGACCGGGAAGCTTGGCTTTCCGGCAACTCCAAAACCTATTCCGCCGCAACGCCCATGCGCATGCGTTCCATCTCGATCAAGGCGCGGCGATATTCGACCGGCATGATCTTCCGGAATTTCGGCCGGAAAGTCGCCCAATTGTCGAGGATCTCGCGGCCGCGCACCGAACCCGTGTAATGGACGTGGTTCGAGATCAACTGGTAGAGCCGCTCTTCGTCATGGCTGGTCATGTCGCCGGATACGTCGACACGGCCCTTATGATCGAGGTCACCACCATGGTGGAGCAATTTTTCCATCAGGTCGTCTTCTTCAGGAACGGGTTCCAGTTCGACCATCGCCATGTTGCAGCGCTCGGCGAAATCACCTTCCTCGTCGAGAACATAGGCGACGCCGCCCGACATGCCGGCGGCGAAGTTGCGGCCGGTCTGGCCTATGACGACGACGATGCCACCGGTCATATACTCGCAGCCATGATCGCCGACGCCTTCAACGACGGCAGCGACGCCCGAATTGCGCACGGCAAAACGCTCGCCGGCGACGCCGCTGAAATAGGCTTCGCCCTCGGTCGCGCCGTAAAGCACCGTATTGCCGACTATGATGGACTCCGCGGCGACAATATTCGCGTTCTCTGGCGGTCGGATAACGATGCGGCCGCCGGACAAGCCTTTGCCGACATAGTCATTGGCAGCGCCGACGAGTTCGAACGAGACGCCCCGCGCCAGGAAGGCGCCGAACGACTGGCCGGCCGTGCCGGTGAGCTTCACCGAGATCGTGTCCTCGCGCAGCCCCTTGTGCTTGAAGCGCTTTGCCACTTCGCCAGACAGCATGGCGCCCGTCGAACGGTCGACATTGCGGATCGGCAGCTCGATGCTGACCGGCTGCCTGGCTTCCAGCGCCGGCTTGGCCAGCTCGATCAACTTGCGGTCGAGCACGTCTTCGATCGGATGTTTCTGGCGCTCGGTCCAGTGCACCGCCTCGTGCGGGGCATCTGGCTTGAAGAACATCTTGCTGAAATCGAGCCCGCGCGCCTTCCAGTGCTGGATCAGCGCCCGCTTTTCCAAGAGATCGGTGTCGCCGATGATCTGGTCGAGATGGGTGTAACCCATGTCGGCGAGCAGCGCCCGCACCTCTTCGGCCACATAGAAGAAGAAGTTGATGACATGTTCCGGCGTGCCCTTGAAGCGCTTGCGCAACACCGGATCCTGCGTCGCGACGCCGACCGGGCAGGTGTTGAGATGGCACTTGCGCATCATGATGCAGCCGGCCGCGATCAGCGGCGCGGTCGAGAAGCCGAATTCGTCGGCGCCGAGCAACGCGCCGATGACGACGTCGCGGCCGGTGCGCAGGCCGCCATCGACCTGCAGCGCGACGCGCGACCTGAGGCCGTTGAGCACCAGCGTCTGGTGCGTCTCGGCAAGGCCCATTTCCCATGGGCTGCCGGCATGCTTGAGCGAGGTCAGCGGCGATGCACCGGTGCCGCCGTCATAGCCCGATATGGTGATGTGGTCGGCACGCGCTTTGGCGACGCCGGCCGCAACCGTGCCGACGCCGACTTCGGAGACCAGCTTGACCGAGACATCCGCCGCCGGATTGACGTTCTTCAAATCGTAGATGAGCTGCGCCAGGTCCTCGATCGAGTAGATGTCATGATGCGGCGGCGGCGAAATCAGGCCGACGCCCGGTGTCGAGTGCCTGACTTTGGCGATGGTGGCATCGACCTTGTGGCCCGGCAACTGACCGCCCTCGCCGGGCTTTGCGCCTTGCGCGACCTTGATCTGCATCACATCGGAGTTGACCAGATATTCCGCCGTCACGCCGAACCGTCCGGAGGCGACCTGCTTGATCGCCGAGCGCTCGGGGTTCTTGCCGCCACCCGGCAGCGGCAGGTAACGGTCGGCCTCTTCACCGCCCTCGCCGGTATTCGACTTGCCGCCGATGGTGTTCATGGCGCGTGCCAGCGTGGTGTGCGCTTCCCTGGAGATCGAGCCGAAAGACATCGCACCGGTCGAGAACCGCTTGACGATGTCGGCCGCCGGCATGACCTCGTCGAGCGCGACCTTCTTGCGCCCGGTTTCCTTGGCGAGCTTGATCTTGAACAGGCCGCGAATGCTCTGCGCCCGCGCGGTCTCGCTGTCGATCTGAGCGGAATAGTCCTTGAACGTCTCCCACGAGCCCTGGCGCACGGCGTGCTGCAAGGTGGCCACCGCATCGGGCGACCATATATGCGCCTCGCCGCGCATGCGGAACATGTATTCGCCCCCGACCTCGAGACTGTTGCGCAGCACCGGGTCGTTGCCAAAGCCGTCGGTGTGACGGCTGACCGTCTCGGCCGCGATCTCGTCCAGCCCGACGCCTTCGATCAGCGTCGCGGTGCCGGTGAAATATTTCTGCACGAAATCCGACTTCAACCCGATCGCGTCGAAGATCTGCGCGCCGCAATAGGACTGGTAGGTCGAGATGCCCATCTTGGACATCACCTTGAGGATGCCCTTGCCGATCGACTTGATGTAGCGGGTGACGACTTCGTAGGCGTCGACCTCCGCCGGCAGCTCGCCACGCTTGTGCATGTCGAGCAACGTGTCGAAAGCCAGGTAAGGATTGATCGCCTCGGCGCCGTAGCCGGCAAGGCAGCAGAAATGATGCACCTCGCGCGGCTCCCCGGACTCGACCACGAGCCCGACCGAGGTGCGCAGCCCCTTTCTGATCAGGTGGTGGTGCACCGCGGCCGTCGCCAGCAGCGCCGGTATGGCGATGCGGTCCGGTCCGAGCTGGCGATCGGACAGGATGATGATGTTGTAGCCACCGGCGACCGCCGCCTCGGCGCGCTCGCACAGCCGGTCGATGGCGCCCTGCATGCCGGCCGCGCCCTCGTTCGAGCCATAGGTGATGTCGATCGTCTTGGTGTCGAAACGGTCCTCGGTGTGGCCGATGGAGCGGATCTTTTCGAGATCGCCATTGGTCAGGATCGGCTGGCGCACTTCGAGCCGCTTGCGGCGCGAGTTTCCGACGAGGTCGAAGATGTTAGGCCGCGGTCCAATGAATGAAACCAGGCTCATCACCAGCTCCTCGCGGATCGGGTCGATCGGCGGGTTGGTGACCTGGGCGAAGTTCTGCTTGAAATAGGTGTAGAGCAGCTTCGATCTGTCCGACATCGCCGAAATCGGCGTGTCGGTGCCCATCGACCCGACGGCTTCCTGGCCGGTCGTTGCCATCGGCGACATCAACAGCTTGGTGTCTTCCTGGGTGTAGCCGAACGCCTGCTGGCGGTCGAGCAGGCTGACATCCCTGCGCAGCGCGCGTGGCTCGACCGGCTTCAGATCCTCGAGGATGAGCTGGGTGTTGGCGAGCCAGCTCTTATAGGGATGCTTGGTCGCGATCTCCGACTTGATCTCCTCATCGGAAACGATGCGGCCCTTTTCGAGGTCGATCAACAGCATGCGGCCGGGCTGCAGCCGCCACTTCTTGACGATCCGCTCCTCCGGCACCGGCAGCACGCCGGCTTCCGAGGCCATGATGACGCGATCGTCGTCGGTGACGATGTAGCGCGCCGGGCGCAGCCCGTTGCGGTCGAGTGTGGCGCCGATCTGGCGTCCGTCGGTGAAGGCGACCGCCGCTGGCCCGTCCCACGGCTCCATCAGGGCCGCGTGATACTCGTAAAAGGCTTTGCGATCGGCATCCATCAACTTGTTGCCGGCCCAGGCTTCCGGGATCAGCATCATCATCGCATGGGCGAGCGAGTAGCCGCCCTGCGTCAGGAATTCGAGCGCATTGTCGAAACAGGCGGTATCCGACTGCCCCTCGTAGGAGATCGGCCAAAGCTTTGAGATGTCGTTGCCGAACAGTTCGGAATCGACCGAGGCCTGGCGTGCCGCCATCCAGTTGACGTTGCCGCGCAACGTGTTGATCTCGCCATTGTGGGCGACCATGCGATAGGGATGCGCCAGCTTCCACGACGGGAAGGTGTTGGTCGAGAACCGCTGGTGAACCAGGATCAGCGCCGTCTCGAAACGCGGGTCGGTCAAATCCTTGTAATAGGCGCCGACCTGATAGGCCAGGAACATGCCCTTATAGACGATGGTCCGCGACGACATCGACACGACGTAGAAACCGTTGTCGACGCCCTTGGTCTCCTCATGGATGCGGCCGGAAATGACCTTGCGCAGGATGTAGAGCCGCCGCTCGTAGTCGTCGTCGCTCTCGATCTCGGCGCCGCGGCCGAGGAACACCTGCCGCTGGGCCGGTTCGGAAGCAGCGATATCCGGCGCCTTGGACAGCGATGAATTGTCGACCGGCACATCGCGAAAGCCGAGCAGCGGCTGGCCTTCGAGCTGCGCCACCTCGGCGATTATGCCTTCGATATGCGCCTGAAGCTCGGGGTCGCGCGGCATGAACACATGGCCGACGGCGTAATGGCCGGGCTTGGGCAATTCGACGCCTTGGCTGGCCATTTCCTCGCGGAAGAAACGGTCGGGGAGCTGCACTAGCACGCCGGCGCCGTCGCCCATCAGCGGGTCGGCGCCGACGGCGCCGCGATGTGTCAAGTTCTCGAGCACGGCAAGGCCGTCCTTGACGATCTGATGCGACTTCACGCCCTTCATGTTGACGATGAAGCCGACGCCGCAAGCATCGTGCTCGTTGCGTGGATCATAAAGGCCTTGCGCAGCGAAGCCCGTATGGGTTCGCCCGATCTTGGTCAGAGACGGATTTTTGACGGCTGGCGCTTTCGTCTGCGCGGCCGGGCCGTTCATCGCAGATGGCGTCATTTCCGTCATCATCCTGTCCTCCATTCCCGCCCTTTAGGGCGCTGGTTTGCGTCGGGAAGCGCTTGGCTCCCCTTCATCCTTACGGCACGTCTTGCGAAATCCTTGCGAACAGGCGGCCTGGTTCGCATCCGGTAATCGTACAGGCCAGAGCCGGGCTGTCTACCTGTCGCTCACGGCAACGGCCGGAGAGGCCTAATGATACGCCAATCCAGCCTTATGTGTGCGACAAAATAAGACAGCACTACTGTCCTAAATTTTTATGACAGATATTCCCGACAGGCACAAGACCGATTCATGAAAATCTTCGGCATTCCACGACAGAAAATTACGCATGGCCGCGGCTGCACGCAACCTTCGGTCGTTTATCTACACCATCGTCTCTCCCTGGCTTTACCGGTTTTCGGGCACTTGGCACTTGCGGGCGGGATGCGAAAGCGGCCAAGGTTGCATGGATTTTCCCAGCACAGGCAAACGCATGAATTTCGCTTCCGACAATTGGGCAGGCGCCCATCCCAGTATCGCCGCAGGCCTGTCGGCCCATGCCGGCGGTTTTTCCACCGCCTATGGCGACGGTGCCCTCGACCAGACCGTCTATCAGCACTTCAACGACATCTTCGAGCGCGAGGTCGCGGTGTTTTTCGTGGCGACCGGCACCGCCGCCAATTCGCTGTCGCTGACCGCCTACAACAAATCGGGCGGCATTTCCTTCTGCCATCGCGAATCGCATGTCATCGAGGATGAATGCGGCGCGCCGGAATACTTTACCGGCGGCTCGCGGCTCTATGCCGTCGACGGCGCGCTGGGCAAGATCGATCCGAACAGGCTGGAAAGAGCGGTTGGCCGGTTCGCGTCTGAAATCGTCCACTCCGGACGCCCGATGGCGGTATCGATCACCCAGTCGACCGAGGTCGGCACCATCTACACCTTGAATGAGATCGCCAGGATTTCGGAGATCGCCAAGCATCACAAATTACCGCTGCACATGGACGGCGCCCGTTTTGCCAATGCTCTGGTCGCACTCGAGACGACGCCGGCGGAAATGACATGGAAGCGCGGCGTCGACATTCTCTCCTTCGGCGGCACCAAAAATGGTTGTTGGTGCGCCGAGGCTATCGTTCTGTTCGATCTGGATCGTGCCAGGGAATTAGCCTTCCTGCGTAAGCGCGCGGCGCAATTGTTCTCGAAATCGCGCTTCGTCGCTGCGCAGTTCGAAGCCTATTTCAAGGACGCCCTGTGGCTCGATACGGCCCGGCATGCCAACGCCATGGCAGCGCGCCTTGCGGCAGTGATCGAGGATTCGCCATCGGCGCGTCTGGCCTGGCTGCCGCAAGCGAACGAAGTTTTCGCGGTGATGAAAAAGGCCGAGGCTGAAAGCGTGCAATCGGCCGGTGCCGCTTTCTATGACTGGCACAAGCCGCATGACTTCGACGGCCATATCGGCGAGGACGAGACGCTCTACCGTTTCGTCACCAGCTTTGCGACCGCGGCCGAAGAGGTCGACCGCTTTGGTCAGCTCATTGCTGGATAGCTGCGTTCATGCCAACGAAAAAAGGCCGGCGAAAACGCCGGCCTTCGTCGCTGACGGTCGTTTTTGCGACGCAGCTTATGCGGCAGTCTTGGCTTCGATCTGCTTGGCCTTGGCCGAAGACGCGCTAATCGCGATCTTGCGGGGCTTCAGCTCTTCGGGAATGTTGCGCTTGAGGTCGACGAAGAGCAGACCGTTCTTGAGCGAGGCGCCGACGACTTCAACGTGGTCGGCAAGCTGGAAACGGCGCTCGAAGGCCCTGCTGGCAATGCCGCGATAGAGCAGTTCGGAACCCTCGCCATTGCCGTCTTCCTTGCGCTCACCCTTGACGGTCAGCACATTGCGGTGAGCTTCGATCGAGAGCTCGTCGTCCGAGAAGCCGGCGACCGCCATCGAGATGCGATAGGAATCCTCGCCGGTGCGCTCGATGTTGTAGGGCGGATAGGTCTGCGCGCCTTCGGGCTGCGCAAGCGAATCGAGCATGGTGAACAACCGATCGAAACCGACGGTCGAACGATAGAGCGGGGAAAAATCAACGTGACGCATAGTGTGTTCTCCTGTTGAGCAACAAGGTTTGCGTATGGCCGGTGCGAAACCCATGATGGCGTTCCGGATAAGGCCAGCGGCCCCGACATTGGCGACCGCAACAGACATTTGGGGAGCACATGAAGCCATTTCAAGATTCTGCCAGCTCGATGAACGGCAGATGAACCGCGGCTTCGGCGAACGTTCAGCAATGCGGCCCTAGACTGCTTCCAGGATCAAGGAACAGGCGGTGGTCACGGCGCCGCGCATCCGATCGGACGCGCAAGAGAGCTGTGATTTTGGTCGCGCATGATCCCCAGCGAAAATCGAGCCCGATTTTCGAGGTCATGCACGAGATGCCGCAACGAGGCCGACCGGGTGTAACGTCCCTTCCTCCCGGATCGACAGAGGCCGGAAGCACGCCGCAAGCTGCTTCCGGCCTTACTCGCTGATTGCCTCGTTCAGCCTTTCCACGCGTCCGGAATTCCTTTGCATTTGGTGCATGGGCGTCTATGCCTACCCAAAGCTTGCGCCATGCAGGCAGCGACACACAAACGCAGCGCCGAATGGACCTCCTCAACGAAATTCCACTCTTCCGCGAAATTCCGGGCAATCCGCCACCGGCAAATGCGGCCGGTGGTTTCTTTACGACGCGCGATGGCAAGAAGATCCGCTACGGCCTCTTCCCTGCCGTTGCCCGCCCGATGAAGGGCACAGTGGTCGTTCTGACCGGCCGCAACGAGTGCATCGAAAAATATTTCGAGACCATCCGTAATCTTGCCGACCGCGGCCTCGGTGTTGCGACCCTCGACTGGCGCGGCCAGGGCGGTTCCGACCGGCTGATCGGCGACCGCGAGCGCGGCCACGTCCGGAGTTTCTTCGATTACACCAGCGACCTGGAACAGTTCTTCGAGGAGATCGTGCTGCCTGACTGCCGGGGGCCGTACTACATATTGGCCCATTCGGCTGGGGCGGTGATCACGCTGCTTGCTGCGCCGTCGATGGTGAATCGCGTACGGCGAATGGTGCTGATCGCACCGTTCCTGGCCGTGCCCGACCTGCCGGTCTCGACAACCACCGTTCGCCGCATCTGTTCGCTGTTCTGCTTGCTGGGCCTTGGCAAGCTTTATGCCGCCTGGGGCCCCCGGCCGCGGAAAACCTTACCCTTTGCCAACAACAAGGTGACGTCAGATCCGGAGCGATATCGGCGCAACACGCTGATCTATGAGACCTACCCGCAACTGGCGCTCGGTGGTCCCACGATCCGCTGGCTGAAAGCGGCGGCGGAGGCGTCCGAGGCCATCAACGATCCCGATTTCATGGCCAGGATCCAGGTTCCCTTGCTGATGGTCGCCGCCGGCGCCGACCAGGTCGTCTCGACCAAGGCGGTGGAAACCTACACCAGACGTCTGCGTCTCGGTTCGCTGCTGGTGATCGACGGCGCACGCCACGAAATATTGCAGGAAGCCGACTTCTATCGCGAGCAGTTCCTCGCCGCCTTCGATGCCTTCATCCCGGGAAGCGACGACGAAGCCTGATTGAATGCCGCGTCCCTTGGCTCTACGCCTGCCGGGCGAAGTCCATGATCCAATTGGTCTCCCATGTCCTGCCGCCATCCGGTGAAAAAGCCTGCTCCCAGCGCGCCGACTTTTCACTCATCCGCGTCCAGAGGAAGCGAACCTGGATCTTGCGTCCGTCGAAGACGTCTTCGCACAGGAACGTGCCGACGCCTGCTTCAAAAGTGCCGCGCATCGGGACATCGATGGTCGAGGGATTGCGGCCGTCGATCCACCAGATCGACCATTGTCTTGTCGCCGGATCGAACGTCCGCAGCGTGGCGGCGCGATAAGCAGCGCCGGGCAAGTCAATGGCGTTGTCGTCGAAATTGCCGAGGCCGCCAAGGATCGAGTGCACTTCGCATGTGCCGCCAAACACGTCCCAGTTCGCGGCGCCTTGCAGGCGCTTCTGCAACCTTCGATGGCTGACGTTCCAGCGGCCGAAGAAGAAATCGAAGTCGGCCCGACCGTCTGCCGGAGCATCTTCGGAACGACCGGCTGTTGACTGCGTCGGCATGTGAACCCCTCCCGTGACATTATCTCCATAGCAGAGAGCTCCTGACATCCTCCTGTCAGGAGCATGGGGCTATCATTCGCCTGTGGGCACCTTGGTAGTTGCCCAGCTGGTTCAGCCACGCAGCGCCGCCATCGCCGCGGCATGAAGCTCCGGCGTTGCCGCAGCCAGGATGTCGCCGCCCCTCTCCGCCGGTCCGCCTTCGAAGGTGGTGACGACGCCGCCGGCCTTCTCGATGATCGGGATCAGCGCGACGATATCGTAGGGTTTCAACCCGGGGTCAGCAACGATGTCGACGCTTCCCGCCGCGACCATGGCGAAGGCGTAGCAGTCGGTGCCGTAACGGGCGAGCTGAACCTGTTTCTCGAACAGGTCGTAGCGCAGGCGCGCGTCTCCCTTGAATAGCGCCGGCGTCGTCGTGAACAGCGTCGCCTCGGCGAGATCGGTCGTCTTGCGTGTCGTCAGCCTTCGCGGCCCGCCCGGACCTTCATAATGGGCGCCGGAGGCGTTGGCGTAGAAAAGCTCGCCGGTGAAGGGCTGCGACATCATGCCGGCAACGGCGTCGCCGTCGACCGTCAGCCCGACCAGTGTTCCCCACACCGGCAGGCCGGAGATGAAGGCGCGCGTGCCGTCGATCGGATCGATGACCCAGACATGTCTGCTGGAAATGTTCTCGCTGCCATGCTCCTCGCCGAGGATGCCATGATCGGGATACTCCGCTGATATAAGCGCCCGGATGACTCGCTCCGCCTCGCGATCGGCCTCGGTGACCGGATCGAAGCTGCCTTGCTCCTTGTTGGTGACCGCGCCGCGGCTGCGAAAGCGCGGTAAGGTCTCGGCTGCGGCGGCAAGTGCAATGTGCCGCATGAAATCGATGCTGATGTCCAACTGAGTCTCCCGCGTAGCCGAGCTGAACCGTCGTTTGCCTGCGGTTTTCCGCCAAAACAAGGGCGTGCGAGAGCTTTTGCGCATCGACAACTGTTGCTCGGATGCAACGCTGGCGCCCTCGAAATACAATTTCCACATCACAGTGAGTTAAAAACGCCGGTCGGCGGCTTGACATTTGTGCAACGCACAATAGGTTTGTTCTCGGACAGGTTTTCCTGTCCATGCCCTCCTTGGGCGTTTCCTCCCTAGACTTCGACCGTGTCGTGCAAACGATGCGGTCTTTTTTTAGCGAGGCATCCGGCGGATCGCGCGTCGTTGATCGATTTCCGATTTGGCATCATTCGGCGGCAAGCGGCAGATCGATAAAATCGTGATCGGGCATTGCCATCAGGTCCGCCGAGAACTGTGCCAGATCGTCGGCGAGCGCATCGAAGCCGGCGGATTTCTGGAACGTCCGCTCGTTCATGTAGAGCCCGCGATTGACCTCGATCTGCAATGCATGGAGATGGCGCACCGGGCGGCCATAGTGCTCGGTGATGAAGCCTCCGGCATAAGGTTTGTTATGGGCCACGGTATAGCCCATGCCGATCAATAGGCCGATCGCCGTCTCGGTCAACGCTGCCGAGGCGGACATGCCGAAACGGTCGCCAATGATAAAATCCGGCCTGAGACCGCTGTCGCCGACCCTGATGCTCGCCGGCATCGAGTGGCAATCGATCAGCACGGCAAAGCCGAACCGCGCATGGGTCGTAGTCAAAAGCCGTTTCAGCGTCTCGTGGTAAGGTTTGTAGACAGCTTCGATGCGCGCCACGGCTTCCGCCAGCGGCAAGCGGCCGGCATAGATGTCGAGCCCCTCTCCCACCAGCTTGGGCACGGTGCCAAGCCCGCCGGCCACGCGCGCCGAGCGGATGTTGCAGAAGGATGGCACGGGCTCGGCGAACATGCGCGGATCGAGTTCCCAGGGCTCCCGATTGACGTCCAGATAGGCACGCGGAAAGTTTGCCGCCAGCATCGGCGCGCCGAGCGCGACGGCGCCACCGAACAATTCGTCGACATAGCAATCCTCGGACCGGCGGATGGCATTTCTGTCCAGCCTTGCCATGGCCAGGAACCGGTCCGGATAGTGGCGGCCGCTATGCGGCGAGTTGAAGAGGAAGGGGACGCGCTGTTCGGCGCCCGATCGGATTTCGAAGGCTGGAACGACCGAAAAATCTTCGGCTGCCGTTTTCAATTTGAACGAACCCAAAAAAACCAATGCATCATGATTGGAAAGTGCCACCTCGCCGGCCCCATGTCCAGCATTTCGGCGTCCGGACCGCTTTGTTGAATGCGGATCTGGCCTTTCGTCGTTCACTTGATGTTTACCGTCACCTCCTCATATACAGGATGGTTAACGAGCTGCCCCACGGCAGTTTCGGACGGGTGATTCGGACGGGATAAAATGGCACGCATTCTACTGGCGGAAGACGACGACGACATGCGCCGGTTTCTCGTCAAGGCGCTGGAGCGTGCCGGCTACCAGGTCAGCGATTTCGACAATGGCGCCAGCGCCTATGAGCGGCTGCGCGAAGAGCCTTTCTCGCTGCTGCTGACCGACATCGTCATGCCGGAGATGGATGGCATAGAACTCGCCCGCCGCGCCACCGAGATCGATCCCGACCTCAAGGTCATGTTCATCACCGGCTTCGCCGCCGTGGCGCTCAATCCGGATTCCAAGGCGCCGAAAGACGCCAAGGTGCTGTCGAAGCCGTTCCATCTGCGCGACCTCGTCAACGAGGTCGAAAAGACGCTGCAGGCAGCTTGACGGGCTTTCCGCCGCCGGCATCCGACGCGCGTTCAACGGCGCGACGAGGCGAGCCTCTCTTTCCCTTTTCCTCCTATTGACGCGCCGGAGCAAAAATGGTGTATGCGCGGCTTCGGATGGGCGTGTAGCTCAGCGGGAGAGCACTGCATTGACATTGCAGGGGTCACAGGTTCAATCCCTGTCACGCCCACCATCCGGACAATCCGCCGTCTCCTGAATTCATCCGCATCGGATCGGCTTCGGTTTATCGAATCCGGCCGGCCCTATCGGCATTGCCTGGTGAAGACCAGGCAACATCGGGTAGGATCATTCTGGCGTTGAGTCTGGCGTATTTCCCGGCTTGCCGCCGCCATCCTTACCCTCTCGGCTGGTATCGCCTACGCCACAGCATTTGCCGTTGTAGACGTTTTTCCCTCTCCGCGATTGAGCGCGCTTTTCAAACGCAGTGCTTGGTCGGGGAACGTCTGTGAGGCTCGTTCGCTTTCAGGCGCCGGATGAGCCTCGCTAGGTGCTTCAGGGCCGCCCAGGGCTGCGATCTCAGGTGGCAATCAGCGTCAATTGAGGGTCAGGCGGCGCCGAGGCGGAGATCGCCCTTCTCAATATGCTGGAGAAACCACGCATAGGTCTGTTCCAGTCCGCTCTGAAGCGAGTACCGCGGACGCCAGCCCGTGGCGAACAGGCGCGATACGTCCATCAGCTTGCGCGGCGTGCCGTCCGGCTTGGTCGAGTCGAATGTCAGCACGGCATCAGCGCCGACGACGGAGAGCATGGTGCAGGCAAGCTCGGCAATGGTGATGTCTTCGCCCGAGCCGACATTGACATGGCTGTCGCCGGCATAGTTTTTCAGTAGCCAGACCAGAGCGTCGGCGGCGTCGTCGACATGCAGGAATTCGCGCATCGGCGTGCCCGATCCCCAGACCTCCAGGGTTCTGTCGCCGGCGCGCTTGGCCTTGTGCGCCTTGCGCATGAGGGCCGGCACGACATGGCTGGTGGAGAGGTCGAAATTGTCACCGGGACCATAGAGATTGGTCGGCATCGCCGAGATATACTCGACACCATATTGGCGCCGATACGCCTGGCACAGTTTCAGTCCAGCGATCTTGGCGATCGCATACCATTCGTTGGTCGGCTCGAGCGGACCCGTGAGCAAAGCGTCCTCGGAGATCGGCTGTGCGGCAAACTTCGGGTAGATGCAGGAAGAACCGAGAAACAGCAATTTCTGCACCTCGTTGCGAAACGCGCTCTCGATGACATTGGTCTGCATGATGAGATTGTCCTGCAGAAAATCGACCGGCAACCTGTTGTTTGCCAGGATGCCGCCGACCTTGGCCGCCGCCATCACCACCGCGTCCGGCCTGTGGACCGCCATCCAGCGCCGCACGCCGGCCTGATCCATGAGATCGAGTTCATCGCGAGATGCGGTCAGGACCTCGCAGTCCTCGTCCGCCAGCCTGCGCAACATGGCCGAGCCGACCATGCCGCGATGCCCGGCTATGAAAACGCGCTTGCCCCGAAGGTCGAAGTTCATTGGCGTATCCCTATGCAGAACGGCCGCTATGGCCATGTGGCGTCGGCGCGCCGGATGGGCCTGCGTCGGACGCATACCGCATACAGATTTGCCCGGACAAGGCAAATCGGAGAATTGACGAGCTCTTCTTGTGGTATGGCGGTCGGACACCCGCTACCGCGCATAGGCGCGCCCGCCGACTATCGAAGAATGGTCCTAGTGGCCGTTCAGCATGCCAGTGCGCATGCCTATCTGGTGCATGCGGCTCATCAGCGGCCCGGCGCCCGTCTGGTCGCGGTGCTTGATGGTGATAACCTCGAGATAGGCGCTTAGCCTATCCAAGTCTCAGCGCGACAACACCGGCAACGATGCTGAGCACGGCGGCACCTCGCCAGCCCGTCATCTTCTCGCCGAGCGCAAACACCGAGATCATCATGGCGAACAGGATCGAGGTTTCGCGCAGCGCCGCGACCGAGGCGATCGGCGCCTTGGTCATCGCCCACATGACGATCCAATAGGCGGCGCCGCTGAGCACGCCGGTGTAGACGCCCGCCTTCCAGTCGCGCGCCAGCACCGGCAGCGCCTTTGGTCCGCGAAAGATCAGGCACAGCACCAGCGCCCACAGCGCATCGCAGACGAACAACCACGCGGCATAGCTCGAGGCCGTGGCGGCCAACCGCGCACCGCTGCCATCGGACAGCGTGTAGCTGGCGATGAAGATCGAGGTGCCCAGCGCGAAGCCAACTGCGCGTAGGTTCAGCCTTTCCAGATGCGCGCCGCCGCGAAACGACAGCACCAGCGTGCCGGCCGACAGCAGGACGATGCCAAGAATGGCGAGCGGCGCCGGCACCTCGGCGACGATCACTATGCCGCCAAGTGCTGCAAGCAGCGGCGCCGTGCCGCGCGCCAGCGGATAGGTCTGGGCGAAATCGCCGGCCTTGTAGGCGCCGATCAGAAACGTCCTGTAGCCCATGTGGAAGATCACCGAGGCGATGATGTAGGGCCACACTTCCGCTTTCGGCACCTCCACGAAAGGCAGAGCCAGAAGCGCCACGGCGCCCATGCCGAGCGTCATCAGCGTGATCGACAGGAAGCGGTCGAGATGGACCTTGACCAGCGCGTTCCAGATCGCGTGCATGGCGGCGGCGGCAAGCACCGCGAAGAAGACGAACAAGGTCATCGGTGGCTCATGCGCCTTCGGTCCCCACCGTAAATGGCGTTTCCAGGTCGATGTCGACCCGCAGTGGAAAATGATCCGAGGCGATTTCGCCGATATCGGCACTGACCGAGCGCACACGGCCGGCAAACATGCCGCCGACGAAACAATGGTCTAACCGGCGCTTTGTCAGCCTGCCGTCGATGGTCTTCACATGGGTGTGGAAATCCGGCGTCGGTTCGCAGGCGACGGCGGCGGCATCGACGAAACCGTCGAGATAGGCAGCACCACGATGATAGGGCGTGCTGCCGATGATGCGATGGTACTCGGCGCTGCCCGGCTCCATGTTGAAATCGCCCATCCAGATCGCCGCCAGCGGGTTCTCCGGCGCCGGCTCGCCATTGCTCCAATTGCGCGACGGTTCATCGTCGGCGCCGCTCCAAGGGCCGCCCTCGGACGGCGCCCGGCGATGCTCGGCGAGCAAGTAATCGATCTGCTCCAGCCGCTCCTCGGCCGCAATATGCGCGAGATGCAGCGACAGCACCCGCACTGGTCCGGCAGGGGTGCGGATCATGCATTCGAGCGCTGCGTTGCGGGTGTTGAGGGGACGCATCGTGCGGCGCAGCGGCAGCGTATGCAGGCGCGACCAGACGATCGGCAGTTTGGACAGCACCATGGTGCCGAATTGCCGCCGCCGGTTGACGATGCGGCCGTCACGCCGCTCGCTGGCGTCCATGTCGAAAGCCGGACCGTAGACCCAATGGTATTCGGGCAGCAGCCGCGAAAGGACTTCCGGTTGGTCGTCCTCGTTGGTGCGCTGCCAGTGCCGTTCCACTTCCTGCAAGGCGATAATGTCGGCGCCGCCGACGACCTTGGCACAGCGCGCGAGATCGTAGCGGCGGTCGCCGCCGAAACCGTACTGAATGTTGTAGCTGACCAGCTTCATTGCTTAACCGGCTCAATTTCCTGCAGTCAGTAGCCGTTGGGCTGATCGGCTGCAATGTGCAGCCGGATGGAGAGAACTTGGGCCAGAAAAATCTTGCTCCTGCTCGGGAGCAGGATCACGCAAATCTAGAGCGTTGAAGCGTTCTTTGCTCGTCGAAAAACGACACGCGCGGCGGCGCTCGACCGGGTCGAGGCGATCAGGACACGGATCCCGTTGGAGGCCGGCACGCCTGCCGGCCAGATTGATAGTGACTATTGCAGTCTACGCCACCCGGGCTCAGAGGATCTTGGTGTCGGTCTGCCGGTAGCGGAATTTTGTGTCGGTGAGGCCCGCCGCATCCGAAAGCTCTGCTGCAAGCAACTGCGCCGCCATAATGTCGAGGATTCCGCGAGCGATCCGGTTTTCTTCGGCCGGCACGCGCAGCACTGTCAACCTGCCTTTATCGTCGATCTCGCCATTCGCGGTGATCAGCACGACCGGGCAGCCGAGTTCATCGAGCTGTTCGGCAAGGCGCACCTCGCGGCCGTCGCCAAAGACAAGGACGCCGGTGGTGGCGTCCATCGATTCCATCGGGCCATGCAGATAGTGACGCGTATCGGTGGCGCCAGCCGGAATGCGCGAGGCTTCACGGATCAGCAGAGAGGCGCCGTCGGCGGTGCCGAGCGACGAAACGGCGCCGACACAGTCGATTGCACGGCGGGCGGCGAACAGTTCGCCGATGTGCTTCATCTTGGTCGCGGCCCGGCCCAGCAGATCGGCTACTTTGCCTGGCAGCGCGTCCCAGTCGGTTGCAGTCGCGCCGCAAAGGCTTTCGCTGAGTAGCCCGGCAGCAACAAGCGACCCGGTATAGCCGGTACTGGACGGCGTCGCATCATTGCCATTGTCGAGGCTGATATGGCGACCTGCGGCCAGCGCCAGCGGGCTTGTCTCGTCCTTTGTGATAGCCAGCGCCGGCACGCCCGCTTGCGCCTTCAGCGCATCGACGGTCTCCACGCTGCGGCCGCGGTGCGACATCGCGATGATGGCATCGGCGACATCAGTGCCGTCGATCATGTCAACGGCACGCATGGCGACCGCGCGACGGCCGCGCCTTGCCAGTTCGCCCGCCACGACCACGGATGCGGCGTAGCTCGCGCCGATGCCGGTCACCGCAATAAGGCCGGAGCTGAACGGAGACAGATCGACGCTTTGCAATCCCTGACGAGCCGACTTGATGCAGGCGGCGATGGATTCCGGCTGGCGTGCGACTTCGGACCGATAGCTCATTATGGTGCCTTCCTTGATTTGTGCGTGTGGCTTGTCGTCAAACTATTGCGGGGCGGCGAGCCATTCCTCGGCCATCGCCTTCGCCATGCGGCAGGCGCCTTCGACCGGCGGTCCGTAAAATATGCTGGCAGCCAGAGTTCCCTCCGACTGCGCCTCGATCTCGGCCAGGAAAGCCGCGGCAAGCGACTGCTGCGAGACAATCACGCCGCCGCCGGCCACCACGATGTCGGCCGCCGCGCCATTGTGCTTCAGGCGCATCGCCAGTTCAGCGAGGTGACGGGCGCCGTCGCGGATCACCTTGCCTGCCAGTTCGGAGCCTTGCTCGTGCGCCGCGAAGACGAGCGGCGCGTGCAATCCGAGGGCCGCTGCCCCGCCCTGACGCGCGACGGCGCTGCCGATGCGGGCGGCGCTCCTGATCTCGAAGGCTTCGAAGAAGAGACGCACCAGCGGTTCGTCGAGCGAACCGCCGCGATCGAGATGCAGGCTGATCGAGCGGCCCGCCTCGCGCACCAACCCCGCGGCGCTGCCTTCGTCGCCGATGACCCAGCCCCAGCCGCCGGCAACCATCATACCGAGCGAAGGATCACGGCAGACCGCGATCGAACCGGTTCCGGCGACCAGCCCGATCTGCCGCTCATAACCGAGTGCCGCGGGCAGTAGCTCGGCGTCATTGACGACCTTGACGCAACAGGTCGCACGACGTGCGAGGGCTGTCTCGAAGGCTTCGCATTCCGAGGCATCGTCGCAGCCATGCGCCCCGACGGCGAGCGCCACCACTTGTCCGCCATCGACCAGCTGCCTGACGTTTTCGAGCAGTGCCGCGGCGTCCCTGTCCCAGTCACGCACCCGCCAATCGGCTGTCGGCATGACAAGGTCGCGAGCCATACCGGCAGAATCGCAGGCGCGCAGATGCGTCTTGGTGCCGCCAATATCGATCCCAACTGTGATCAACGGATCCTCCAGGCAATAGCCGCACGCGAACTGCTCGGCATGCTACAGTTTCCCATAGCGGGGGGCGCATTGTGAGGCAGATCGGTCAAGCGCTTCTGATCCGCTCGCCGTTCGTGCCGAACAGCAGCACGCCGGCCGGGTCGAGCTTCACGAAGCACTCCGGACTGCCCTTGTGGCGAGCCTTGCTGCTGCGCACGACAAGCCGCTCGCCAGTGGGCAGGTCGGTGTGAATGAAGGTGACGTCGCCGAGTTCTTCGACGAATGCGACCCTGGCAGCTAGGATGTCAGTCGCTCTGGCGTCTTGCGCGATGTCTATGTGTTCGGTGCGAACGCCGATCTCGACTTCTCGAACGCCGGCGTCGAAATTGCGAAACGGCAATTCCAGCTTCGAACGGCCGCCGAGATCCGACAGGACGATGGCGTCCGCTCGTACCGCTTCCACCTTGGCCTTGATGAAGTTCATCTTCGGCGAGCCGATAAAGCCGGCTACGAACTTGTTATCCGGATCATCGTAAAGACCAAGCGGCGTGCCATGTTGCTGGATGATGCCGCCGTTCATCACCACCATTTTGTCGGCAAGCGTCATTGCCTCGACCTGGTCGTGAGTGACGTAGATCATCGTCGTGCCGAGCTTGGCATGCAGCTGGATCAATTCCGCGCGCATCTGGACGCGCAACTCGGTGTCGAGGTTCGACAACGGCTCGTCGAACAGGAACACTTTCGGTTCGCGCACAATGGCGCGGCCGATCGCCACCCGCTGTTTCTGACCGCCGGACAATTCGCCAGGCCGGCGCTCGAGCAGCTTTTCCAGCCGCAGGATGCCGGCGGCGCGGCCGACCTTCTCCTTGATCACGGCTTTCGGCTCGCGCGCCATGGTCAGGCTGAAGGCCATGTTCTGGAACGCCGTCATATGCGGATAGAGCGCGTAGGACTGGAACACCATGGCAACGCCGCGCTTGGCCGGATCGACGCGATTGACCACTTTGCCATCGAGCCTGATCTCGCCGACAGGGGCTTCCTCGAGGCCGGAAATCATCCGCAGCAAGGTCGACTTGCCGCAGCCGGACGGGCCAACGAAGACCACGAACTCGCCCGACGCGATCGATAGGTTGATATCGCGCAGCACTTCCACGGCGCCGTAGGATTTCGAGACGTTGATGATTTGGAGATCAGCCATGCCAATGCCTTTGTTGATGTTCGGATTGGAGCTTCGCGGGACGGTGCCGCTCAGCCCTTGGAGCCGGACATCGCGATGCCTTCGACGATCTTGCGCTGGAAGAGCAGGAAGAAGATGAGCGGCGGAAGTGCCGCGAGCAGGTTCGCCGCCATGACGATGTCCACGGTCACGTGTGAGAATGGCGCGTTGAACAGGCCGACAACCTGCCCGACCGTGTACATTTGCGGACTGGGCGCCACGATGAGCGGCCAGATGAAGTTACCCCAGGTCTGCATGAAGGTGAGAATGGCGAGCGTCACCAGCGCATTCCTCGACATCGGCAACGCGATGTGACGATAGATCTGAAAGTGGCTGGCGCCATCGAGCCGGGCCGCTTCGATCATTTCGCGCGGGATTGTCCGCATGAACTGGATCAGCATGAACAGGCCGAATGCGGAGGCGAGCCCCGGAACCACCAGTCCCTGCATGGTGTTCAGCCAGCCTAAGTTCGCCGTCAGGAGGTAGGTCGGGATGAGCGTGACCGCCGTCGGCACCATCAGCGAAAGCATGACGATCGCAAACATCGACCGCTTGCCGGGGAACTCGAACAACGCGAACTCAAACGCTGCCATCGAGCCAAACAGGAGCACGCCGGCGATCGTCAAAAGGCTGTAGGTGATCGAAATGTAATAGGCATGCAGATAGCCGGTTTCGCTGAGGATGGTGTTGATCTTGGCAATGCCGGCGCTAAGTGACGTCGGCAGCAGGCGCGGATTGATCGACACCGGAACGCCTGGCTCGGCGAACACCACATTGATCATCCAGACGATCGGGAAGACGGCGACGATCGCAACGCAGATGGCGACGGTCCACTTCAGGACCGTCCAGATCGACAGGTCCAGCGCATAATTTGGCGCGGCGGTTCGGATGAGCCCGACGTCGGTCGTCATGGCTGGTGGCCTTTCTTGCGCAGCGCGAACATCACCGCTGTCACGCTGACAATGACGGTGGTCAGGATGAAACCGTAGGCCGCCGCCTGGCCGAACTTCAGTTCGCCGAAGCCGCGGCCCATCATGTCCATGACCGGAAACAGCAGCGCATTCTGGCGTCCGCCATATTGGGAGAAGGACGACCCGGTCAGCAGCCACGGTGTGTCGAAGACCTGAAGAGCGGAGATCACGCCATAGGTCGTGACGAAGAACAGCACCGGGTAGAGCATCGGGATGGTGATGTAGAAAATCTCCTGCAGCTTGCTTGCGCCGTCGAGGCGGGCCGCCTCGTAATAGTGCCTGGGGATGTTCTTCATGCCGGCGAGGATGATGACCATGTTGAAGCCGGCCGACACCCAGACATCGACTGCGATAAGCGAATAGAGCATCGTCGAGGTGTCGTTGAGGAATTGCACCGAGGGCAGGCCGAACAGGCCGCGGATGGTGTTCAGGAGGCCGATATTAGGCGTGTAGATCCAGCGCCAGATTGTCGCCGCCAGGAACATCGGCAGGACCACCGGCATGAAGAAGATGCTGCGGAAGAAGTTCTGCCAAAAGCCCTTGAAGCTGTCGACCAGCAGCGCGAGGCAGAAGGCGACGGCGATGCCGACCGGTACGGTGATGGCGATGTAGGAACCGAGATTCCACATCGCCTTGGAGAAGTCGCGCGAATGAATGATGCGCTGGTAGTTGGCCAGGCCAACGAAGCGGGACGTTGTCGTCGCGTTCCAGTCGTAGAAGGAATAAACGAAGCCGCTGACGATCGGGTAGAGGAAGAACACCGCAAAGAGGGCCAGGAACGGAAACACCATCAAAAGGTGGGGGATATGTTTCTTGTCGAGCATGGTTATCCTCGATGCGGTCTCCGGCCAGGTGGGAGGTCCTGGCCGGAAAATCGGGAGGCTGAGCGTCAGCCGCCGGCCAGGCACTCGTTGAGCTCTTCGACAAGCTCCTTGGCGCCGTCCTGCGGAGAGACCCCGCCGTCGGCGACCGTCTGGGCATTATCGGTCAGGATGGAGCGGTAGCAGTTTGGATAGGCGCCCTTGAAATAGGGCGGCATGCCGTCGATCGCGTTTGCCGCCGCCTTGTTGGTGATGGCGATCAGCGGATCGCTGGCGACCGAAGGATCGGCCATTGCCGCTGCGCTCGCATTGTATCGCGACAAGAGTTTCGCCCAGCGCAGCATCTGCTCCTTGGCGGTGACATAGGCCGCAAATTCGAACGCGACCTGTGCATTCTTGTTTGGCGCAACGCCGATGAACTCATAGCCCTTGATGCCGCCATAGTCGCCTTCGGTCTTGCCGGGCACCAGCACGTAGTCATATTTCAAACCGGATGCCTTGGCCGCTTCCGCATAGGTCGGGTTGACCCACGGGCCGACCAGGTGGAAGGCGAGCTGGTTCGAGATGAACAGATCCTTGGTCGCCTGGTCGTTGCGGCTGGTGCCGCTGGTGTATGGCTGCATGTCGACGAACATCTGCAACGTTTGCGCATATTTCGCTTCATTGACCTTGGTCTTCTTGGTCTCGAAATCCGCACCCCACTCGTCAGGTGTCGCAACGCCCGAATAAGTGTCGACGATTGACTGCCAGGCCTGAGTCTGGTCCGGCACGGCGTATTTGCCGGAGGCCTTGACCTTTTCCATCTGCGACAGCCAGTCCGCCCAGTCCTTGATCGGTGCCGCTGTGTCGACCCCGGCATCCTTAAGGACGGTCAGATTGCGGAACATGAACGAGCCGTAGCCGGTATAAGGCAGGCAATACATCGTTTCGGGCTTGGGCGAACACATGGCGACAAGGGCCGGATCGAACGATTGGCGATACTCCTCGGGCATCGCCATGAACTCGGCATAGATGTTCTTGAGCGCGCCGGCCTCGACCAGCGTGGCGCCGACATTGACGCCGTTCATGAACACATCAGGAAGGTTCCCGGACGCAGCACCCGTGACCTGGCCGGTCGTCAGATCGTCGTCGCCCTTGCCGGAGATGTTGATGGTGACGTTCGGGTGGGTCTTGCGGAATTCCTCGATGAAGGTCTGCTGAAGCTTGAGCGCCTCACCCTGGGCGAAATCCGAATAGACCCAGTATTCCAGGGTGACGGGCTCCTGAGCGCGAGCGCCGCTGATCGTTGCGGCCGTGGCAAGCGCGACAGCGCAGGCCGCATGCATGTAACGTGTCGAAATCATTCAGACCTCCATTGTGGTTTACGGGTTCCCGATCGAGACGTGGCCCGGATCGACCCAAGGCGTTTCTGCTTCTTATTATGTTACGCACCTTAACAAACAAATTCAGACCCGCAAGTGGAAGCCGAACAAAATTGTTGTCGGAGCGACTGGAGGATAGCGATAAGGATCGAGTGGCACGGATCACTTGCCGACAAGCAACTCGCACGCATGGTCCGCGGCGATCTTCTCGATGCCGAGCACGGTTGCGTCGGCGCCGAGGCTGCTGGCATGGATTTCCGTCGGATAGCTCAGCCTGTCGACGGTCTCGCGGACATAGGGCAGCATGATCGCGTTGTCGCCGATGCCGCCGCCGAGCACGACAATTCCGGGGTCGACGACGCCGACGCAGGCCGAGACGATGGCGCCGATATCCTCGGCGTGACGCTTCACCTGGGCAAGGGCGGCGGCATGCCCCTCGCCGGCCAACGCAAAGAGCGCCGCCGTGTCGGCCGGTGCCGCCCCGGCATCCTGCGGCCAGGCTGCGCGGGTTCGCTGCATCAGCGCCTCTGCTCCGACATAGTCTTCCAGTCCGGCATTTTGCGGCCGCAGGCCAGGGCCCCACGGGAACGGCAGATGACCGATTTCGCCGGCGGCGCCGCTGCGACCGCGGATCAGGCGGCCGCCAAGCACCAAGCCCATGCCGATCTTCAGGCCGATCTGGATGTAGGCAAAATCATTCAGGCCTTGCGCGACGCCGTGGCTCTGCTCAGCCAGCGCCGCGCAGTTGACATTATTCTCGAGCAGCAGCGGAACGCCATCGGGCGGCGTAAAATGCGAGAACAGGTTCTCCTGGCCGGTCGCCGCCCGGGCCGCATTGTCGGCAACGACGCGGGAAGGCAGAGCGATGCCGAGAGCGCGCAACTTCCCCCAACCCGGCTCCGTCAGCGCCAACGTCGCCTCGACCTCCTCGGCAACTGCATGGCTGATCTCGGCGCCGAGATGACGCTGGTTGGACGACAGCCGGTAGACACGATGATGGAGAAGCCGCCTGTCGAGCGTGGTGACGCGCGTGCGTACATGGGTCGAGCCGGCGTCGATGGCGATCACATGGCCGGCACCGGCGCCTAACCGGTACATCGCTGCCTTGCGGCCAAGCGGACCCTGCACCTCGCCGATCTTCTCGACATAGCCGGCAGCGAAGAGCTCGGCGATCGAGGAAGACAATGTCGGCCGCGACAAACCAAGCGTCGAACCGAGTTGAGGTCGCGTCGCCGGGCCTGACTGGAAAAGCGTGCGGAACACGGAACGCGCGCTGGACGTGAAGGCAGCCCGAATGTCAGCCTCGCTCAACTGTTTCTGCTCCACACCGTCTTCCTAAAGTTAGGCCACTTGACAAAATCTATAGATGAGGCAATCCAGAACATCAAATCGATTGCCTTCGCGCAGACTGCCTGAAACCTGGCCAACTGAAAATCTTTGGGTAACCGGCAGCGCAAACCAACGGTGGAAAGAACCTGCATGACCGGCAGTCGCAACGATCTGGAAATTGGCTATGCCGTCCCCGCGGCGATAGGCGACGCGCTCGAGAATATTCAGACGCCGGCGCTGGTCATCGATCTCGACGCCTTTGAGCGGAATGTCGAGCGCATGCGGTGCCATGTCGAAAGCATGAATGTTCGGCTGCGCGCTCACGCCAAGACCCACAAATCCGCCGACATCGCTCTCTTCCAGATCGCCAAGGGCGGCGCCTGTGGCGTCTGCTGCCAGAAAGTGTCGGAAGCTGAGGCCCTGGTGCGCGAAGGCGTCGTGGACATCCTCGTCTCCAATCAGGTCACCGGCCCGCTCAAGATCGAGCGGCTGGCGCTACTTGCCGGCAGGGCGCGCGTTATTGTCTGCGTCGATGACGCCGCCAATGTCGCCGCACTGTCGAAGGCGGCACAGAGCGCAGGCTCAACAATCGAAGTCCTTGTAGAGATCGATTGCGGCGCCCGCCGCTGCGGTGTCCGGCCGGGCGCGCCGGCGGCCGACCTTGCGCGATCCATCGCCGCTTCGCCCAATCTGGTGTTTTCCGGTCTGCAAGCCTACCACGGCAGTGCACAGCACATCGTCGATCCGGCCGAGCGCCGGGCGGCGATCGCCGCTGCAATTGAAATGACGCGCGACACGGTGCGCTTGCTGGCGGAGTTGGGTCTCGAATGCCCGATCGTCGGCGGAGCTGGCACCGGCAGCTTCGACATGGAAGGCGGCTCCGGCGTCTACAACGAGCTGCAGTGCGGTTCCTACATCTTCATGGATGCCGATTATAGCCGGATCCGCGGCGATGACGGCGGCGTGGTCGGTGGCTTCGAACACGCACTCTTCGTGCTGAGTTCGGTCATGAGCAAGACGGTGCCGACACGTGCGGTGTGCGACGGCGGCCTCAAGGCATTGGCCGTCGACAGCGGTCTTCCACTGATCTTCGACCGGCCCGGCATTACCTACGTCGCCGCCAATGACGAGCATGGCAAGATCGACGATCCAGGCAACCTGCTCGCCATCGACGACCGGCTGCTCCTGGTGCCCGGGCACTGCGATCCGACCTGCAATTTGTATGACTGGTTTGTCGGCGTTCGCGACGGCAAGGTCGAGGCATTGTGGCCGGTAACGGCACGCGGAAAGCTCTATTGATGTCCATTGCCGACATTATGGGCTTCGGTCGCGCTGCGGCCACTTGGCATCGTACAAATGCGGCTAGAATCCCGCTCTAAGTCGTCAGCGGCTGGAATCGGCCGGGCGGGGAAGCAGCCAGTTCCGACCAGTCGAGTTCCTCCTCCAGCCGATGATATGCTTCGTCGCCAATCGTGCCGTCGATACGCAGCCGTTCCAACGCATCACGCTGGCTCTTGACGGCATAGAGGCGCAGCCTGTCGTACTCGGTTGCAGCCTGGGCATCGTCAGGGTTTTCGGCGATTACGCGCTGGGCGGTAAACTGCTCGCGGACTACGGCCGCTGCATCCGATGTCTTGCCGCTCAACACGTCGAGCGCAGCCTGCATGATGGCGACGCGCGCCTGTGCAACTTCGCGGTCGACCGTTTCGTCCGGATCGAGGCGGAGCAAACGGAGCAGCGGCTTCAGGCTCATGCCTTGCAGCACCAATGTGCCGAGAACGACCGAGAAAGCGGCGAGCACGATCGGATCGCGGCCGGGAAAGTCGGCCGGCAGGGCAAACGCTGCCGCAAGGGTGACTAGGCCGCGCATGCCGCACCAGCCGATCAGCACGCCGCCGCGAAACGACGGGGCTTCGGCCTGCCGGTTCGCGTCACCGAAGCTGGCAAGCCACCTCATGATGGCGCCGCATCCAAGCACCCAGACGAGCCGCGAAACAATGACGACTGCCAGCACGGCTGCGGCGAAGACGAACGCTTCGACCTGCCCCTGCTCGGCAAGCCGGCCGACGATCGATCGTGCCTGAAGTCCCATCAGGACGAAGGCCAGCACGTTGAGCACGAAGACCGCCGTCTCCCAGACCGAGTAGGAGCTGACGCGATTTCTGGCCGGCATGCGGCGCGGCGCAGTGCGCGCGATGGTCATGGCGTAAACGACGATCGTAATAATGGCGGAGAGCCCGATCCGGTCGGCCAGGATCCAGACGCCGAACGTCCCGGCAAATTGCACCACGGTGCCGCTCGCCGGGTCCTCGATGCGGGTGAGCGTGAGGAGAGACAATCGGCCGAGCACGTAACCGGCGGCAAGGCTGCCGACCGTCGACAGCAAGATCATCGGAACCGCGCTGCTCAGCAGGATGGAGCCGGCAGCTGCGGAAACCGCCATGCGATAGATCAGGAGTGCCGTGGCGTCGTTGAGCAGGCTTTCACCTTGCAGGATCGCCGTGATGCGGTGTGGCACCTTGAACTGCCCCAGCACGGCCGATGCCGCCACGGCATCGGGGGGCGCCACGATCGCACCAAGGGCGATGGCCGCGGCGACGGGTAGGCCCGCCATTGTCCATCCGACCAGCGCCACCGCCGCGGTTGTGAAGATGACGGCGCCAAGCGCCAGTAAGACAAGCGGCAGCCTATAGCGATTGAGGTCGCGCAGCGACGTGTCGTAGGCTGCGTCAAGAAGCACCGGCGCAATAAACAAAGCGAGCGCAAGTTCGGGATCGATCTCTATGGTCGGCGCAAACGGCAGGAAGGCGATGCCTACACCTGCCAAAGCCAGCAAGGAGGGATACGGAACCTGAAGACGTCGCGACAGCGCCGTCAGCGCGACGGCGGTCAGCAGGAGAACAAGGGTCAGCTCGAAAAGCGCCATGCCTCACCGTAGCGGCGAAGCCAGGCTAATGGCACTGCAAAAAAACGGCGACGGCTTCGGGTGCTGCTGAATGGTGGTTACATAGAATTTCGGCGCGTAAAGTGCATTCCTTGCCATTCACCATTCACTCTTCTCCTAGTGCAGCACCAGCATGTCGCTCGATGAAAAGGAAATCTCGGCCTTCTCGCCGACAGCGGGCGGCGGGGTGGCCGGGCTGTTGAACGTGTCGAGCGACACCGTGCTGCCGCCAATGCCGACGCGAACCCGGATAACCGAGCCGAGGAAATGCACTTCGGAGATTTCACCGGTAAGGCTTGCGTCGCGACCGGGCTGGCGGCCGAGCGAAATTGCTTCTGGCCGCAACGCCAGCGACAGCGTGTCCCCGGACTTGGAGCCGTTGAGCTTGCCCTTGAGCGCGAGCTCTTGGGCGTTGACGCGCACCTTGCCCGACGCCGCATCGGTGACGGTGCCTTCGAGCACGTTCAGCGTGCCGACGAAATTGGCGACAAACTTGCTTGCCGGCCGGTTGTAGATCTCGAACGGCGTGCCGACCTGCTCGGCCTTGCCGCCATACATGACGGCAATGCGATCCGAGATCGACAACGCCTCTTCCTGGTCGTGGGTGACGAAGATCGTGGTGATGCCGAGCCGCTTCTGGATCGAGCGGATTTCCTCGCGCAGCGACACGCGGACCTTGGCGTCGAGCGCCGACAACGGCTCGTCGAGCAGCAGGAGCTTCGGTTTCGGCGCAATCGCCCGCGCCAGCGCGATACGCTGCTGTTGGCCGCCGGAGAGCTGGTAGGGATAGCGGTCGCCCATCTGCGGCAGCTTGATGAGGTCGAGCATTTCGGCAACGCGCCTGTCGGCATCGGCCTTTGGCATGCCCGCAACCTTCAGTCCGAAGGCGATGTTCTGCGCCACGGTCAGATTCGGAAACAGCGCATAGGCCTGGAACACCATGCCGACATTGCGCTGGTTAGGCTTCAGCCTTGTGATGTCCTTGCCGGCGACGACGATCTTGCCGGCGCTCGGCTCCTCGAAGCCGGCAACCATGCGCAGCACCGTCGTCTTGCCGCAGCCCGATGGTCCGAGGAAGGAGACGAATTCGCCCGGCTCGACGTCGAGGTTGAAATCCTGGACCACGGTGGTGGGGCCGAAAGATTTTCGGACATGCTGGATGGAGAGGAATGGCTCGGCCATGGCTTTTCTTTCGATCAGTTCGGGCGGTTCGCCGACTTCGGCGCGAAGCGGGACAGGATCTGGATCAGCGACATGCAGCCCCAGGTGATGGCGAAGGCAATGATGGCAAGGGCCGCCGGCTCGTAGGCACGATTGGCGCCGATATTCTGCAAATAAGGACCAAAGGCTGGTCGGTTGAGCAGGCTGGCCATGGTGAATTCGCCGATGACGATGGCAAAGGTAAGAAAGGCGCCTGACAGCACTGCGATCAGCACATTGGGCAGGATGACGCGGGTGATGATCGTGCCCCAGCCGGCGCCGAGGATCTGCGCCGCCTCCGTCAGCGTTCTGACGTCGATGGTGCGCAGCCCGGTATCGACGGCGCGGTACATATAGGGCAGCGCCAGCGTCGCATAGCCGATGACCAGCAGGGCGTTGGTGCCCGTATCGCTCGCCAGGAATGGCAGCGGCGAGTTCGATCCGTACATTCTGATGTAGCCAAAGACGATGACGATGGCCGGGATGACCAGCGGCAGCAGCGTGATAAACTCTACGATCGGTCTCAGTTGCGGCAGCCGCAGCCGGATCCAGTAAGCGGTGGGCACGACGATCAGCACGCCGAGGATGATGGTAAAGACAGCGGCAAGCACCGAATAGCCGAAAGTCGCCTGGAAGCGGGGGTCGCCAAGCACGACCTTATAGGCATCGAAGGAATAGACGCCGCGCCGCATGCGCATCGAAAATTCCACGGTCGCGATCAGCGGAATGAAGAAATAGGCCGCGCCCAGCGCGAAGACGACCCAGGCCCAGAAACGTCCGCTCTTCATTTGAGCCACCTCTCGCTTCGCGTCCGGAACCAGATGTAAAAGACGTTGGCAAGGCCGGTGATGACGATCATGCCGAAGGCAATGGCATAGCCGAGATGCGGGTTGTGCAGCACGTCACCGCGGATCTGCGCATAAAGCACGATGGGAATGATGTTGAGCGACGAGCCTGTCAGCGCGTAGGCGGTGGCGATAGCGCCGAAGGCGTTGGCGAACAGCAGGATGACGGTGCCGAGAAAACTCGGCCAGATCACCGGGATGACGACCATGCGCCAGTATTGCGCGGTGGTGGCGCCAAGCGTCGCGGCCGCCTCGCCCCATTCCTTCTTCAGTCCGTCGATCGCCGGTGTGATGATGACCACCATCAGCGGGATCTGGAAATAGACATAGGTCAACGTCAGGCCCCAGAACGACAGGATGTTGAAGCCGTGGGCGTAGATGTTGAAGCCGAACACGGTGTTCAGGATCACTGTCGCGAGGCCGAGGCGGCCGAGCGTGGCAAGGAAGGCGAAGGCCAGCGGCACGCCGGCGAAATTCGAAGCCACGCCGGAAAAGGTCAGCGTCGCCGACCGTATCCAGTTCGGCAGGCCGCCGCGCACGATGGCAATGGCAATGGCCAGACCGGCAAATGCGCCGATGAGCGACGAAGCAAGGCTGATCTTGATCGAGATCCAGTAGGCGGCAAGGATGCTGGGCAGCCTGCAGTTTCCATCGACCCAGGAGATCCAGGAATCGTACTGGCACCGCATGTATTTCGACAGGTTGGGCGGGTCGAAGATACCGACGATATTGTCGAAGGTGAATGCGCCGGCATCGTTCTGGAACGCGCCGAGCACCAGATAGAGCGTGGGCAGGACCAGGAACATGATGGCGAAGATGAAGAACGGCGCCACGCCCAACCATTGCGTCGGTAGCCGAAACGCGCGCGCCTCGCTGGGCGGCGCCGTCT
The DNA here is from genome assembly GCF_040319125.1 of Mesorhizobium sp. M0938. Lineage (NCBI taxonomy): Bacteria > Pseudomonadati > Pseudomonadota > Alphaproteobacteria > Hyphomicrobiales > Phyllobacteriaceae > Mesorhizobium > Mesorhizobium sp. M0938. Next base: position 9,428 of record NZ_JAMYNS010000008.1, on the reverse strand, counting down.
TCCCGGCAATCGCGTGATCGGAAAGCGAGAGATCGGTCATGCGCCGGCTACCGTCTTATCGCAGCGGCCCAAAAATCGAACTCGATTTTCGGAAAGTACGATGCGAAAATTTGAGTGCTAGAACGTACTTTGTGCGTCGCTCTAGTGGAATACCGGGCGGCAATGAAGCCGCCCGGCGGTTTTCAATCTTACTGAACGTTGGCGCCGACGACGGCGTCCCAGTTCTTGGTAATGGCTTCCTTGGCCTTGCCCTGCTCCTCGAGCGTCGGGAACACCGCGGCCTCATACGATGCGGCCGGCGGCAGCTTGGCCAGCACGTCCTCCGGGATCTTGCCGTTCTTGGCGAGATCGTTGAAGCGGATCGGATGGCAATAGCCCTTCAGCCAGCCGATCTGGCCTTCGTCGGAATAGAGATATTCCATCCAGAGCTTGGCTGCGTTCGGATGCGGCGCATAGGCGCTGATCGCCTGCACGTAGACACCGGCGACGACGCCGGTCTTCGGCACGACGACGTCGACCGGCGGGTTGCCGTTCAGCGTGTCGCGGCCGGCAAGCGCATTGTAGTCCCAGTTGATCAGGATCGGCGTCTGACCCTGCGCAAGCGTCGCCGGCTTACCGATGACCGGCACGAAATTGCCGGCGGCATTGAGCTTCTTGAAGAAGTCGAGGCCGGCAGTACCTGCGGCTTCACCGGCCGCAGCGCCGCTTGAAAGACCGGCGGCATACACCGCCTGGATCGCCTGGTTCGAGGCGCGCGGATCCCCGGCGAGTGCGACGGCGTTGGCGTATTCCGGCTTAAGAAGATCGGCCCAATCGGCCGGCACTTCCTTGACCAGATCCTTATTCACCATCATCGACAGAACGCCGTAATAGTCACCGTACCAGGCGCCATCGGCATCCTTGGCGCTGTCGGGGATCGAGTCCCAAGTCGACACCTTGTAGGGCATCAACAGGCCGTCGGCCTTGGCAGTCGGGCCGAAGGACAGGCCGACGTCGATCACGTCGGGCGCCTGCGGGCCCTTATTGTCCTTGTTGGCCTTGATCGCCTCGATCTCATCGCCGGAGCCGGCATCGGGGTTGAGCTCGTTGACGGTGATTTCCGGATATTTCGCCTTGAAGCCGGCGATCACGGCGCCATAGCCGCACCAGTCATGTGGCAGCGCGATGGTGGTGAGCTGGCCTTCCGCCTTGGCAGCGGCAACCAGTTCATCCATGGACTGGGCCGACGATATGGCAGAGGTCGCCATCAGGGCGACGGCCGTAAGGGAAAGCACTTTTCCCGTGAATTTGAACATGTGTTCTCTCCGTTGAACTGACGCCGTTGAGCGCCTGCGATGGGCTATCGTTTTCGTGTGACAGCCAGATGAAAGCTTTGTGAAGCGATGCCCTGCAGTACGAAAAAGTAAACGCTTTTTAACCTGTTGTAGCAATCGCTCCGCGATTCTTTTTCCGGCTAACTAGTTTCGGCCTTGCCTTCATCCTTTCCCCTTTCTTTGCCCTCAATTCCCAGATCGATTTCTCGGCGTAAAAACCGTCTCAGACGGTGCCCGCAATCGCGTTTTCGAGCAGCGTCAGCGCGGCCTTCTTGGTCAACTTGACCGGGTTGCCGCCGGCGGTCGGATCGACCACCGCCATGTCGGCGATCAGGCCCCTGCGCTTCTTGTCCATGTCGAGCCCCTTGATCAGGCCCGGCAGCGCGTGCGGCACCTTCAGTTCCTTGCGCAGCTTGATGACCGCCTTGGCGAAACCATCGAAACCACCCTTGATGCCGCAATAAGCGGCGAGCCGGGCGATGCGCACCTCAATGGCCTCGCGGTTGAAGGCGAGCACATAAGGCATGAACACGGCGTTGGTCATGCCGTGATGGGTGTCGTAGAGCGCACCGATCGGATGCGACAGCGAGTGGATGGCGCCTAGCCCTTTCTGGAAGGCGGCGGCACCCATGGCGGCCGCACTCATCATATGCGCGCGGGCGACGAGATCCTTGCCGTTGGCGTAGGCTTTCGGCAGGTTCTCGAAGACGAGCCGCACGCCTTCGACAGCGATGCCGTCGGCCATCGGATGATAGCCCGGCGCGCAGTAGGCTTCGAGGCAGTGAGCGAGCGCATCCATGCCGGTACCGGCGGTGATGAAGCTAGGCATGCCCACCGACAATTCCGGATCGGCGATGACGATCGCCGGCAAAAGTTTTGGATGGAAGATGACCTTCTTCGTGTGAGTCGCTTCATTGGTGATGACGGCAGCGCGGCCGACCTCCGAACCGGTGCCAGCCGTCGTCGGCACGGCGATGATCGGTGCGATCGCATCGGAATTGGCGCGCGTCCACCAGTCGCCGATATCCTCGAAATCCCAGACCGGCCGCGTTTGGCCCGCCTGGAAGGCGATCAGCTTGCCGAGGTCGAGTGCCGACCCGCCGCCGAAGGCGATGATGCCGTCATGCTTGCCCTTCTTGAACACGGAAATGCCAGCGGTCAGGTTGGACTCGACCGGGTTCGGCTTGACCTCGGAGAACACCCCATAGGGAACCTTGGCATCGTCGAGCATCTTCAGTGTCGAGGCGACGACCGGCAGCTTGGCCAGCCCCGGATCGGTGACGAAGAGCGGCCGCTTGATGCCGGCGGCATCAAGCACATCAGGCAACTCCTTGATGCGCCCCGCACCGAAGCGCACGGTCGTCGGGTAATTCCATTTGGAAATGAGTTTTGACATTTTGTTCTTTCAGAAAATCAGATGGCTTCACGCAGATGATATGATTTCGGCCTCGTCAGATTGTCGTAGCCGATGGCCGACAGGGCCGCGCCCTTGCCGGTGTCCTTGACGCCGGTCCAGACCAGCGCCGGATCAAGATAGTCGCAGCGGTTCATGAACACGGTGCCGGTCTCGACGCGGTCTCCGATCGCCACCGCATGCTCGGTGTCGCGGGTCCAGATCGACGCCGTCAGCCCGTAGGGGCTGTCGTTCATCAGCGCGATCGCTTCCTCGTCGTTGCGCACCTTCATGATGCCGACGATCGGCCCAAAGCTTTCCTCGCGCATCACGCTCATCTGATGATCGACTTCGGTCAGCACTTCCGGCGCCAGATACGGCGAGCCCGGCTCGTCGTTGCCAACCTTCATGTTGATGAGCGCCTTGGCACCCTTGCGCAGCGCCTCGGCCTTCTGTTCGCGGATCAGGTCGGCGAAGCGCGCCTGTGCCATCGGCCCCATCGTCGTCGCCTGGTCGAGCGGGTTGCCGACGACGTAGGTCCTGGTTTCGGCGATGAAGCCTTCGACGAATTCGTCATAGACCTTCTCGTGGACATAGACGCGCTCGATGCCGCAGCAGCACTGGCCGGAATTGTAGAACGCGCCGTCGACCAAATTGGCGACGGCATGATCCATCTTGGCATCGGCCAGGACATAGGCCGGGTCCTTGCCGCCGAGTTCGAGGCCGAGCGTCATGAAGGTGCCTGCCGCAGCCTTTTCGATCGCGCGGCCGCCGGCAACCGACCCGGTGAAGTTGACATGGTCGATCTTGCCCGAACCGAGCAGCCTTTCGGTCTGGGCGTGGTTCATGACGATGTTCTGGAACAGGCCCTTCGGGAGGCCGGCTTTGTCGAAGGCCTGTTGAAAGCGTTCGCCGACCAGCAGCGTCTGTGCCGCGTGCTTGAGGATGACGGCGCTGCCGGCCATCAGCGCCGGCACGATGGTGTTGACGGCGGTGAGATAGGGATAGTTCCACGGCGCGATCACCATGACGACGCCGAGCGGCACCTTCTTCACATAGCGGCGAAACCCGTCCTTCGGATTGGAGGCCAGGACCGGCTTGAGTGCCGCCTCGGCGATTTCGACCATGTAGTGGGTGCGCTCCCTGACGCCGCCGAACTCGCCGCCATAACGCACCGGGCGGCCCATCTGCCAGGCGATCTCCGGGACGATCTCGTCGGTCATGGCGACTAGCGCTTCCAGCATGGCCAACATGTACTTGCCGCGCTCGACGACCGGCGTCTCAGCCCATTTCTCCTGCGCCGCCTTGGCACGTTCGACCGCGGCATTGATTGCCTGATCCGTGGCGATTGGCCGCTCGGCATAGATCGAGCCATCGACGGGAGATTTGAGTTTCACGGTTTCCACTTACGCACTCCTGGGTCTCATTCTTCTAAGACGGCTACCGTGCCGAACCATACGTCTCCAACGTCTGGATCATGCATCCCTTTCGACAGCCATTTCTTCACGACATTCTCGATTATCTCATCGGATATTGTTCCGTACTGGTAATCAGCGGCCCAGGTTTGACCCTGGCCGGTTATCGGGACCGCTCCCCTTGCTAGCAGGCCTTTCAGGGCCTGCCTTGTGAACTCCTTAAGATCCTCGCCTTCGAATTCAAATTCATGCCGCCCAACTGGGATGATTTGCCATAGGCCTACCGCATCGATGTCCAGTTCGTTTGGAACAAGCGTAATCCATTCTGCTGCGGACATGCCGTGGCCGCGATGGCGCTTGTTCCAATCCATTGCCTAGTACCGCTCGAACCCCCTGTGCAGCTCCCAGTCCGTAATGCGGCGATCGTATTCGAACTGCTCCCAGCGCGCCGTATGGACATAATGTTCGAGCACGCCGTCACCGAACGCCTGCTTCAGCATCTCCGATTTCGCCAGCGTCTCGGTCGCGTCGCGCAGGGTCTTCGGAATTTCCGGCAGCTGCGAGGCCTGATAGGCATCGCCAACGAAGGGCTTTTGCAATTCTAGCTTTTCGTCGATGCCGGCAAGCCCGGCCGCAATCAGCGCGGCGAAGGCAAGGTAAGGGTTGAGGTCGGCGCCACCGATACGGCATTCCATGCGGATGCCCTTGGTGCCCTCGCCGCACAGGCGGAAGCCGGCGGTTCGATTGTCCTCGCTCCACATGATTTTGGTCGGCGCGAAGGTGCCGGCCTGGAAACGCTTGTAGGAATTGATGTAGGGCGCCAGGAACCAGGTGAATTCCTTCGCGTATTTGAGTTGGCCGGCCGCCCATTGCTGACCGAGCGTCGACAGAGTCCATTCAGCATTCTTGTCGTAGAAAAGCGGCGTCTTGCCGTCAGCGCTCCACAGCGAATTGTGGATGTGGCTGGAATTGCCGGCCAGCCCGTAATTGTACTTGGCCATGAACGAGATCGCCTTGCCTTCGGACTCGGCGATTTCCTTGGCGCCGTTCTTCAGGATGACGTGGCGGTCGGCCATGTCGAGCGCCTCGGCATAGCGCACATTGATCTCTTCCTGGCCCGGTCCCCACTCGCCCTTGGAGTTCTCGATCGGGATGCCGGCAGCCTCCATCTCGTTGCGCAGCCGGCGCATGACGCCTTCTTCCTTGGTCGTGATGCCGATCTGGTAGTCGCCGATATAGGGCGAGGCTGTGTCGAGGCCCTGCCAGTGCTTCTTGCGGGCGGAATCATAGGTCTCGCTGAACAGATAGAATTCGAGTTCGGAGGCGAAATAACCGATATAACCGCGCTCGCTCAGCCGCTTGATCTGCTTCTTCAGGATGCCGCGCGGCGAATGCGGCAGGTCATCATGGGTGTGGTGGTCGAGCACGTCGCAGATCACCAGCGCCGTCTTTTCCAACCATGGAATGCGCCGCAGCGTCGACAGATCCGGCTTCATGACGAAGTCGCCGTAACCCTTGGACCAGCTCGCCGCCTTGTAGCCGGGCACCGGTTCCATATCGATGTCGGCGGCCAAGAGATAGTTGCAGCCATGCGTCTCGTCATGGGCGGAGTCAACGAAATACTGGGCCAGGAACCGCTTTCCCGCCAGCCGGCCCTGCATGTCGACGATGCAGGCCAGCACCGTGTCGACCTCGCCGCTGGAGACCGCCTTCTTCAACTGATCGAACGAAAAATTTCCGGCCATTCTTTCACGCTCCGCCGCCTTTATGGCGCTTCGAGAGTTCAAATCTGGACCCGGCCGCGGGAAGCGGCCGGGTGTTTTAGTTCCGACAGATCAGGCTTTCTGCGCGTGCTCCAGCGCGAACTCTTCTTCCGGCGACAGGATCAGCTTATGACGGCCGACCAGCCCGAAATAGACGATCGCGATGGCGAACCACAACGCGACCCACACCACGCCCTTGGTGAAGTTCGCATCCTGAATCTGGTAAAGCAGAGTGACCACGCCGATGACGATCGTCAGCACGGCGCCTGGGACGCCGAGCGGGCTGCGATAGGGACGTTCCATGTTCGGCTGGTTCCGGCGCAGCAGGATGAAGGACACCGCCTGCAGGATATAAGAGAACATGGCGCCGAACACCGCCATGTTCAGCAGCACCGAGCCGATGAGCGAACCGGCTGTAGCGCCGCCAAGCGCGAACCACATGATCAGCATGATGCCGAAACCGACGATCGCGCCCGCAAACATCGCCACATATGGCGTCTTGTAGGATTTGTGGGTGACCGACAGCGCGGACGGGAAATAGCCCGCGCGGCTCAGCGAATAGACCTGGCGGCCCATGGCGAAGATGATGGTGTGGAAGCTTGCGATCAATCCAATCAGCGCGATGACGCCAAGCAACACTGCGCCCGAGTCGCCATAAATCGCCCTGAACCCATCAAGCAAAGGCTCGCCGGAAGTGGCGAGCTTGAAGGAACCGACTCCGATGACCGACGGGTTGAGCAGCACGATCATGAAGGCCGAGACGATCAGCGTCAGCATGCCGGCGATAATGCCACGCGGCATGTCGCGCTTGGGGTCGACCGATTCTTCCGCCGCCAGCGGAAGCTGCTCGATCGCCAGGAACAGCCACACCGCGAAGGGCAACGTCGCCAGCACGCCCGACAAGCCGAACGGGAACATCGAGCCATTGCCTTCGGGAAGTTCCATCGCCGCTCCGTCCGGACCGACGCCGATGTTCAGCGCCCAGCGCGAAAAGTCCATGCTCGGGATAGCGCTGATCCAGAAGACGATCAGCACGGCAAGCGATAGCAGCGTCACGATCAGGGTGACGCGGAAGGACAGCGCGACGCCGAAAATGTTCAACGCCAGGAACACGGCATAGGTCACCAGCCACCAGAGTGGTGGCCAAACGCTGGAGTCGGGAAAGGCGACCGACCAGATGCCCCCCATGTAAGAGCCAATGAAGAAGGCGATCACGGCCGGCGTCACGACATACTCGACGTTTTCGCAAAGCCCGGTGATGAAGCCGCCCCACGGCCCCATCGCCGTCCGGGCGAAGGAGTAGGCAGCGCCGGTGTGCGGCAGGGCCGGGCTCATCTCGGCGATCGAGAAGACGAGGCCGATATACATGATGGCAATGATGATGCCGGCCACCAGCATGCCGCCCCAGCCGCCGGTCCCGAATCCGAAATTCCAGCCCGAGAAATGTCCTGAGATGACGGCACCGACGCCGAGTGCCCACAGATGCCAGACATTGGCATGACGCACCAGTTGCCGGTCCTCGAAATAAGATTTGTCGCGCTTCGCATATGCGACGCTGCCGACTTGCTTCGTATTACCGCCTGCCATTTGAAAGTCCCCTTCTTCTTGTCAGTTGACCGGTTCCACTGGATGACCGAGCCCGCGCCGGCCAGATCCCTGGGGTCCGGATGACGGCTCGATATCGGAAAAAATGCCCGTGAGCAGATCCGCCCATTTTCGCTGCCCGGCTTCGTCGGATACTTGGTCGTTGCGGATTTCGATCATCGCGCAGGGTAGCCCCCGCGGGCGCGCGTGGCGTTCCAGCGTGAAATATACGCGGTCGGCCGGCGAATAGGGTTCGTTGACGCCGACCGTGACGCCGGCGAGCCGCTGCAGCGCAGCGATAAGCGGTGCTGCCAGCCGCCGATCCTCGTCATGGATAATGCCGATGTGCCAGGGCCGGCTCGTGCCGTTGTAGACCGGGGTGAAGGAATGGATTGAAACCAGTCGCGTCTCGAGCCCGTGCGCCAGCCTGTTGTCGATGATGCTCGCAACCTCATCATGGAAGGGTTGCCAGGCTAGGGCGATGCGCACGGCGCGCTGCTTTTCCGACAGGCCGGCATTGCCCGGAATGGCCGTGGTCTCGCTGACCGGCGGCACCAGGTCGGGCGCATCCAGTGGCCGGTTGCAGTCGATGACAAGCCGCGAAACGCAGGTTTCGACCAGCGTCGCGTCGAGCGCCTCGGCCATGCGGCGAGCGACCGGCAGCGCGCCGGGGTCCCAGGCGATGTGGCGGGAAAGCTGCTCGGCAGCAAGGCCGAGCGTTCCGAATTCCGGCGGCAGGAAGTTGGAGGCGTGGTCGCAGGTCAGCACGAAAGGGCTCGAACCGCCAGGGTTGGTCACCCTCACGGTTTCAGGCGATGCAAGGCTGGCGGGCCGTGCTGTCTCCATTGTCCTGTCGTCCCCAGGGAGCGCTGTATCGTATGTTACGTATTTTGCCTCATTGCGTCCCTGTGGATGATTTCATACAGTTTGTCGGGCTTTGTCAAACGCGATTTCGGCAAAGCGGCCAAGGGTGGGGAAAAGATGATTTCGAGTATTGCCGAACTGATCTCGGACCGCATCGGCGCGATGCCGGCGGGCGAGCGCCGCGCAGCGCAAACGCTGATCGCCAGCTACCCGCTGATTGGCCTGAAAACGGTCGCCGAGTTCTCAGCTGCCGCCGGCGTCTCCTCACCGACGATCCTGCGTTTCGTCGCCCGGCTCGGCTTCCAGAATTATCCGGAGTTCCAGTCGGCGCTGCAGGACGAACTGGCGGCGCAACTGCAGTCGCCAGCGTCACGGACACTCAACCAGCCATCGCCGAACGGCGGCGCGGTGTCGCCGATGCTGGAGGCGACGCTCGACAACATGCGCGAGACGTTCAGGCATCTGTCCGACAAACAGCTTGCCGATATCGTCGCAAAGCTTGCCGACCGACGCGGCAAGACGTTCCTGATCGGCGGCCGCTTCACCGATCCGCTGGCGCGCTACATGGCCGCCCACCTCGCCATCGTCCAGCCCAACGTCTTTCACCTCGCCGGACAGGAAAGCGTCTGGCGCGATCGGCTCATCGACATGGGCAAGCGCGACGTGCTGGTGATCTTCGACATCAGGCGCTACCAGGATAGCCTGGTCCGTTTCGCTGAGACGGCGCACCAGCGCGGCGTGCAGATCGTGTTGTTCACCGACCAGTGGCTGTCGCCGATCGCCCGCTTTGCCCGCCATGTCATCGCCGGACGAACCGCTGTGCCCTCGGCCTGGGATTCCTCCGCGGCTCTTTTCGTCGTGGCCGAAACGCTGATTGGCGCCGTCACCCGGCAGCTCGAGGCCGACGGCGCCAAACGCATCCGCGAGCTGGAAGGCCTAAGGTAGGGCCGACGCGGCCCGAATTCGACGACATGGTCGCTTCCGCGCCGGAGAAGGCGACCGGCGCGCCCAAACGCAAACGGCCCGCTTGAAGCGGGCCGTTTTTGTGTTTGGTTGCGGGGACAGGATTTGAACCTGTGACCTTCAGGTTATGAGC